>NZ_JBIPMN010000126.1:0-7942 GCF_044369115.1 Vulcanococcus sp. | reverse complement strand
ATCGGAGCCGGCCTGGCCTTGAAGGAACCAGTCTCCCAGTTTTTTGAATACATCACGATCCTGCTGGATAAACCCTTTCAACCGGGCCAATTGATCCAGGTGGGTCAGGTTTGGGGCACGGTGGAGAAAGTGGGGGTGAGGAGCACCCGCCTGCGCAGCATCAATGGTGAAGCGATCGTGATGAGCAACAGTGCTCTCACTGGAGCTGTGGTGGCGAATTTTGGCGAGATGCAACGCCGGCGTCTGATCGTGCGCCTGGGGGTCTGCTACGACACCCCTGTGGAGCAGCTGCAGCGCATCCCACCCATGCTCGAAACCATCGTGAACGCCGGTGCTGATGCCAGCTTTGACCGCTGCCATTTCGTCAGCTTCAACGACAGCAGCCTTGATTTCGAGCTGGTGTACTACGTGCCAACCAATGATTTCAACCGAGCGATGGATGTGCAGCAGCGCATCAACCTGGAGATCATGCGCTGCTTCGCCCATGCAGGGATTGCCTTCGCCTTTCCCACACGAACCCTTCAGATGGTGGGGGAGAAGCCCGGCTGATAAGCTTTTGCCTTGGCTCCAAGCGGAGTCGAGTCGTCAACATCCTTTGAACGGTCGGTCATGTCCCGGGTCTGCCAACTCACCGGCAAGCGCGCCAACAACGGCATGGCCGTGTCCCACTCCCACGTGCGGACCAAAAAGCTCCAGCAGGTGAACCTTCAAGAGCGTCGTCTGTGGTGGGCAGAAGGGAACCGCTTCGTGAAGCTGCGCGTCTCCACCCGCGCCCTAAAAACCATCCAGAAGAAAGGCCTGGGTGCCTACGCCAAAGAGCTGGGTATCAACCTGGCCAAGATCTGATCAACCGGATTCAACACGATGCAGCGCCGCCAGGTTCTGAGCGGACTCTCCATCGCCGCACTGGGCCTGCTGGGTTTACCCCGGCAGGCCTTTTGCATTGGAGGGGTTCTGCCCGCCCTTGATCAACCCGCTCCCGATTTCACGCTGCAGGGCGTGGTGCCTAGCAGCAGTGGCGAAGCTGAAGCCGCGCAGCGCAGCCTCAGCGACTTTGCCGGCGGCTGGCTGGTGCTCTACTTCTATCCGCGCGATTTCACGGAAGGCTGCACGATCGAGGCGCGCGGCTTCCAGCGCGATCTCGAAGCATTCCATCACGCCGGAGCCGACGTGGTGGGCATCAGTGCCGATAGCGCTGAATCACACGCCGAGTTCTGCGGGAGCGAGGCGCTGACCTACCCCCTGCTCTCCGATCCCGGCGGTTCCGTGAGCAAGGCCTATGGCAGCTGGATTTCGCCCTTCTCGCAGCGCCATACGTTCCTGATCGATCCCGAGGGAGTGCTACGGGAAACGTGGGTAGCGGTGCGACCCAGCGGTCACAGCCAGGAGGTTCTCACCAGCCTCAAGCGGCTGGCGGCTGACCATCCGAGCGCCTGAAGGTCATCAGCCAGCCGCTACCGGGCCCTTCCACCTCCCAGCGCGGCAGCCAGTGGCGCCAGCTGTAGACCACGTTGTGGCCGCCGGATCCCACCCGCACATAGCCGCCGTTGATGGTGTCGAGTTCGCCATAGGGATCGTTGAAGATCCCGGAGCCTGGCTCGAACCCCACTGCAAGGATCCAGTGGCCGCCGCCGCGTGGAGCCGATGAGGGCCCGTGGTGCAGAAAGCCCGTTGCCACGGGATAGCCCCCCTTCAGCTCAGCCTCGAGCGAGGCGCGATCGCCGTTGGTGCGGTAGCGGGCGATCACCCCGTAATCGGCACAGGCCCGAATCTGAGCGAGAGCTGAGGTTGTGTCGCCGTAGCGGCGCACGGTGTGCAGATAGGTGTCGTCAGCGTTGGTGCCCTTGAGGGCCTCAGGCCGCAGATACTTCACCGCCATGGCGCAGGTGCTGGAAAAACACATGCGGTAGGCCTGGCCGGGGATCCGGCTATCGGTCTGCACGTAGTACTGACGCACGGGCAGCAGCACACGCTGCCCTGTGGAGAGAGTCAATGGCCTTCAGGCCGCTTCTTTCCTGGTAGCACGCTCCATACGATTGAGGTGCGCCATGCCCACATGCAAGCTGTCGCAGTAGAGGCAGGTGCCCTGGAAGCACACTTGAAACAGCTCGCCACCACTGGCTTTGAGCTGATGAATCGTGCCACCGAGGGCACCGATCAGCACCGGTTGAGAGGCCATGCTGCACGCCGAGCAACCAACGGCCAGAGCGTCGCGTGGCGATCAGGCGGGCACCATCGGTAGAAATACCGGCACGGACCGTTCAGCCATCCAGCCCTACCTGGCGCTCCCAAGTGGTGAGCTGAGCTCGAAACCGGCCCCATTGGCGGCGCCGCAGCTGTTCATAAGACCCGCAGAAGCCTTCCCCAAGGCCGCTCCGCAAGGGCTGATCCGCAGCGAAGGCATCGAGTGCTTCCCCCAGATCACGGGGCAATCGGCCAAAGGCGCCATCCGGCAGAGGAGCGGCGTAGTTGTCGTTGTCGTGGCGGGGGCCGGGATCGAGCTGGCGCTCAATGCCATCGAGCCCTGCCGCCAGCACGGCGGCCTGCAGCAGGTAGGGATGGGCGGCACCATCCGGCAACCGCAATTCCAGTCGCTGATCGTCGGGAATGCGCACCATGTGGGTTCGGTTGTTGCCGCAATAGCTGATGCCGCCTGGGCTCCAGGTGGAACCGGAAGCGGTGGGAGGCGCCGCAAGCCGCCGGTAGCTGTTCACCGTGGGATTGGTGAGGCAGGCGAGCGCCGGTGCATGGTGAAGCAGTCCAGCGAGGAAGTGATAAGCGAGATCAGAGAGCCCCAGCTCTCCGGCTGGATCGTGAAAAGCGTTGCGGCCGGCTTGGTCCCAGAGTGAAATGTGCGTATGGCAGCCGTTGCCGGTCAGCTCCTGAAACGGTTTGGGCATGAACGAAGCCCGCAGCCCCTCGCGCTCTGCCAGCGACTTCACCATCACCTTGAAAAAGGCATGACGATCAGCGGTGGTCAGCGCATCGGCATAGGTCCAGTTGAGTTCGAACTGGCCGTTGGCGTCTTCGTGATCAGCCTGATAGGGCCCCCACCCCAGCTGCTCCATGCCATCCATCAGGGCTGACACCAGCGGAAAGCGGCGCATCAAGGCCAGCTGGTCGTAACAGGGCTTCTCCTGGGTATCGGCGCGATCTGCTACGGCATCGCCGCTGGGATCCAACAGGAAGAATTCAGCCTCCACGCCGCTACGCAGCTCGTAGCCGAGCGCTGCTGCCCGTTGAATCTGCCGCTGCAGCACCCGCCGCGGACACTGCTCCATCGGCGCCCCATTGAGCGTGAGTTCGGTGGCGACCCAGGCCACGTCGCTTTGCCACGGCAAGGGCGTGAAGCTGCGGGGATCGGGGATCGCCATCACATCGCCATCGGCGGGGCTGAGCTCAAGCCAGGCGGCAAAGCCGGCAAAACCAGCCCCGTCGCGGCTGATCCCGGTCACCGCGGCAAGAGGAACCAACTTGGCCCGCTGGATCCCGAACAAATCGGTGAAGGAGAACAGCAGAAAGCGAACGCCACTCTCGCGGGCAAGGCTGGTCAGATCGGTCATGGAGTTCTGGCGGTCAGCTGTCGAGCAGCTGATCCACGATTCGGCGCAAGTGCTGCTGCTCAGCAGGGCTGCTGTGGGGATTACCCGCGCGATGACCGAGCAGCGAATCGATCACATGGAATTGCGCACCGGGAATCGCAGCGGCATCGGCGGCCATGTCGTCAACCGTGAAATAGAGGTCACGATTGCAAGCCACCACGGCGGTACGCGCTTGAATGCCGGCGAGGGCCCCCTGAAGGTCGCGGCCAGGCGCCACATCATGGGCGAGCCACGTATCGAGCATGGCGATCAGATCGCGGGGGTCGTGGCGGCGGTAGTGGGGCAACCACTGCTGCTCCACGTACTCCTCCACCGACTGCTCCAAGGTTTTGAAGAACGGCTGAGAGGCAGCCCAGCTCGCATAGATCAACGCATAGGTGCGCAGCCCCTGCTCCGGCACCCCATCGAAACCCGATCCGGTCCAGCTGGCATCGGCCGTGAGGGCCTGGCGGAGGCTCAGGCAGAACAGGCGGTTATGGGGCGAGGTGCGGCTGGTTCCACAGACGCAGCACAGCCGTTGCACCTGATCGGGAACGTCGACGGCCCACTGGTAGGCCTGCTGCGCGCCCATCGACCAGCCGAAGATCAGCGGCAGGGTTTCCACGCCGAAGCATTCGGCTAGAAACCGTCGCTGGGCGAAGGTGTTGTCGCGGTGGTTCACGAGCCAACCCTGCTCCGCCAGACCCATGCCACCGTGGCTGGGGCTGGACGAATCACCATTGCCAAACATGCCGGCGATCACGATGCACCATCGCGATGGATCAAGCACCGGCCCCGCCAGCCAAGCCAGATCCATAGGCCTGGCGCCATAGGAGGTGGGGATGAGCACCAGATTGGTGCGATCCCGGTTGAGATCGCCGATCTGCACATAGCCGATGCGGGCGTCCTCGATGCGGCGGCCACACTGCAGGTGCACAGAGCCGAGGGCAAAGTGCCGATGTTGAACAGCGCTCATGGCGAGGGAGCGAGGCTGGTCAACCGCTGGAGCAACTGGCGATGCACAGCGAGGTAGCCGTTGTCGAGATGCTGCAGCCGAGGCGCCAGCTCCAGGTGCGCCTGCGCGAGGGCGTGGAACGGAAACGAAGGGTAGAGATGATGCTCCGCGTGGAACGGCATGTTCCACATCAACCAGCGCACCGGCGCAACGGTGAGGGTGGTGCGGGTATTGGCGAGGCCATCAGCGCTGAAACTGCAGCCGCTGTGCTCCGCAAGCAGAACCACCCGCAGAAACGGTTGTCCCACAGCTAGTGGCAACAGCCACGACCACAGCAGAAACCCATTGGCCTGCCAAAACGACGCAGCCAAAGCGATCGCGTACAGCACGAACTGCTGGCGTACCGAGCGACGCACATGAGGAATCAGCTCAGGGCTGAGATAGGGAAATTGGGAGAGATCCCCAAACAGCAGCCGCTGATAGCCGCGAACTTTGCCGAGCCACCAGGTGATTCCACTGATTTCCAGGGCGTAGCCGATCGGCGTGGTGGGAACGGGGTCATCGAGTTCTGGATCCAGGCCGGGCTGGTGGGTAAAGCGGTGATGCCATTGGTGATAGCGGCGATAAAAGGTGGCGTTGTAGAAGCTCAAGAGCCCCATCAACCAGGCCACACGGTCGTTGGTGGTTTTGGAGCGGAAAGCCGTGCGATGACAGCACTCGTGCAGGCCCGCAAAACAGGTGGCCAGGCCTACCCCACTCAGAAGGAGGCAGGGCAGTCGTAACCACAAAGGCAACAGCGGCTGACGCCAAAGCACCCCGGCCACCACGATCACCAGCAGATGGCCACTGAGCTGGAACCAGGCAGGTCCGTCCTGCAGCTGGTTCAGCTGCGCAAGGCGTTCGCGGGAGATCAGGAGGGAACTGCTCATGGCGCCAGTTCACCAGCTTGCGCAGCCTGGCTTCGGTAGGCAATGCAACGGTTTGAGCGCTGTGTCGGCAGCCCTTAACTCCAGCCGCTGAGCACCAGCTTCCCCACTGTTCGGCCGCTCTCCAGCTGGCGATGGGCGGCGCGGAGATGGGCGGCATCGATCGGAGCGAAAGGCTCTGCTGCGGTCGTGCGAATCCAGCCGCGATCCACCATTGAGGCCAGCTCGCCAAGCAGCTCGCCTTGGCGTGCCATATCCGGCGTGTTGAACAGCGAACGGGTAAACATCAACTCCCAATGCAGGGAGAGGCTTTTGCGCTTTAGAGCCAGCACGTCAATCGCTTGGGGCGGCGGGTCATCGATCAACGCCAACGCACCCTGGGGCTCGAGTAGATCCACCAGCTGCTGGAAGTGATCACCGGTGTGGTTCAGGCTGATCACCGAACGCAGCGGCGGCAGAGACAGCCCCGCCAGTTGATCCGCCAGCGAAGCGTGGTGATCCACCACATGCTCCACCCCCAGCTCTCGTAGCCAGACCTGGCTCTCGTGCCTGGAGGCGGTGGCCACCAACTCGACATCGGTAAGCAGACGTACCAACTGCACCAGGATCGAGCCAACCCCACCGGCTGCCCCCACCACCAGCAGGCTCTGACGCTGGTCGCTCTGCCCGCGGCGCGGCAGCTTCAGGCGATCAAAGAGCAGCTCCCAGGCGGTGATCGCCGTGAGCGGGAGTGCAGCGGCTTCCGCCGCGCTGAGGCTCTGAGGAGCGTGCGCAGCCAAACGGTAATCCACGCAGTGCAGGCTGCTATTGCAACCAGGCCGCTGCAGCGCACCCGCGTACCAAACCCGATCCCCAGGCGCAAAGCCGTTCACCCCTGAGCCGCTTGACACCACCGTGCCCACGGCATCCCAGCCAAGCACCCGCCAGGCACCGGGGGCGGGCTGCTCGCGGCAACGCACCTTGGTATCCACAGGATTCACGCTCACGGCCTCCACGGCCACCAACAAGTCGTGATCCATTGGGGAGGGATCCGGCAGGGTGATGTCGAGCAAACAGTCGACATCTGTGCTGATCCGCTCACTGCTGTAGCCAATCGCCTTCATGCTCAGGCCTCGAGGCTGGTGAGCAACGCGCGATGCAGGGCTGTGGCTTGAGCCATCGCTTGGAGGGAGGCCAGTGCAGGCGGATGCTCAAAGGCTTCCAGCCAGCTGCCCAGCACAGCAGCTGCAGCGGGAGAAGCATCCGCCAGATCAATGCAGCCGCAGCCGAGCTCGGTGGCACAGGCCTGCACCTTCGGGTCGTAGCTCAGAGCACTCACTGGGCTGCCGGCGAGGGCGGCCAGGATCAGGGCATGCAGCCGCATCGCCAGCACCAGCGATGCACTGCGGAACAGGGCCATCGCTTCGCTGGGGGTGGTGGCCTCCACCACACGGCTGCGCCGCGCAAGGGCGGCACCCACCAAACCCTGCTGCCGCAAGTGATCGAAAAGCGACTGATCCTGATCGCGGTGGAAGGGCAGCCAGATCACCTCACGCTGGGTCTGCTCCGCCAGATCCTCGAGGGCTTGCAGATAAGGATTCCAGGCCTGGCCCTGCAGATGAGGGGTGGGGCGCCAGCACACCACGATGGGGCCTCCCAGCCCCAGCCAATGCTGCCGCGGCAGGCTCCAAACCGCATCGGTGCCATGGGGTGCCGCCACACCAAGCTGCCGCGATAACTGAGCAGAGGCGGAATCGCGCCAGGAGATGGCTGTGGCCAGCGGCAACAGCAAACGCACCAGTGCACGACTGCGACGACGCCGCAAGGGGCCAAGCCCCTGGGCCCACAGCAGCACCGGCTTGCCCTGCAAGCGGGCGGCCGTGATCAGAGCCGCGTAATAAAGAAGGCTGCGGAAGCTGGTGGAGTCTTGGAGCAGGCTGCCGCCGCCGAGCACCAGAACACGGCATCGGCTCAAACCGTCGAGCACTGCACGAAGACTGCGGCGGTTCACGCAGGCGACGCCATGCTGTTGCCTGATCTGCTCTTGATCAAACGCGGTGACCAGCGGTTTGACCGACGGCGGGAGCTGCGCCAGCAGAGCCGCCAGCAGCGCATCGTCTCCGAGGTTGTGCTCGCCGTAGTAACCGCACAGGAGCACGGAGGTCGTCACACGGGATGGCGCGGATCCGGTCCAGCTTGACACCAGCCTTCAGACTCAGGCTGCGGCTGCCAACCGTTGGCGCAACAGGGGGATCTGTTCGTCGATCAGCTGGCGGGCGGCCGCCAGGCTGGCCGAACGACCGAGCACGGCTCCGCTGCAGTGCTGGATCAGATAGGCACCTTCGCAGCGGGGATAGCCGATCAGCTGGATGCGGCAACCGCGGTGGAGCCAGCAGGGCGTTGGGGCATGAGCAGGCATGGGCAGATGCAGCTGCAAAGGCAGTGCAACGCAGCCCTACCAGAAGGCAATCACAACTGTGCCCGTTGTGCAGCTGGCTTCA
>NZ_JBIPMN010000009.1:0-24192 GCF_044369115.1 Vulcanococcus sp. | reverse complement strand
GAAGGCGGCGATGGTGGTGTCGATGTCCTCGTCGGAGTGAGCCAGGGAGGTGAAGCCGGCCTCGAAGGCGCTGGGGGCCAGGTAGATGCCGCGCTCGAGCATGGCGCGGTGCAGCTTGCCGAAGCGCACGGTGTCGGCTGCTTTGGCCTCCTCGAAGTTGCGCACGGGTCCTTCGCAGAGGAAGAAGCCGAACATGGCGCTGATCGAACCGCCGGTGATCGGCAGGCCGGCGCTGCGAGCTGCATCAAGGATTCCCTCGATCAGGCGCTTGGTGATCGCCTCGAGGCGCTCGTAACTGCCGGGCTGCTTCAGCAGCTCGAGGGTCTTGATGCCGGCGGTCATCGCCAGCGGATTGCCGCTGAGGGTGCCGGCCTGATACATCGGGCCGGCTGGGGCCACCATGCTCATGATGTCGGCCCGGCCGCCGTAGGCGCCCACGGGCAGGCCGCCGCCGATCACCTTGCCCATGGTGGTGAGGTCGGGGGTGATGCCGAACTTGGCCTGGGCGCCGCCGTAGCTGATGCGGAAGCCGGTCATCACTTCGTCGAACACCAGCAGCGCACCGTTCTCCTTGGTGAGCTCGCGGATGCCCTCGAGGAAGCCGGGCTCAGGGGTGATGAAACCAGCGTTGCCCACCACCGGCTCGAGGATCACGCCGGCGATCTCACCGGGGTTCTCGGCGAAGAGCTGCTTCACCGCCTCCAGGTCGTTGTAAGGCGCGGTGAGGGTGCTGGCGGCGGTGGTGCGCGGCACGCCCGGGGAGTCGGGCAGGCCGAGGGTGGCCACACCGGAGCCGGCCTTCACCAGGAACATGTCCGCGTGGCCGTGGTAGCAGCCCTCGAACTTGATGATCTTCTCGCGGCCGGTGAAGGCGCGCATCAGGCGCAGCACCGACATACAGGCCTCGGTGCCGCTGTTCACAAAGCGCACCATCTCCACCGACGGCACGGCATCGATCACCATCTCGGCCAGCTTGTTTTCCAGAGCGCAGGGCGCGCCGAAGCTGGTGCCCTTCTCGAGCGCCTCGTGCAGGGCGCTGATCACCTCAGGGTGGGCATGGCCGCAGATGGCAGGGCCCCAGCTGCCGATGTAATCGATGTAGCGGTTGCCATCCACATCCCAGGCGTAGGCGCCCTTGACGCGGTCGAACACGATCGGCTGCCCGCCCACGGAGCGGAAGGCGCGCACCGGAGAGCTCACGCCACCGGGCATCAACGTCTGCGCGGCACCGAACAGTTCCTGGGACCGGGTGGTGTTGTGCACGGGAGCCGAAACAGGTGCCGAGGTCAAAACGGAATCCGAAGACGGGAGCTTGAGCGCACCATCCTTACGCAATTGCAGGCCCGGGAGTCCAGCGGTGGAACTCTCGTTAAGGTCTTTCCACCACCGCTCGACCCTGTGACGCCTGACTGGGGCTTGCTTGAACGCCGCCTGCGGCCCTTGCTGCCGCCTCGGGCTGTGGTGTCCAAGCGTCAGGAGTTGCTGGCTTACGACTGCGACGGCCTCACCCTCAACCGCCATCAGCCTCCTCTGGTGGTGTTGCCGGAAACCACCGAGCAGGTGGCGGCTGTGGTGAAGCTCTGCGCCGAGCTCCACGTGCCTTTCATCGCCCGCGGCAGCGGCACTGGCCTCTCCGGTGGTGCACTGGCGGAGCAGCCCGCTCTGGTGATCGCCACCAGCCGCATGCGCAAGGTGCTGGAGGTGGATCTGGCCAATGAACGGATCACCGTGCAGCCGGGGGTGATCAATAGTTGGGTCACCCGGGCCGTTGCGGGCGACGGCTTCTATTACGCCCCGGATCCATCCAGCCAGGTGGCCTGCAGCATCGGCGGCAACGTGGCCGAGAACTCCGGTGGCGTGCACTGCCTCAAATACGGCGTCACCAGCAACCACGTGCTCGCAATGGAGGTGGTGCTGCCCGATGGTTCGATCACCACCCTGGGCGGTGGCATGCCGGAGATGCCGGGCCTGGATCTGCGTGGGGTGTTTATCGGTAGTGAGGGAACGCTCGGGATTGCCACGGCGGTCACGCTGCGGCTGCTCCGCACCCCGGAAACCGTGGCGGTGCTGCTGGCGGATTTCGCTTCGATGGAGGCGGCCGGTCAGGCGGTTCGCCTGATCACCGGAGCCGGCGTGCTGCCGGCGGGCATGGAAATGATGGATAACCCCTGCATCCAGGCTGTGGATGATTTTTTTGGGGTGGATGAATATCCGCGCGAGGCCGCGGCGGTGCTCCTGATCGAGCTCGATGGCCATCCACTGGAGGTGAAGGAATCGGTGGAGATCGCCAGCCGCTTGTGCCTAGAGGCTGGCGCCGGCGCGGTGCGCGAGGCCTGGAGCGAGGAGGCGCGGGCACGGCTATGGAAAGGCCGCAAGAGTGCGATCTCAGCCTTGGGGCGCCAATTCCCCAGCTACTACCTGCAAGACGGCGTTGTGCCCCGCACAGCTCTTCCTGGTGTGTTGGCAGCCATCGATCGGCTCAGCGCAGAGCATGGCCTCGCCGTGGCCAACGTGTTTCATGCTGGCGACGGCAATCTGCACCCCCTCATCCTCTACCGCGCTGGTGAGGAGGGGGTGAACACACGGGTGAAGGCCCTCGGCGCAGACATCCTGCGCCTCTGCATCGCTGCTGGGGGCAGCATCAGTGGCGAGCACGGCGTCGGCAGCGATAAACGTTGCTACATGGATTGGATGTTCAGCGCCGATGATCAGGCCACGATGCAGCTGGTGCGCCGCGCGATCGACCCTGAGGGCTTGGCCAATCCGGGCAAGTTGTTCCCAACGCCTAAAACCTGTGGCGAATCGCTGCGGCGCAAGGTGGAACTTCGTGCCGAAGGGGTGGAGTTGCCGGCTGAGGTTGTCGTGGTTTGAGCGCTGCAGAACGGTCAGTCCCAGTTGTCTGAGCTCTCCTCGCTCTCGTCCCAGGCAAGGTTTACCACCACAGGTGCGTGATCGCTCGGTTGGATGTTGCCCCGAGGGCTGTTGTCGATGATGCATCCAGTGGCGCAATCCAGCAGGTCTTCCGAGAGGTAGATGTGATCGATACGCCATCCCTGGTCGCGATCCCAAGCGCCACTGCGGTAATCCCACCAGCTCCAGTGGCCGCTGCTGGGCTCGAACACACGAAAAACGTCTGTCAGGCGGCCTGCCAGGGCGTTATTGAGGGCCTGGCGCTCCGCCTCGCTCGCCATAATTCCGCCGCTCAATCGCTCTGGATCGTGCAGATCGCGCGCTTCAGGGCCGATGTTGAAGTCGCCCACCATGCACAGAGGCTCGCCCTGCTGCTCCTGCTCCGCGAGGTAGCGCTTCAGGCAAGCGAGCCACTCCAGCTTGTAGGCGTATTTCTCGCTGGTGAGTGAGCTGCCGTTGGGCACGTAGAGGTTGAGCACGCGTACCCCATCGATCAGGGCGCTGATCACCCGTTTCTGTTCACTGAGGCCGGGGGCTTCTGCGTCGTGCGGCAGCAGAGCGGTGAAGCCGATCTGAATATCGTCCATTGGCAGACGGCTGATCAGGGCGACGCCGTTGTACGCCTTTTGACCACTGATGGCACAGCTGTAGCCCAGTTGTTCGAAGGCGCTGTGGGGAAAGAGTTCGTCAGCCACCTTGGTTTCCTGCAGGCAGAGCACCTCTGGTTGCTGCTGCTGTAGCCAGGCCAGCACCTGATCAAGCCGCGTGCGCACAGAGTTCACGTTCCAGCTGGCGATGCGCATAGGTGGGATGCCGCGGGGTGTACCGATTGGATGCGCTCCAGGTTGGGATATCCAGGGATATCCGGTTGTGGATGCCGCTCGCATCCCACCGCCCCAGCCTCCCCCACCGCCGGATAGCCCTCCTACGATTCCCACCATGCGATCGCACAGGACGGTGATGGGACGCCCTTCCCCCCTTCGGCACAGCGCTGCGGCCTGCGCCGGGCTCTTAGCGTTCACGGTGCTTGGCGTCAGCGCTCAGGCCGCCAGAGCTGACTACAGCTCCTGGGGCATGTCGACCCAAGAAAAACAGATTTACGACTATGGCCCGGGCGGCAGCAACGGCACGTCGAAACAGGGTTCCATCCTCGACAGCACCAACCCCATTGATCTGATGAACAAGATCCGTCGCGGCACGGCGATGGACGACGCCACCCCCCCGGGTGATGCTGTCGATGCCGCCCTCAAGGAGCTGAACGCAGCTCAGGCTCCGGGGCCGTCATCTCAGGTGAAGGCTCCTTAGTGACCTGAGGGACAGGGCCACGCTGATCCGGCGGGGCCCCAGTGGCGGGTTTGGCCTGCCGCAAACTGCTGATGCCCCAGCTGGCGGCGACCCGATCGAGGCGGCTGTCCTTGCTGCCGGGTTGGCGGATGCGGGCCTGGGCTAACGCCTCCTGAGCCGCCTTCGGGTCGCCCTGCTCCTGGCGCAGCAGGGCTAGCGCCAGGAGCGGCCTCGGATCGCGCGGGAAGTCGGTGGAGAGTTTGGTGTAGGTGGCGCCGGCTGCGGCGTTTTGCCCCATCCGTTGCTGCAGATCGCCGAGAAGCAACCCCAGGGGCAGCACTTGAGGCTGTACGGCCGGTTTGCTCGCCTTCTCGATCTGGGCCTTGAGCTGAGCCTGGGCTTCGTTGCCCCGCCCCTGCTCCAATTGCAGCAGCGTCATCAGCTGCAGGGCTTCGATCCGATCGGGGCTGAGGTTGAGCAGCTGCCGCAGTTCCCGCTCAGCCGCGCTGCGGTTGTTGGTGTTGCGATGCAGTTCCGCCAGCAGCAGCCGCAACTGCCAGCGTTTCGGTTGCTGGTCGGCGAGTTGTTCCAGCAGAACGGTTGCTTCCTCCTGTTGGTTCAACACCAGCAGCAGTTGCACCAGCCGCTGCTGCTCGGCCTCGCTGGCTGTGCCCTCGGCCAGGCGTTGCCGCAATTGATTTGCCTGCCGTTCCACAGCCGCCTGAGAACTGCTGGTGTTGGCTCCCCGGCTGTGTTGCCCCAGCCACCAGCCACCAGCCAGCGAACCGCCAACCACAGCGACCGCACCAAGGCTGAGCAGCAGCCCTCGGGCATTGATGCTGGCGCGAGGCGGCATGGTGCGGCGCGTGGATGGCCCTCAGTCTGGGGCCATGGCAAGGGCTGGTTACATTGGCGGCCGGGCCATGGACACCACGAGCGCCCAGAGGGTTTCAGCCACGATGCGTCAGCACCCCATTTCACCGGTCACCGAACCGATGCAGTACCGGGCCATCGGTGTGGTGCGGGGGACCTATGTGCCCGTAGACCCTGAACAGCTCACCCGCGGCACCCTGCAAGCCGAAGACGGCACCGAGATCGAAGCCGTGGTGCTCGGCCGCGTGCTCACCCTGATGCGCCGCCATCTCGACTTGAGCAAGCCCCATCTGTGGGTGGCTTACCCCCGTTTCCGCGACCCCGAGAAGCTGCACCTGCAGCTCGTTGGCGTGTGGGAGCCCAGCACCTTGGCGGCCACCGAGATCGCCACCCAAAGCGCTGCCGATGCGGAGGCCGCCGCGGCCCCCACCGATGACCTGCCCGAGGGCGATGGCTATTTCTCGGTCCGTGGTGAGCTGATTTACACCCGCCCTGAGGATGGCGATCTGGTGGTGAAGATCCGCCAGCAGCCTCGCGCGGATGGCTCCCGGCCCACACCCTTCAAATTGCAGTTGCGCGGAGAAATCGCTCCCGAGCACCTGCGCCATTTCGTCTCCCTCGATCTGCGCCGTCACGGCCAGCAGCTGCAGCTCGAGCAGCACGAAGTGATCGCGCCTGTGCCCCAACGGGCTGGCAAGGGGCGCGGTCCCGGTCGCGGCGGGCGCCGCTGACCATGGCGGCTCCGGAGCGCTTCCCGGGGTCTGATCAGGGCTCAACGGCTGCTGTTTCGGCTGGTGCGGCTGTTGCGGCTGTCACGGTGCTGGCGGTGGTCGGACCACCGCTCGGTTTGTCGCCCTGGTTGATTGCCCTGGCTGCTGGTGGCGGCATGGTGGCGCTCACCGTGGATGCAGCACGCTTTGGTGGCCTGGGGGGCCATCTGCTGGCTGAAGCCCTGCCGGCGGGGATTGGTGCGGCCCGCTTGCGCCGCATCGCCATTCATGAGGCCGGCCACTTCTTGGTGGCGGCAGACAACAACCTGCCGGTGAAACAGGTGTTGGTGGGCAGCCGGGCTTGTCTGCGGGAGGGTCTCCGTGCCAACGGCAGCACCCAGCTGGAGCCTCCGGCCCACGCCAAGCTGGCTCTTGAAGACCTGCGCCGTTGGAGCCGCGTGCTCCAGGCGGGGATGATCGCCGAACAACTGGTGTATGGCGGTTCCCGCGGCGGTGCCGACGACCGCGCCCTATTGGGCCGGCTTTGGGGCCTCTCCGGGTACGACGTGGCTACAGCGCAGCAGGAGCAGCGCCGCGCCCGCCGTGAGGTGGAGCAGTGGTTGCGCCAACGCCGCAGCGAACTCGATCAGCAGGCCGACACCCTGCTGGCCCAGGTGTGATGCCCTCCCAGCCCCGGCTAGCTCTTGTGGATTGCCCGACGGGCCTCGCCGGCAACATGCTGCTGGGGGCTTTGCTGGATCTGGGCCTGCCGCCATCGGTGGTTCACGAACCGATGGCGGCACTGGGGTTGGCCGATGCCTACCGCCTCAACATCCAGACCACGCGCAGCGCCGGCTTCCGCGGCCTGCAGCTGCAGGTGGCGCTCACCGAGCCTTCACCGCCCCATCGCCACTGGGGTGATCTGCGCGTGCAGCTGGCTGAGGCCCCCCTGGAGCCTCAGCTGAAGCAGCGGGTGCTCGCGGTGTTCAGCCTGCTGGCGGAGGCGGAGGCTGCGGTGCATGGCACGGGGGCTGATCAGGTGCACTTCCACGAAGTGGGAGCGGTCGATGCCTTGGTGGATGTGGTGGGTGTGTGTGCTGGTCTGCTGCATTTCGGTGTTTCTGAGCTGATCTGCACGCCGCCTCCCGCCGGCCATGGCCGCGTGGCCACCGCCCACGGGCAACTGCCGCTGCCGGCTCCGGCTGTGCTTGAGCTGGCGCGGGTGCGGCAGCTGCCGCTGGCCAGCAGTGAAGGGTTTCCGCCGGCGGAGCTCACCACGCCCACCGGCATGGCTCTGATGGCAGCCCTGGCGGATCGCTTCGGCCAGGCGCCCGCGCTGGTGCCGGAAGCGGTGGGGGTGGGCCTGGGAACGCGCCAGCTTGATCGCGCCAACCTGTTGCGCCTGGTGCTGGCGCAGCCCCAGCTCCCTGCTTCCGGGGAGCGCCAGGACATGCTGCTGCAGCAACAGGCCCAGATCGACGATGCCAGTGGAGAGGATCTCGCCTTTTTGATGGAAGCGTTGCGGCAGGCCGGGGCTCTCGAGGTGTTCGCCCAGGCGCTGCAGATGAAAAAGGGGCGGCCGGCCAGCTTGATCACGGTGCTTGCACGGCCTGAGCAATCCTTGGCGCTGCGCCAGGTGTGGTGGCGCCATGGCAGCAGCCTGGGGGTGCGGGAGCAGTTGCTGAAGCGCTGGTCGCTGCCGCGCGAGCATGGCGTGGTGGAGACCCCCTGGGGGCCGGTGCGGATCAAGCGCTCGCGCCGCCCGGATGGCAGCTGGATCTGCAAGCCCGAAGCCGACGATCTCGCGGAGCTGGCCGAGCGCCACGCCATCTCGATGGCAAGGCTGCGACGGGCTGTGCTCGCCCTGGTCGACGACGATGGCCTCGATGGGCCGGCGATGGCCCCAAGCGTTAAGTCACCCCAGCACCGCCCATGATCAACATCCCCCGTTGGCGTGAGCTGTCGCTGCCTGGTGGCGCGCGCCTGTGGGTCACGCTGGCCAGCGCTGGTTTTCTACTGGCGGCCCTGGTCAGTCACGGCCGTCAGTTGCTGCAGCTGAGCCTGGATGCCCAGGGCTGGTGCTGGTTGCTGTTGGGTGTGGGCTTCAGTTTGTTGAGCCTGCTGGCGAATGCGGCCGCCTGGGGCGTGGTGCTGCGCTGGCTGGGGCAACAGCCCCGCTGGGGTGCGCTTGTGGTGCTCTTCCTGGCTTCGAATCTGCGCAAGTATCTGCCGGGTGGCGTGTGGCATCTGCTGGCTCGGGTGCGGGCTCTGCAGGCGCAAGCCAGCCCCGAGTCGCCGGTGCAGGCGCCGCCCATGCGCACACCCCAAGCGTTGGTGGCGGTGTTGCTGGATCCGCTGCTGGCGGCTGTGGCCGCCCTGGCGCTGGTGCCGTTTGGGGGCTGGCAGGCCGGTTTGGGCTTGCTGTGCCTGCTGCCGCTTCTGGTGTTGCTGCCCCGCTGGCTCAATCCGCTGATGCTGCGGCTGGAGCAGCAGCGGGCCCGGCAACTGGCGTCGCGCGGCTTGCTTGATGCTGCGCCTGAGGACTTGCCCGCGGCCTTGCCCGGCTATCCCTGGCCGCCCCTGCTGGCGGAGCTGGTGTTCGTGTTGCTGCGTTTTGCAGGGTTTGCCTGCTGCGTGCAGGCGTTTGATCTTTCCTTTGCGATCGGCTGGGGAGGCTGGCTGGCCGGCTTCGCCCTGGCCTGGACGTCTGGCTTGGTGGTGCCTGGTGCTCCTGGCGGCCTGGGGGTGTTTGAAACGGTGCTGTTGATCCGCCTGGCGGCGGTGGTGCCGGAAGCGCCGTTGCTGGCAGTGGTGATCAGCTACCGGTTGGTGAGCACCCTGGCGGATTTACTGGGGGCGCTCACCGCCCGGGCTGATCTGGCGGCAGTTCGCAACAGGCGTTACTGTTGAGAACAGCGCCAACCGTTCGCTGATGCCTGCCGTCCCGGCGCCCGATCTTCCCGCTGAGGCGCTGCGCAGCAGCCTGCATGGCCGCGGCCAGAGGCTCACGCCGCAGCGGCAGCGCGTGTTGTCTTTGTTTGAGCGCTTAGGCGAAGGCACCCATCTCAGCGCTGAAGAGGTGCATCAGCGATTGCTGCGGGCGGAGGAGCGTGTCTCCCTGGCCACGGTGTATCGAACCCTGCGCTTGCTCAGTTCGATGGAACTGCTGCGGGAGTTGGAGTTGCCCGAGGGGGGGCGCCGCTTCGAACTGGCCAGCGACGACGATCACCGCGACCATCACCACCTGGTGTGTGTGCGCTGCGGCCACACCGAGGAATTCGAGAGCGAAGCGGTGCTCTCGGCTGGAGAGCAGGCGGCAGGCCTGCACGGTTTCCGCCTGCTGGAGTGTGTGCTCAATGTGCGCGCGCTCTGCCCGCGTTGCTCGGCTGCGGAATCAACCCCGATAACGGTTTGAGCGCACGGGCACCAGCACAGGCTGCATCAGCCCGCCGCCACCGTTGTCGTCGTCGGAGCCAGCCGCCAGCCAGGCGATCACACCCGCCAGGGTGATCACTGCAGTGAGAAGGAGCAGATCGGCCAAGGCGCTGGACGCGATTCACTGCACGCTAGCGGCATCGTCCAGCGCTGGTGTTGCAATCGCTGCCGTTACAGAGGTGCGAGTGCCAAAACACCACCGAGAAGCACCAGAAGGCCAGCCGCCACTTGGCTCTGGCGCAGGCTGAGCTGGCGTCCTGCAGCGAAGCTCAAGCCGATGGTGAGGGCCGAGGCCATCAGGGCACCCAGCCACCAGCTGGCGGTGCCGCTGGCCTCTTGGCCGTGGAGCATGGCGTGCACCGCAACGGCGCTCCCCAGCACACTGGCCAGTGCGGGCAGGGGTTTCTGCAGCTTGTCGCTCAGAAGCAGCGCTGCGCCCACGGCACTCACGGCCAGGGCTGCCAGCACTTCTGCCGCCGGAAGCCCACCACCGAAGCTGCCGAACACACTGCCCAGCACGGCGCCACCCAGGGCAAAGCCCAGCAGCAGTGGGCCGACGCGAGCGGCCGTCAGGCCCACGCCCACGAGCAGCAGCAGGTGATCGAGGCCCAGCAGCGGGTGCAGGGCCCCGGCCATCACGCCGGCATCAGCGCTGCCATGGGCGCCGGCGGGTAGGGCTGAAAGCAGGCTGAGGCCGAAGCCTGCTGTGCTGCTGATCAGAAGGGAGCGGGAAAGCTTGGTGGGCATGGGCAGGGCCGGTCCGCGCCGGTGCTGAGGGGGTGAATGGATCTGGGAGCGGCGAGCGTTCTGACTGAGAAGCGAGCTGGAGCCTGCTTCATCACAGCTGCGGGACAGTGCCGGAGTGGGGCTAGGCCCTGCACCGGTCTTTCCTCGTTGCCTCCCCGGGCTGAATCCGAGGAACCGCTCCTTGCAGTATCGCTTCAGGCGAAGCCTTTGCCTGCATCTTTGGCCACACAGGCCTGGAGCTGCTTGCGCAGCTGGGGATGGTCGAGGTTTTTGCCGATCAGCACCAGCTGGTTTTTGCGCTCGGTGGCTGAACCCCACTCGCTGTCGTCGATCGAGAAGCGCTTGCCGGCCAGGTGAAACACATGGCGCTTGTCGCTTTCGTTGAACCAGAGGATGCCCTTGGCGCGGAACACACCAGCGGGCAGTTGGTTGTCGAGGAAGTTCTGGAATTTGCGCAGGGCGAAGGGGCCTTCGCTGCTGAACGAGAGCGAGGTGAACCCTTCGATCGCTAGGTGATCCGGATTGCCGTGATCGTGGCCGTGGCTATGCCCATGCTGGTGGCCATCCGCATGGCCGTGGTCGCAATGGCCGTGGTCGTGATCGCAGCTGCTGTGGTCGTGGTGCCCGTGCTGGTGACCATCCGCGTGGTCATGCTCAGGGCCATTCCCGTGGTCATGCACGCAATGACCGTGGTCGTGGTCGCAGTCGTCGTGGTTCTGTTCCGCGGCCACCTTGTCGCTTTCAAACAGCCCCACACTCAGCAGCAGCGGCAGGCTCACATCGCCTTTCACCGAGCGCAGGATGCGGGCGTCGGTTTTGATCTCCCGCAGCCGGCCTTCCACCTGCGTGAGCCGTTCCTCGCTCACGAGGTCGCACTTATTGAGTAGCAGGATGTCGCCGTAAACCACCTGGGCGCGGGCCACCTCGCCGTCGAGAATCTCGTCGCTGAAGTTCTCCGCATCGATCAGCGTGATGATCGAATCGAGGCGGGTGTCATCGCGTAGATCGCTGCCCAGGAACGTCATTGCCACGGGCAGTGGGTCCGCCAGGCCGGTGGTCTCCACCACCAGATAATCCACCGGATCCGGGCGATCGAGGATGCGATACACCGCATCGAGCAGCTCGCCATTGATGGAGCAGCAGATGCAGCCATTGCTCAGTTCCACCATGTCTTCGCCGGTGGCGATGATCAGATCGTTGTCGATACCGATCTCACCGAATTCGTTCACCAGCACGGCCGTTTTCACGCCCTGCTGGTTGCTGAGGATGTGGTTGAGCAGCGTGGTTTTGCCGGCCCCCAGAAAGCCGGTGAGGATGGTTACAGGCAGTGGCCCATGGGCCTGGGCAGAGGATGCGGGTGCGAGGTCGGTCGCGCTGGCGGTCACGTGGATCCGTGGATCAGGGCTGTAGCCAGTCTGATCTGTGGGCTCTCCGGATGGTTGCCGCTGACACCTCGTGCCAATCCCCCTAGAACGGAAACAGCTCCAGACCCCAGCACTCCATGGCTGTCGCACCACCCATCGACATCGGCATCCCCGCTGAGCAGCGCGCCCAGATTGCTGAGGGCCTGGGGCGGGTGCTTGCCGACAGCACCGTGCTGTACGCCAAGACCCACGGCTTCCATTGGAACGTCACGGGCCCGATGTTCAACACGCTCCATTTGATGTTCATGGAGCAGTACACCGAGCTGTGGACAGCCCTCGACGAGATCGCCGAGCGGATCCGGGCCCTGGGCCACAAAGCCCCGTTTGGAGGCAGGATCTACGGCAGCTTGTCGTCGATCCCCGAAAGCGAGGGTGTTCCAGCGGCCATGGCCATGGTGCGCGAGCTAGTGGAGGGTCATGAGGCGGTGGCCCGCACGATTCGCGGTGTGTTCGCCATTGCCGACGATGCCAATGATCAGCCCACCGCTGATTTGCTCACGCAACGCCTGCAGATTCATGAGAAGACAGCCTGGATGTTGCGCAGCCTGTTGGAAAGCTGACCAGCGATTGCACCATTCGCTACAGCCAGATGTGCATCACTGGCGGAGCAGCGCTCTGCTCTTGTTAGAACACGCTTATCAACTCACGCTTTGAGGATGAAGGAGCTCACCCGGGCCATCACAACCACCTCGCTGCCGAGTTCCAAGCCAGCCATACCTACCTGGCGATGTCGATCTGGTTGCGTGAAAAAGACCTGGTGGGCTTCTCGTCTTACATGCTCACCAAGAGCAATGAAGAGCGGGGGCATGCATCCCGGATGATCGCCTATCTGGTGGATAGTGATCAGGATGTGGAGCTCCCTACGATCGATGCTCCGCAGCGTGATTGGAGCTCCGTTCAGGCGTTGTTTGATGATGTCTATGACCTTGAAAAGGGTGTGACGGCATCGATTCATCACCTCTACACCCTGGCGGAGGGTTTGGGTGAGCGCAGTGCCACAGCGATGCTGGATTGGTTTGTCTCAGAGCAGCTGCAGGAAGAGGCGGAAGCGCGTTTCGTCTGCAAGCGCTTGCGTCTGGCCGGTGACAACAGCGCGGCCCTGTTGCTGTTGGATCAGCAGTTTCTGGAAGGAACCGCCCTCGCCCATGTGAAAGGAGGCATGGGAGGAGGGCCGCAAGCAGGTGAGGCGGGCTGAACTGGCCTCAGTCGCGGCCGCAGCGGCACTGGCCGCCCTTCCAGTGGGAGCACTTTTTCTGCTTGCAGCCTTTTTTCTTGGCATGCTCCGTGGCGGTGCGCGTCTTGGGCGCCTCATCGCTGTGACAGCCGATCTGCTGAGCCATGGTGCGGCGATGCGTTGCTGTTGAGAATCAATCGCATCTTAGGCGCTCTGAGCCTCACTGCTCCGCCGGGGCTGGTTTCGTCACCCGCCGATGTGCTTTTGGCTACGGCTGGGGGTCCGGGGGCTCAGCGGATGGCGTTCCAGCTCGCCACGAGTTCGCTGCCGCTGGTTTGGTTGCAGCGCCCCCCAAGGGCATCCACGATCAGGCAGGTGTTGCTGGTAAGCGTCGCCATCAGGTTGTCTGCGGCGGAGTCGGCACGCAGGGGTTGGCTGGCGAGCGGCACGCCGCTGAGGCTGCTGATCCGCTGCAGTGCCTTGCTGGCCGGCGTTTGTTCGGCGAACAGGCTGCGCACGCCCTGGTTGCGCAGCGCTGCCACCACGTTGGCGAGGGCCTGCGGCCGGAGCGCTTCGCTCGTGCTGGTGGCATCAATCACCGGCAGTTCCTTGAGTTGATAGGCCCTGGCGAGGCTTGCGAAGGCACGGTGACCGCTGGCAAGAACGCGCGGCGAGGGGATCGTGCTGAATTGCTCGCGGTTCCAGCGATCGAGGGCGCTCAGGCTGCGTTGCATCGCCTCGGATCGCGCCTGAATCTGTGGAGCGGCCTGCGGATCGAGTTGCTCGAGCTTCTTGCTCACCACGTTCACCATCGCTGCGGCTTGGCGTGGGTCGTGCCACACGTGGGGATCCTGGTCGCCATGCAGGTGGGCCGCTTCGCCGTCTCCCTCGTGGGCGTGTTCGTGTTCGGTGTGGCTGTGTTTGTCGCTCTGAACGCCATCGTTGAGATCGGGGCTGTTCGGAACAGCAATCTCCGCCACCTTCACGGCCTCACGGAGCTTCTCGAGCGCTGGGGTGAGTCCGTAGCCGTTGATCAGCAGGAGCTGGGCCTGGTTGATTTGGCGTATCTGCGTAGGCGTGAGCTGCAGTTGATGGGGGTCGTCGCTAGGGCCCAGCAGGCAGTCCACCTTCAGGCTGCCTGCGGCGAGACGCTGCGTGATGTCACACAGCGCGCCATCGGCAGCGATCACGTCCACCGGGGAGCCTGGGCTGCAGGCCTGAACCGCCGCCAGGGCCAGTGGTGCCATCAACACAGCTGCGGTTCGCCGCATGCTCAAGCCCAGTTCTAAAGGCAACGATAATGGTTCTCAGAAGCGCAGGGTTGTTTTGAGCAGGGCTCCGAGTTGCCGAAATCTTTTGCCTGCTTGGGTTTCTGCGCCCAACGGCCGGCTGAGCAGGAACAGCGCTGGGGTGACGGCGAGGTTGTCGCTCAGTTGGTGCTTGTACCACCACTCCCAGGCGGTGTTGCCATCACGAGGGATGTCGCCCCCGTAGAGCGAAGTCGCAAAGATCGGTTGCCCCACAGCCATGCCCAGGGCGTTGCCTGGGGAAAAAATATCCTTCCATTGCAGGCCCAAGCTCCACGACTGGCTGTTGGCCACAAGCCCCTGCCGCTCCACCTCCGAGGCGTAATCGGTGCGGTTGAAGCCCCAGCCAGCGCTGATCGAGGGCACCCAGCTCGATTGCCGCGGTTGCCAATAGCCGCTCAGACCAAAAGCCGTGGTTTGACCGGGATTGCTGAGGCTGTTCAAGGTGAAGTTGGTGGCATAGGTGATCCCGCCTCCCAGGTTTTGCATGGAGCTCACCACGGCCGCAACGGCCCATTGCGGCCGTCTGTAGGCGAGTTGCACACTGCCAGTGCTGGCTGAATCCGCGGTGCCGATGCCTCCCTCGCTGGGATTGCCATCGCGTCCGTTGCCGGCCACATAGTTGGCGCTCACACTGAATCCGCCAGGGGATTGCCACCACAACCCGGCACCCGCGCCCAGCTTGAAGTTGTAGGCCGCTGGAGCTCCCTTGAGGGTGAACAGATCGAGGATGGTTTCGGCTGGATACACGCTGGGCCTGAGGGCGAACAGATCCAGCTGGCCAATCCGGGGCCCCAAGGTGGCTGTGAATCCCTTGCCCAATGGGAATTGGTAGTACAGCCGGTTCACCGAGACGATGTCGGGCCCCGATTGCTCCTGGAAGGCTGTTTCCAGGATCGATAACTTGCTGGGGCCAGCCCCGTAGAAGCTGTTGCTTGCTCGATCGAAATTGCCACTGCGCAAGCGAGCGCGCAGGAGGTCTTGCCCCGTGAAGCTGGTGTCGAGGTAAAGCTTGAGGTCGTAGTTGAAGGTGCTGGCGCCGAAGTTGGAGCGACTGCTCCTAACCACGGCGCTGTCGCTGCCCTCAAAGCGGTTGCCACCCAGCACCAGGCTGGCCAGGCCTTTGAGCTTGGTGGTGGGGGAAAACTGCGTGGCCTCCAGGGTCTCCACCTGTTGATCCAGTTGGTGGAGTCCCTGCTCGAGCTGCCGCAGCAACAGCGCGCCTTCGCCTGCGTTGCCGTTGAGGTGCGGCAGGCAGGCCTGAAGCAATGCGGCCGCGCTGAAACGTGAGATGGCTAACCCCTGATTCCGCCGTTCTTCCGAGGCGGCTGTGGAGCAGCCGTGCTGGATCCGCAGCAGTGGGCCCTCTGCTTGCGCTGAAGCGGAACTCGCTGATGCCCCCAGCACGGCGATGCTTCCCATCAGGGCAACGATGGGGCGCCACATCAACCGGGTTCTCGCTGCGCTTCGATTCAAGCGCGCCTGCTCATTACTTTGGAGTGAGTGAGGCCTGAAGCGGTGCTCAGCGTTGATCAGCTGTGTGTGCGCCGCGGACCCGAGCTGGTGCTGGATCAGCTCTCGTTCAAGCTCCAGCCCGGCACCCTCACCGCTCTCGTGGGGCCCAATGGTGCTGGTAAGAGCACCCTGCTTCAGGCCCTGGAGGGGCAACTGAGCCTTGCGGCTGGCTCGATCAGCTGGGAGGGGACCCCCCTCACTCCCGCCCTGGCGCGTCAGCAGCTCGCCCTGATGCCGCAGCGCGGAGAGATTGCCTGGGGTTTCCCGATCACGGTGCGGGCGTTGGTGGCCCTTGGTCGCTTGGCTGGTCAGCGCCCGGGTTGCTGCGATGTGGAGGCGGCGCTGCAGCGGGTTGGATTGATGGGGCTAGCTGGGCGTCGCCTTGATCAGCTCTCCGGCGGTCAGCAGCAGCGGGCCCTGTTGGCGCGCACCCTGGTGCAACCGGCGCGCCTCCTGCTGCTTGATGAACCCTGCGCAGCGATCGATCCGCCCTCTCGCACCGAGTTGCTGCGGGTGATGCGTCAGCTCAGTGATGCGGGGCTCACCCTGCTGGTGAGCAGCCACGACTGGGGGCGCGACCTCGACGCCTACGACCGGGTGCTCGTGCTCGATCGCAAGCTCCTGGCCGACGGCACGCCCCAACAGGTTCGCCATGCTCTTGGCGATTTGCGGGTGGGCAACCACTGCTGCGGTTAGGCGTTCTGGCGGTTCTGGCAGCTGCGGCACAACCCGAAGAACTCCAGGGTGTGAAACAGCAGCTGAAACCCCTCCGCCTGATCGCCGTGCAACTGCACGTTGTGCATCGGGCAGTGCTCCAGCACCAAGGTGGTGCCGCAATCCACGCAGGTGAGGTGGTGTTCATCGCGCTCCACCGGCGCGAACAGGGCCTCGCCACTGGGGAGATGGCGGCAGCGGATCAAGCCCCGCTGCTGCAGCTGGCGCAGGTGCCGGTACACCGTGGCCAGTCCCATGGCCTGGGGGCTCTGGCGCAGCAGGGCGTGCAGGTCTTGACCGGAGAGTTCCCGATCGGCAAGCTTCAGTTGCTCCAGCAGCAGCAGCTGGCGATCGCCTGAGGCGGCAACCTGGGAGGGCATGGCCGAACCAGCGGGGCGGGGGGCCCTGATCCTATGGAGCGTGTGTGGTGGCTGCTGCCGCTCGCGGTGGCGTTGGTGGTGGGTGGGCTCTGCCCGCTCACGGGCACCGTGCTGCTAGTGCAGCGGCGCTTGTTTCTGGTGAACCTGGTGTCGCACGCCGTGCTTCCCGGGCTGGCCCTGGCGGTGGCGCTCCGCCTCGACCCAGGGGTGGGGGGTGCGATCAGTGGCCTGGCGGGTGCGCTGCTGGCGGAGCGTTTCAGCGGCGCCTCACGCCCAGGACAACCGGGTGATGAAGCCGTGCTCAACACAGTGCTGGCGGGCTTTTTAGGGCTGGGGGTGCTGTTGATTCCCCTGCTGGGCATCCGCGTGGATTTGGAGGCCGTGCTGTTTGGTGATCTGCTGGCTGCGGCACCCGCTGATCTGGTGCGCAGCCTGCTGGCGCTGCTGGCCATGCTGCTGCTGCTGCTTTGGCGCTATCACCACTACGTGTATCTGGGGGTCGATCCCCTGGGTGCCACCAGTGCCGGGTTGCCGGTTCGGCGCCTGCGGCTGCTGCTCACCCTGGTTACTGCCTTCACTGTGGTGAGTGCGATGACGGCCGTTGGGGTGGTGCTGGTGATCGGCTTGATGGGCGCACCGGCCTTGCTGGCGCTGCCCGGGGCCACGAGCCTGCGCCAGGCTCTGTGGCGATCAGCCTTGCTTGGCATGCTTCTGAGCGGGAGTGGCCTTTTGCTGGCGATCCAGCCCTGGATCAACCTGCCGCCGGGCCCGCTGATTGGGGTGCTGTGCCTGCTGCTCTTGCCGCTGCAGCTAGCCCGGCGGTAGCCAGAGGGCCTGGCGCACTTGTTTTGCCAGCGGCTGCAAAGCCAAATCCCGCACCGGGATCAACACCGGTTGTGCGTCGGGGCGCCCCTGTTGCCGCAGGGTGAGCAGCAGCTGCTGACGGGTGGGGTCGTAGGCCATTGGCACCCCGGGCTCAACCTCCCACCCCGTGAGATCCCGTGTCCGCACAACCTGCCCCTGGCGGTTGATCTCCAGCAGCCGGCTGCGCTGGGCATCGCGCCAATGGCTCACTAGCAGCCACACCCGTTCACCGCCGCGATCGCAGGCCGTGCTCAGCACCGCATCGCCGCCCAGCCACAGCTGGCGTGGCGGCTGACCGGGTTCCACCAGTTCCAGAGAACGCCGGAAATCAGGCCAGTGCCGCACCAGTAGCGCCCGCCCGCTCACCGGGCAGAAGCTGCTCAGATCGCGGCTGCCTGGCAGCAGCTGGCGCCGCTCGGGCCGGCCGGGCAGGTTGCGCAGGCTCAGCCCCTCAAGCTCAGGCATCACCAGAGCGCCACCGTCGGGCAGCAGCTGCATCGGGCCGGAGGCCTCCAGCTCCAGTTGTTGGCGGTTGCCCTGGCGGGGCCAGAAGCTGGTGATCGAGCGGCCCAGGGCCTGTGTGCTCCACTGCACCAGCAGATCACCGCGCTGGTTGCTACTCAGGTGGGTGAAGATCAACGGCTCCGGTAGCAGCGCCCGAAGGGGGCCTGCCTTCGCCGCGCTGCTGTCCGATTGGCCGCTGCGCTGCAGGGCGCTTTGCTGCAGCGGCAGCAGCCACAGCCGCTCACCTTGATCATTGCGGCTGGCCAGGGCGATGCCTGATCCATCCCCCAATGGGGTCACCGCGGTGATCCGCTCGAACTCCGGGGTGAGCGGTTGCCAGCGGCCATCGCGTTGGAGCAGTTGCAGTTGCTCACCACTGCCCTTGGGTACCACCGCCAGCAGCCGCGGTCTGGGGTCCCAGCTCCAGCGCTGCGGCCGCAGTGCCAGGCCCCGTTGATCCATGCCGCTGATCAGCAGCTGGATCGCCCCGGTGACTGGTTGATTGGCAGCGAGCAGTAGCCGTAAGGGGTTGTTCGCGCCCAACCACTGATGGGGCAGGGATGGCTGCAGCTGGCTGCGCTCCGCCAGGCTGACGCGATCCATCGGGCGGCTGAAGCGCAGTGAGAGGGCGGCTGGCCCTGAACTGGCTGTGCTCGAGCGCAGCTCCAGCAGCCTGGGTGGGCGTTGCAGCAACAGCTGCTGCTGCAACAGGGCCAAGAGTCCGCCAGCGGCCAGCAGCAGGGCTGGTTTGTTCATGGCTCGAGCGGTCTGGCGGGCCGCGGAATCGTGCGGATGCGCTCCGGCAGCACCACGCTGCGCTGCTGGCCCGCCTCGTTCTCCACGCCCATGCGGCCCTCGATGGCCAGCCATTGGTCAGCCTGTGCGCTGAAGCCCTTCGGCCAGTGCACAGGCAGCCCGATCGGTGTGGCATCGGCCAGGCAGCAACGCACCAGCAAGCGCCCCAGCTGGGGCGGGCCATCGGGCTGCGTGAGCACGAAACCGCTGATGCGCACGGGGTCGCCCTCATACAGCTGTGGGTCGGGCTGGCTGCGCAGCAGGCGCACCCAGTCGGTGAGGCTGCGCTGGCCTGGCGGCAACAGGAAATCCAGCTCCACCTCGCTGCCGAGATCGCTGTTGCGGTTCGAGGCCAGATCGCTGAAGGAGGGGTTGGGCGGCACCAGCAGCACGGCGATCGCGAGCAGGCCGCTCAACGCCCAGCTGCGGTTCCAGCGCCGTTCGCGCCGGCCCTGCAGCGCCTGTTGCAGGGCGATCGCAAGCAGCACCACGCCGCTGAGCCCCACCAGCGGATGAAACACACCACGCAGCAACAGCTCCAACCGGCCTGTGAGGGTGCTCACCAGCAGCACGGCACCCCAGAGGGCCAGGGCCAGCGGGCGGATCAAAGCAGCCAGAGATTCACCCATTGCCCAATCAGCAGCACCACCACAGAGGCACCAGCCGCCGTGAGCGCAATGGCTCGCGGCTTCAGCACCACCCCAAACAAGCCCAGCAGCTTCAGATCCACCACGGGCCCCAGCACCAGAAAGGCCAAGAGGGCGCCGGGGGTGATTTGAGCGGCAAACCCCAACGCGAGGAAGGCATCCACGCTGGAGCACACCGACACCACCACCGCCATCAGCATCAGGCTGACCACAGAGATGGTGGGAGCCCCGCCCACCGCCAGTAACCAGGTGCGGGGCAACAGGGTTTGCACTACCGCTGCCAGGGCACTGCCCAGCACCAGCAGGCCGGCTAGATCGAGAAATTCCCGGCTGCTGTGCTCCAGCACCGTGGCCAGGCTCGGCCGCTCCGGCGGCGGCGGCGGTGCGGCTGGAGCGGCCCCCACCAGGCCACTGCGACGTTCCAGCAGCCCCACCTCAGCCAGGGGTTGGCTCAGGCGCCGTTCCTCCAACAGTGCCGGCTCGAGTAGTTGGCCTTCAGGCCATTGCTGCAAGAGAGCAGAAAGGGCCAGGGCCAGCAGCAGAGCCGCCAGGGGCCGCGCCGCCAGCAGCCAGGGCTGATCGGGAAAGGCGGCCCAGGTGCTCGCCAGCACGATCGGATTGAGCACCGGTGCGGCAAAGAGGAAGCCCAAGGCCGACCCCAGCGGTGCGCCGCCGGCCAACAACCGCCGCGCCACCGGCACATTGCCGCACTCGCAGGCCGGCAGCGCAAAGCCCAGGGCAGCGCCGGTGAGCGGAGCCAGAAGTGGCTGGCTCGGTAAACGCTGCAGCCAGCGGCCTCCTGGGGCGATCCAGCGGGCCAGCCCTGCGATCAGCACGCCGATCAGCAGAAACGGAAGCGCCTCAAGCAGCAGCCCCTGAAAGATGGCCCAGATGGTGGCCAGCCTGCTCAATCGGGTTCAGCCACGCCGGGTAGCCGGGGATCAGCCGCGCATCATGGCCGCGTCTTCAGGGCATCTGGCGAGCCACCGATGGCATAAGGCGGCTGAGTTTGCGCGATCGGCAGCGAGGTTGGTGCCTCTTCCACGAGTAGGGAGCCCAGCAGTTCGGGGCGGTTGGTTTCGAAATGGAGGTGAGGCCCGCTGCTCCAGATGCCGGTGTTACCGCAGGTGCCGATCTGATCGCCCCGTTTGTAGTGGCCGGCGGGCATCACCGTGTGCAAGTGGCTGTAGCTGGTTTCCAACCCATCGGCTCCTCGCAGCGCGAAGGTGGTGCCGTGGGTGCGGCTCCGCCGCACGGAGCCGTGCCCGTCGTGGGCGGCCCGCACCGGCGTGCCGGTGATGCAGGCGATGTCGATGGCGGGATGGCCCTCTCGCACTCCTTGGGTGATCACCCCGGGCATGGGGTGAAGCAGCTGCAGAGCAGGCAGAAGAAGGGCGATGGGCAACAGGCTTCCGCGGGATGAACGTCCGCGACGGGAATCGGAAGCAAATCTTAAGTTGCGACGCGCTGGACCTGTCTGTTGTCTATGCGACGGATCCAAGGGTTGGCCGGGTGCTCCGAGCGGGCGTCCACGGCGTCCCCCAAGGCGTCAGCTGCTCCGTGGGCTTGGCTCTCCGCCGCAAGGCTTGGATGTGAACCAGCGTGGCACCGCTTCAAAGCAGGCGGCGTTCTTCTCGTTTTCGCGCGCTTCTACCTTCCAGCAGCAGCTGCGGCCGCCTTCGCGCGGCTCCAACAGTTGATTGGCCCAGCGCCACACCAGCTCGGCGCTGGCTTCCATTCCCACGTTGTCCATCACCCGCAGGTCGAGTGCGCCTTGCTCGTGTAACGCCCGCCACTGCTCGAGCAGAGGGTCGTCGGCATTCACCAAAAAAGTGTGATCAAACTGCTCGGCCAGCTGCCCCTGCAGGGCCTCGAGGCTGGAGAAATCCACCACGAAGCCATGCACATCCAGTTCCCGGGCTTTGAACCAGAGGGTGAAGCTGCGGCTGTAGCCGTGCACGAAGCGGCAATGGCCGGGATGGCGCCACTGGCGATGGCAACAGGGATAGCCGCTGAAGGTCTTCGTGCAGGTGAAGGCGGCGCTCATTCCCGGGCCTGATGTCTGAGTTGGTCGGTGTTGCGGGAGGATCGGTGGAGATGGATCGGCAGCCCTTGCAGGCATCATTTCAGGTCCCGGATCCTGCCCTGATCGACTCGCTTCGGTTTAACGAAGCCGGCCTGATCCCCGCGGTGGCGCAGGACTGGCTCGATGGCGCCGTGCTGATGGTGGCCTGGATGAACCGCGAGGCGATTGAGCGCACCCTGGCCACCGGTGAGGTGCACTACTGGAGCCGCTCACGCCAGGAGCTCTGGCACACAGGTGCCACCAGCGGTCACACCCAGAGCCTGCGGGGCCTCCGCTACGACTGCGATGCCGATGTGCTCCTGCTCACGATCGAGCAGAGCGGTGATGTGGCTTGCCACACCGGCGCCCGCAGCTGCTTCTACGACGATGGCCCTGCCCCCAGTGCTGGTGGTGCTGCCGCCGCGGCGCCACCGGCCGATGTGTGCACGGAACTGATGCGGGTGATCGAGGACCGCCGCGACCATCCCGAACCCGGCAGTTACACCAACAAGCTGCTGGAGGGTGGCGACAACCGCATTCTCAAGAAGATCGGCGAGGAGAGCGCCGAATTCGTGATGGCCTGCAAAGACAACAACCCTGCCGAGATTGCTGGCGAAGCGGCCGACATCGTGTTTCACCTCCAGGTCGCTCTGGCCCACCACGGTGTGAGTTGGCGTGAGGTGCAGCAGGTGCTCGCCCTGCGCCGCGGTGCCCCGAGGCGCGAGTGAGCCGTCGCCTCAGGGTTTCAGCTTCACCGGGCTGCCATGGCGAAGCCCGAGGTTGCCGCTGAAGATCACGCGGTCGTTGGCGCTCAGCCCGGAGAGCACCGGATAGAGCTCGCCCTGGAGCGGGCCCAGGCTCACCGGTTTCTGAAGGGCCAGCAGGGTTCCTTTCGGCAGGCGGCGTAGGGCAGCGAGATCGGCCTTGCCGGGATCCCGCTCCAGGTCCTGGAGGGTGCCCACCACGAACACGAAGTTCTGGCCGAAGCTGCGGGTCACCGCCGCAAAGGGCACGGCCCATTGGCGTTCGGCGCCGAGGATCACGCGGGTACGCAGGCGTTGGCCATTGCGCAGCAGACCGCGAGGGTTGGCGATGGTGGCTTTGGCCAGCAGCGTTTGGCTGGCGTTGTTCACGCCCGGATCGATCAGGTTGATCCGCCCTTCGGCTAGAGCGCGGGGGTTGATGCCATCCAGCAGCTGCACCCGCTGGCCCTTGGCCACCGCATTGGCCTGGTTGGCGGGAATGTCGATGCGGGCCTGCAGCTGGTCGTTGCGGATGATGCGGCTGAAGGGGGTGCCGGCTTGCACCACATCGCCGGGCTTGATCGTTACATCACCCATCACCCCGCTGATCGGGGCTCGCACGTCTTTGTAGGCCAGATCGGCCTGCTTGGCCCGCAGGGCCTGCTGGGATCCGATCGCCTTGGCACGCACCTCATCGCGTTGCAGTGCGGTGGCGGCTCCCTGGCTCACCAGCCCCGCGTAGCGCTGATAGGCGATGGCATCGGTTTCGGCGGTGGCCCGCAGGGCCGCCACATCTGCCCTGAGCTGGGTTTGATCCAGCACCATCAGCATCTGCCCGGCACGCACGCTGTCGCCGCCTTGCACCAGCACCTGTTGCACCCTCCCGCCGGCCTGAGCGGCTAGATCGATCTCCTTGGTGGCCTCGAGGGTGCTCACCGTGTCGAGGCTGCGCACAAACGCTTCCTGGCGCGGGCGTTCCGCTTGCACCGTGATCGGTGGCCTGGCTCCTGGCTGGCTGCACCCCGCCACCAGGCTGGCCAGCACAGCAGAACGGATGGCCAGTTTCAGGCCGCTTGGCATCGCGAGGCTTTGGGGTTCAGCCATGCTGCCCTCCATGCAGGCGGCGCTGGGGCCGTGCCAGCTCCCATCCCTTGATCAGGCGGTACACCCCCGGCACCACAAACAGGCTCAACACCGTGGCCACCAGCAGCCCGGAGAACACCACCGTGCCGATGCTGATGCGGCTGCTGGCGCTGGCACCACTGGCCAGCACCAGCGGCAGGAAGCCCGCCAACGAGGAGATGGCGGTGAGCAGGATCGGCCGCAGACGGCTGATTGAGGCCTCGCGGATGGCGGCATCGAGCGGCAAGCCTTCCCGCAGCCGTTGATTGGCGAATTCCACAATCAAGATGCCGTTCTTCGCGGCGAGGGCGACCAAAACCAGCAGCCCCATCTGGCCGTACACATCCAGCGGCAGGCCGCGCAGGATCAGGCCCGCCACCGCGCCCAGCAGCGCCAGCGGCACCGTGATCAGGATGATCAGCGGGTCGAGCAGGTTCTCGTAGAGGGCGCCGAGCAGTAAGCCCATCACCAGCACCGCCAGGGCAAAGGCCCGGATGCTGCCGCCGCCGGCCTGCCGCTCCTCGCGGGCCAGTCCTGCCCACTCCAGCTCCACAGTGCTGCTGCCCTGCTGGCGCTGGATCTGCTCAAGCGCGGCCATGGCCTGGCCGGTGCTCACGCCCGGAGCTGGCAGGGCCTGAATCGTGATCGAGCGCACCAGGCGGCTGTGGTTGATCACGCTGGGCCCGGTGGAGGGCACCACCTGCACCACCTGGCCGATGGGGATCAGCTGGCCGTTGCGGTTCCGCACTTGCAAGGCGAGCACATCGTTCACATCGCGGCGCCCCTGGCCTTCCAACTGCACGATCACGCGCCGCACCTGATCGCCTTCAAAGCTGTCGTTCACATAGGTGCTGCCGAAGCTGGCCTGCAGGGTGGCCACCAGCTCATCGAGATCAACGCCCAAGGAGGCCAGCTGCAGGCGATCCGGTTCGAGCCGCAACACCGGTGAATCGGCATTGAAACGGGTGGAGACCCGCGT
>NZ_JBIPMN010000120.1:0-8315 GCF_044369115.1 Vulcanococcus sp. | reverse complement strand
GCAACAAGGATCAGCGCCCGCAGGACTACAAGGACATGGAGGTAGCCTTTCGCCCCTCCCATGCCGATGCCACCTATCAAGCCAAGTACGGCATCCAGGCCCGCAGCGGCGGCGGGCGCGCGTCAGCCCGCGAAACGATCGGGCGGGTGGCCGCCGGTGCCATCGCCAAACAACTGCTGGCGAAAGCCCATGGCACAGAAGTCATCGCCTGGGTGAAACGCATTCATACCCTCGAGGCCAGCATCGATCCAGCCACGGTGCGCCTGGAGGATGTGGAGCGCAACATCGTGCGCTGCCCGGATGCCGCCATGGCGGAGCAGATGATCGAGCGCATCGAGGCGATCGGCCGCGACGGCGATTCCTGCGGCGGCGTAATCGAGTGTGTGGTGCGTCAGGCGCCGATCGGGCTGGGCATGCCAGTATTCGACAAGCTCGAAGCCGATCTGGCCAAGGCGGTGATGTCGCTCCCCGCCACCAAAGGCTTTGAGATCGGCTCAGGGTTTGAAGGCACGCTGCAGAAAGGCAGCGAGCACAACGACGCGTTTCTCCCCACCGGCGATGGATCGCTTCACACCGCCACCAACAACTCCGGCGGGATTCAGGGCGGCATCAGCAATGGTGAGCCGATCGTGATCCGGGTGGCGTTCAAGCCCACGGCCACGATTCGCAAGGCCCAGCAAACGATCAACGCCAAGGGTGAAGCCACCATGCTCGAAGCCAAAGGTCGGCACGACCCCTGCGTGCTGCCCCGGGCCGTACCGATGGTGGAAGCGATGGTGGCGTTGGTGCTGGCTGATCACCTGCTGCGCCAACAGGGGCAGTGCAGCCTGTGGTGATCAGCCGTTCGCGGCCGGCAGGCGTCAGCTCACACCACTGAGCTGAGCAGCGCCATTGCTGCTGGGGAGCACCGGCGCTGCTGCGCTCAAACGGCTCACCGCCTTCGCCATGCGACGCGCAGCTGAAGAACCTGCCGTGCTGCGAGCGGAGGCCTTGGCTTTGGCCGGTGCCTTCACCGCAGTCTTCTTCACCGGATTGCGGGCTGCTTTAGCCGGTTTGGGCTTGGCCTTCGCAGCAGGTTTGGCAGTTGTCTTCGCGGCAGCCGTGCGGCGGGTGGTGTTAGCGGCCGGCGTGGCTGGGGCCTTGGCCGCAGATTTCTTCACTCTGGTCGTTGTGCCGCCGGAGCGTGCACGGTGACTGAGCACCAATGCCCATTCGGCATCGGTGAGGTTGGCGGGCTTGCTGCCGTGGGCATTAGCCAGCTTTGCGGCCTTCTCGATGTCGCTGATCAGATTCTTCCAGGAGGTGGCGAAGCGCTTGTCGGATTGGGATTTGGCACCGCTCTCCACCAGGGTCTCCACCACACCAGCGGCAGACACCTTCTTACGGCGGCGGTTGAAGATCTCCTTTTGGAGCTGAGCGATCAGGGCGTCGGCCTTGTCGCTGAGCTTGATCGTGAGCTGAGACATAGAAACAACATCGTCTATCTCAGAGCCGATCGCCGCTAAACAGGGCACCCCCCAGAGCGATGGCATCCACACCCGCGGCATACCAAGCGGTGGCATCAGCAACGGCAAGGCCTCCAGCCGCAATGCAGAACGGCAACGGCCCCAGTGGCCCCGCCAACAAACGCCAATACCCAGGCCCAAGGCTCGCCGCTGGATACAGCTTCACCGCCACTGCTCCCCACTGCACGGCCGTGGCGATCTCTGTCGGAGTGAACACACCCGGCACCAGGGTGATGGCCGCAGCCGAAGCCTGCTCCAGCAGGGCGCGATCGAGGATCGGTGACACGGCGTAGCCAAGGCCCGCGGCCAAGGCGGCTTCCAGACCCGCTGCAGACCGCACCGAAGCCGCCCCGAGCCGCAACGCAGGGAAGTCGGCCACCAGCTGCTCGGCCATGGCGACCCACGCGCTCGAAGCCTCTACCGCCAATTCAGCATGGGAAAGGCCCGCGTGGTGCAGCTGCTCGAGCTGCCAGCGGGCCTGGTGGATAGATGAAGGCCTGAGCACCGCCAGCAGGGGCTGGCGGCGTAGGCCACTGATCAAGCAGGAGGGATCAGACGTACTCGGCCACCCGCACGTCGCTGCGGATCAGCAACTCCTGCAGGTCATCCGCGTCAACGGTTTCCCGCTCCACCAGCATCTCAGCCAGCTCATCGAGCACCTTGCGGTTGCCGTTCAGCACGGCGGTGGCGCGCTTGTAGGCCTCAGCAACCAATTGGCTCACCTCTTCGTCGATGGCGGCAGCGGTGTCTTCAGAGAAGTCGCGCTCAGCGGCGATATCGCGGCCGAGGAACATCCCACCCTGGCTGCGGCCCAGGGCCACAGGGCCAAGGCGATCGCTCATGCCGAAACGGGTGACCATTTGGCGGGCAACACGGGCCACTTGCTGCAAGTCGTTGGAAGCACCGGTGGTGACTTCGTCTTCCCCGTAGACAATCTCTTCAGCCACCCGACCGCCGAGGGCAACAGCCATCTGGTTTTGGAGATAAGCGCGGGAGTACAGGCCCGATTCCATCCTCTCCTCACTGGGGGTGAAGAACGTGAGGCCGCCGGCGTTACCGCGGGGAATGATCGAGATCTTCTGCACCGGGTCGTAGTCGGGCATCAGCGCACCCACCAGGGCATGGCCGGCTTCGTGATAAGCCACGAGGCGCTTGCGCTTCTCGCTCATCACACGGTCTTTCTTCTCCGGACCCGCCATGACGCGCTCGATCGCGTCGTTCACCTCATCCATGGAGATTTCGGTGAGCTCACGGCGAGCCGCAAGGATGGCAGCCTCGTTGAGCAGGTTGGCGAGATCAGCGCCGGTGTACCCGGGGGTACGGCGAGCGATCTTGTCGAGGTCGACGTCTTTAGCGAGGGTCTTGCCGCGGGCATGCACGCCGAGAATCTGGAGACGACCGGCGTAGTCGGGGCGATCAACCACCACCTGGCGATCGAAACGGCCCGGACGCATCAGTGCGGCATCCAGAACGTCGGGGCGGTTGGTGGCCGCCACGATGATGATGCCTGTGTTGCCCTCAAAGCCGTCCATCTCGGTGAGGAGCTGGTTGAGGGTCTGCTCACGCTCGTCGTTGCCGCCGCCCAGACCAGCGCCGCGCTGACGACCCACCGCATCGATCTCGTCGATAAAGACGATGCAAGGAGCGTTCTTCTTGGCCTGCTCGAACAGATCGCGAACGCGGCTGGCGCCCACGCCCACGAACATCTCCACGAATTCCGAACCGGAGATCGAGAAGAACGGCACACCGGCCTCGCCTGCCACAGCTTTGGCGAGCAGGGTCTTACCGGTGCCTGGAGGGCCCACCAGCAGCACACCCTTAGGAATCTTGGCGCCGACGGCGGTGAAGCGATCGGGGTTCTTGAGGAAGTCGACCACTTCAGTGAGCTCAAGCTTGGCGCCCTCGATGCCAGCCACATCACCGAAGGTGACCTGGGTTTGGGGCTCCATCTGCACCCGCGCCTTGCTCTTGCCGAAGTTCATGGCGGGGTTACCACCACCGCCCTGAGCGCGGCGCAGCAGGAAGAACAGACCACCCAGCAGCAACAAAGGGAAGATCAATGAGCCGATGGCCTGCTGCCAGGGCTGGGCCTGACGGGAGGGCTCAACGGCGATGTCGACCTTGTGGTCTTCCAGCAGCTTGAGCAGGTCTTTGTCGGGAGCGAGATTCACGACGGCGCGTTGGCCGTTGTTCTCCACCACCTGGGCGGTGCCGCGGTCAGGAGCGATCAGCACCCGCGACACCTCGTTGCCCTCAACGGCCTCCACGAAATCGCTATAGCGAAGCGTGCGCGGCGCGTTAGCCGGATTGGGACGGTCGAGGAAGGCCGTGCCCACAGCGATCACCACCACGGCCAGGAGCACGTAGAGGCCCGCATTACGCCAGCGCTTCTTCACTTGGATCTCCGCTGTGATTAAGGAATGTTAACCGCTCTCAGGCGGCGGCTCGCAGAACCTCCACCACGCTACGGAAGGCGAACCACTCCGGGATCTCCTCGCCGCTGCGCAGCATCTTGCGGAACTGGGTGCCGCTGAGCTTCTTCACGTGCAGGCCACGGGCATCGGCGTGCTCGGCGGTCACGTAGCCCTCCTCCTCGGTGTAGACGAGGTTGAGCGACGGCACGGTTTCCATGCCGAGCTCGGGGGCGTTGTCGCGGGCGAAATCCTGCGCCTGATAGGGGCCGTAGAAGTCGTCGCCACTGATCGACGACTTACAGCCCGCCATGTCGCGACCAATGATGAAGTGGGTGCAGCCGTAGTTCTTGCGGATGATCATGTGCTGCAGCGCCTCGCGCGGGCCAGCCATGTGCATCGAGTAGGGCAGGTAGGCCCAGCGGATGCGGGGGTTGTTCACCTCGGCTGCGAGGCGCTCATAGGTCTGGAAGCGCACCTCACCGGAAATGTCGTCGTCCTGGGTGGGGCCGCAAGTGGGGTGCACCAGCACCACACCCTGATCGCTCACGTTGCTGGCGTCGAGGGCGCGGGTGAACAGCTCGTAGTGAGCGCGGTGAATGGGGTTGCGGCACTGGAACGCCACCACGTCCTGCCCCGCGGGCAGGGTGGCGCGCACCTCTGCAGGGGTCTTGCAGGGGAATACACGCTGGGGCAGCTCCAGGCCCTGGATGGCGCCGCCGAGGTAGTAGCGACCGCGCTCCGTGGCGATCATCTTCACGGCGGGGTGCTCGAGCGAAGAGGTGCCGTAGCAACCCACAGCCTCGCGGGCCTTATCGGGTTCCCACTTGCTCTCCACGGTCATCACCGCCAGCTCCTGGCCGCGGTAGGTGAGCAGCAGCTTCTGACCCACCGCGATGTCGTCGCGCTGGGTGTCCATCACGATCGGCAGGCCGAACAGCAGGCCGCTGGTGGTGCGGTTGCTCACCACCACCGACTGGTAGTCCTCTTGGTGCATGAAGCCGCGCAGGGGCGAGAAGCCCCCCACCATCAACAGCTCCACGTCGCAGGCGTTGCGATCGGAGCACTCCACCACGTGGTCCACGCCGGCCTTCACCGCGTCGCGCTGCTCCGCCGGCACCCGCAGATCCACCAAGCTGCCGCCATGGGGTGCGATCAGGCCCTGGGGCGAGGCAACGGTGCTGGTCATGGCTGGGGAAGATCCCTACGGGTGTTGGCGGCGATTCTCCCAGAGTGCGCTGGCAGGGTCGAACCGGAGAACTGTCTGCCGGCGGATATCCGTGGATATCCGCCGGCGGAGAGCACAAACAGAGCACAAAAAAGGGCCCGAAGGCCCCTTGTGATCAGACGGTGCTTGTCAGAGAGGCTAGTCGGAGAGTGCTGGTCAGACAGCGCTCGGGAAGCCGGTGATCAAAGGAATCAGGCCTTCTCCAGGCGGCCGTAGAGCTGGCCGGTGATCTTCACGTCCACCGGGTCATGGCTGCCCATGTCGGTGTCGGAGGGTTGCACAGCCGTGAACACGCCGGCGAATTCGCCGGTCGCGGCATCCACCTTGGTGATGGAGAGGTTCATCTCACCGGTGCCATCGATGTAGCGCTTGCTGTTCTCGCGGGCGAGTTCGTCGTCCTGGCCGTTGAGAGCCACCAGACCCTGGGCGTATTGCACACCGGTGGTGAGGGCTCGGCCCTTGGGGTCGAGGAAGTTCGAGGTGCGGTAGCTGGGAACGCGATAGGTGCCGTTCAGATCGGTGCTGGTGGTAATGGCGGCGCCATCAGCCGTGGCATTCAGTTCCTTGCTGGAGAAGGTGAAGGGCACCTCTTCGCCACCGGGCAGCAGCACGGTGACGATCTGGAAATCGATCCCGCCCTGCTCCTGGAAGTTGATGCCGTTGCCGGTCACCGCCAGATCGCCATACACCTGATCAAGGCTGGTGGTGAAACGGGTGAGGATCTTCGACTCCACAAATTGCGCTTCCTGGCGCTTGTTGGCGGGCTCACCCTTCACATACACCTCAGACGGGTGCATGCAGATCTCACGCAGCTGGTACTTCGTACCTGCATCCAGGCTGATCGAACCACGGGCCGAATCCGGCAGGGTCGGGCAGTCGTTAGCCAGACCGGTGTTGTGAATGTCGTCGTAGGTGAGGTTGGCCCGATCAACAGCCTTGGCGCCGCCGCTGCAGGCGGTCACGAGGGTGAGACAGAGCGCCAGCACAAGGGCCAGCAGAGGACGGAAACGCATGGGGAGAAGCCGGTCTGACAGGGGAAAACCTCTGGATGGGGTGCGCCCGCTGCGGATACTACCGGTGCAAAAAGCCCATTCCACGTACCATGTCGCGGCTCTCAACAACCTGTATGCGAGAGCGCGGATCCAGACCGAATGAACGACGGCAGCACCACTGATTCCACCCGCAGCCTTGCGGCAGGCGACTGGGAAGCGCGGCTCAGCGCCGAACTGCTGAGCCTCCAGGCCCTGGCGGATGAGGTGGATGGCGAGCCTGAGGCGCTGCTGTTGCTGCTGCGTCGCCTCGAGGAACTGCACCGCTCCATTCAGGACGGCCCCTTCCGCGCCAGCTTGCCGGCCGACCGCGGTGCTCTGTTCAATCTGCTGCAGGGCATGGAAAAGAGCGGCGGCTGGCCTTACATCCCCAGGCTGCAGCTGCGCACATTCATGGACCTGCTGCAGAACGGTGAAGCCGGCTCGGCTCTGGCCGCCTAGATCAAACCACCAAGTGCTGTGAGCAGCAGGTGGGCCAGAGGCAACTTGCCCATAGGTTCAAGACGTTCCACCGCCTCACCGGGCCCGAGCAGCCAACCCTGATTAGTGGCGCTGCCAAAGCCGGCAGCGGCCTGATCAATGGGATTGGCAAAGAGGAGATCGCAGCCCTTTCGCGCAAATTTCGCCCGCGCCTGGGGCAACACATCACCGCTCTGGGCGGCGAAACCAAGGATGCGCTGGCCCGCCGGCCGGCGGCTCACCAACTCCACCAACAGATCGGGAACCGGCTCCCAAGCCGCGGCCATGGCCTCCGTCTTGTCGGGTTTGTGGCTGAGGGTGACGGCCGGCCGATGATCCGCCACGGCTGCAGCCATGGCGATGGCATCCATCTGCGGCTGGAGCTGCAGCAACAACTGCTGCAGCTCAGCTCCCGTATCAATGGAATGGCGGTTCAAGCCCTCCAGCAAAGCACCATCCAGGTGAAGCGGCCCATGCACCAGATCCACCTGCGCGCCACGCAAGCGTGCCGCCTGAGCCAGCGACACCCCCATCCGGCCCGTACTGGGATTACTGATGCAGCGGGCTGGATCGAGCCATTCGCGGGTGGGCCCAGCACTCACCAACAACCGGCGGCCCTGCCAATCGCGCCGCCACCCCCAGCTGGCGAGGCTTTCCAGCGCCAACAGCAACAGCTCAGGCTCCGCCATACGCCCTGATCCCTGGCGATCACAGGCCAGCAACCCCTCCGCCGGGCCCAAGGGCAACACCCGCTCAAACCCCTGCAACTGCTCCCAGTTGGCGCGCACACCGGGCGCGCTCCACATCGCCGTGTTCATCGCGGCGGCAGCCAGCACCGGCGCCTCGGTGGCCAGCAGCGTGGAGGCCAGGAGCGTGTCGCCAAGACCATGCACCCACCTCCCCAGGGTGGTGGCACTCAGCGGTGCCACGAGCACCAGTTCCGCCCATTCCGCCAGCTCCACATGCAGTGGACGCGGAGCGCTGTGGCTCCACTGGTCGGCGTCGAGATAGCAACGCTCACGGCTGAGGCTGGCCAGCGCCACCGGGCTCACCAGCTGGGCCGCGCTGGGTGTGAGCACGCAGCGCACGTGAGCACCGCGCTTGGCCAGGGCGCTCACCAGCAGCGGCAGCTTCACCGCCGCAATGCTGCCGCTGATGCCAACCAAGATGCGGCGCCCCACCAGTGGATCCAAGGCGACAGCCGGCGCCGGCTGCTCAGTCTTCATCGAAAGGTTCCTGATCCACCAGATGCACGTAAGGCCGCGCCAGTTCGGGGCGATGGATCGCCACCGCGCGCAGCAGGTGCCAGTCCTGCAGCCCAGCGAAGGGGCTGGGGTAGTCGTCCTCCTCAAGACGCCGAGCCAGCGCCGCCACCGCCTCCTCGTCGAGGGAGGCAAGCAGCTCGGGCGTGATGGCAGCGCTCTGGGTCATGGGGGGAGGGGAACAGGGCGGCAACGCCACCTGCAAAGACTGATAAGTTCTCGCAACAGCCCCACGGGGCCTGCAAGGGGAATTAGCTCAGCTGGTAGAGCGCTGCGATCGCACCGCAGAGGTCAGGGGTTCGAGTCCCCTATTCTCCATCCACCCCAAGAGGCCTGGCAGCGGCAGCGATGAAGTGGAGCCCTGACGCTGAAGCCAAGCTCAAGGAAATTCCGTTTTTTGT
>NZ_JBIPMN010000119.1:0-8321 GCF_044369115.1 Vulcanococcus sp. | reverse complement strand
CATCAACTCACCGGGTGGCTCTGTGACCGCCGGCCTGGCGATCTACGACACCATCCAATACGTGAAGTCAGATGTGGTGACGATCTGCGTGGGCTTGGCTGCCTCCATGGGTGCCTTCCTGCTCGGCGCCGGAACCAAGGGCAAGCGGCTGGCTCTGCCCCACAGCCGGATCATGATTCACCAGCCCCTGGGCGGCACCAGCCAGCGTCAGGCCAGCGACATCGAGATCGAAGCCCGCGAGATCCTGCGCATCAAAGACATGCTCAACAAGAGCATGTCGGACATGACCGGCCAAGAGCTCTCCAAAATCGAGAAGGACACAGACCGCGACTACTTCATGAGCGCGGCCGAAGCGGTGCAATACGGCCTGATCGACCGCGTGATCGCCCATCCCACCGAGGCATCAGCCGCCGCCTGAAGCAGGGCTTGTTGGCTGCGGCGGGCGCTTTCGTAAGCTCGACCCTTGCTCAGCGCTGAACCGAAGCCCCTGATGGCCAAGCTGTATTACGACACCGACGCCGACCTCAGCCTGCTGAACGGCAAAACGGTGGCCATCATTGGCTACGGCTCCCAAGGCCACGCCCACGCCCTCAACCTCAAGGACAGCGGCGTGAACGTGGTGGTGGGTCTCTATGAAGGCAGCCGCTCCGCCGAGAAGGCCAAGGCCGACGGCCTTGAAGTGCTCAGCGTGGCTGACGCTGCCGCCAAGGCCGACTGGATCATGGTGCTGCTGCCCGATGAAACCCAGAAGGCTGTCTACGACGCTGAGATCGCTCCACACCTCAGCGCCGGCAAGGTGCTGAGCTTCGCCCACGGCTTCAATGTGCGCTTCGAGCTGATCAAGCCCCCCGCCGATGTGGATGTGGTGATGATCGCTCCCAAGGGCCCCGGCCACACCGTGCGCTGGGAGTACCAGAACGGCATGGGCGTGCCTGCCCTGTTCGCCATCCATCAAGACGCCACCGGCAACGCCCGCGCCCTGGCCATGGCCTACGCCAAGGGCATCGGCGGCACCCGCGCCGGCATCCTGGAGACCAACTTCAAGGAAGAAACCGAAACCGACCTGTTCGGTGAACAGGCTGTGCTCTGCGGAGGCCTCTCTGAGCTGGTGAAGGCCGGTTTCGAGACCCTGGTGGAAGCCGGTTATCAGCCCGAGCTGGCCTACTTCGAGTGCCTGCACGAAGTGAAGCTGATCGTGGATCTGATGGTGAAAGGAGGCCTCACCGCCATGCGCGATTCGATCTCCAACACCGCTGAATACGGCGACTACGTGAGCGGCCCCCGCCTGATCACCGCCGACACCAAGGCCGAGATGAAGCGCATCCTCACCGACATCCAGGACGGCACCTTCGCCCGCAACTTCGTGGCCGAGTGCGAAGCCGGCAAGCCTGAGATGCAGAAGATCCGCGACCGCGACAGCCAGCACCCGATCGAGCAGGTGGGCAAGGGCCTGCGCTCGATGTTCTCCTGGCTCAAGGCCGCCTGATCGAGGCCTCCCACGCAGCCATGACGCTGCTGCTCTCAGGGGTGGATTCCTTCACGGGGATCCACCCCTTTCTGCTGGTGCTCGCCGCCGCCGGGCTGGATCGGCTGGTGGGCGATCCACGCTGGTGCCTGCACCCGGTGGTGGTGATGGGCTGGTGGATCCGCCGGCTGCAGCAGCTGAGCGAGCGCTGGGCAGGTGATCGCCCATGGGCCCTGCGCCTCGCCGGTGGAGTGATCACGGCGTTGCTGGTGGGGGGCAGCGGCGGCGCCGGATGGCTGCTGGAGCAATGGGCCCTGGGCAGAGGTCTATCCGATCTGAGGCCCGCGGGGCTATTGGCGCTCTGGATCGCCCTTACCAGCGCTCTGGCGGGGCGCAGCCTCGAGCAGGCGGTGCGCAGCGTGTTGCAGGCCCTGCCGGATGTGGCAGCAGCACGAACAGCCTTGAGCTGGATCGTTGGGCGTGACACCACGGAGCTGAACCAGGCCGAGATTGTGAGGGCGGCAGCGGAAACCGCCAGCGAAAACGCTGTGGATGGCCTGTTCGCACCGCTGTTCTGGATGCTCGTGGGCGCGGGCCTCTGGAGCGTCGGTTACGGCGGTGCTCCTGGGCCCTTGGCCCTGGCCTGGGGCTTCAAGGCCGCCAGCACCCTTGATTCGATGCTGGGCTACCGCCAGGGAACGCTGCTCTGGCTGGGCACCGCCGGCGCCCGGCTCGACGACCTGCTGGTGTGGCTGCCCTGCCGTCTGGTGGCCCTCAGCCTGCCGCTGGCAACGGGCTGCGGCCCTGGCGGTTGTCTTCAGGGGCTGGTGGCGGCGCTTCGGGATGGCGTGCCGGATCCCTCACCCAATGCCGGTGTTTCCCAGGCGGCCTACGCCCATGCTGCCGGCGTGCAGCTGGGAGGGCTCAACCGCTACGGCGATCAGCTCAAAGTCAAACCGCTGCTGGCTGCCGGCAGTCCACGACCCAACCCTGCCGCTGTGGAGCGGATGCTGCGGCTGAGCCTGCGGCTGGAGCTGCTCTGGCTGCTCGCCGGGCTAGCGCTGGGGATCGCCATCAGCGCAGTTGGCAGCGTTCAATAGGCGCCGCGATCCATCGGCAGCAGCACCACACCGATGGTGCGCAGCACGATGCCAAGGTCCAGCCAGAAGCTGCGGTTGCGCACGTAGGTGAGATCGAGGCGCACCCGGGTGCGGTAGGTGAGGTTGTTGCGGCCCGACACCTGCCAAAGCCCCGTGAGGCCTGGCCGCACCGAGAGCACCTCGTCCATGTTGCGGCCGTAACGGCGCAGCTCATCCCACACGATCGGCCGCGGCCCCACCACACTCATCTCCCCGCGCAGCACGTTGATGAACTGGGGCAGCTCATCAAGGCTGGAGCGCCGCAGAAATTTGCCCAGGGGGGTGATGCGGGGATCACGCTTGAGCTTGTGATCGCGCTCGAATTCCGCCCGCAGCTTTGGATCGGCCTCCAGCATCGCGGCGAGCACCCGATCGGCATCACGGCGCATCGTGCGGAACTTGAGGCAACCAAAGCCCTTGTAACCGCGACCAATCCGGCGCTGGCAATAAAACACCGAGCCCTGAGAGCTGAGCTTCACCAGCACCGCCAGCAGCAGAAACACTGGTGAACCCAGTCCAAGCACCAACAGTGAGAAGACAATGTCACCTCCACGCTTGAGCACCCGCCCACGCAACGACTGAGCCGCCAGCAAGCTGCTGGCCGTGGACTCAGCCGGGATCGAGGCGGAGGACAAACGGCGCGTGCTCAACGGTGCGATGTGGGTTCATTAAAGAAGTGCAGCGCTCTTTGGGCCCCGCAGCGGCGGTCACTCACCTCAGAGGCACAGACACCGGACGGCTGCGTTGGGCCAGCTGGCGTTGATGGCGACTCCACACCTGCTCGATCAGGGCCTGGCTGCGCTGGCGGAACCTCTGGGGGCTGAAGCGCTCTGCCCATTGGCGCAACGAAGCGGCTGGGAGCTGCGTCCACAAGCGTTGCTGCTCGAAGTGCTCGAGTGCGGCCACCAAAGCCAGCAGGGATTGTTCCGGGAACAACAGGCCGGTGGGTTGATCGCAGCCACTGGTGATGCAGCGCACACTGTCGAGCAGTCCGCCCTGCCCCAGGCCGATCACCGGCGCGCCCGAGGCCATCGCCTCAACGGGCGCAATGCCGAAATCCTCCAGCCCGGCGTACACATAGGCCCGGCAACGACCAAGCCAGGTGTTCACCTCCTCTTGAGGGAGTCGGCCCAGCAGCTGCACACTCGGACCTGCCATGGCTTCGAGGCGCTGGCGCTCCGGGCCATCACCGATCACCACCAGGGGTAATCCGGTGGCATTGAAAGCCTGCACCACCAGATCAACCCGCTTGTAGGGCACCAGGCGGCAGAGGCAGAGATACACGTCGTCGCGGGGGTGATCCCAGCGGAAGCGCTCCACCGCCACCGGCGGGTGCACCACGGTGGAGGAGCGCCCCCAGTAGCGGCGGATGCGAGCTGCGGTGAAGCGGGAGTTGGCCATCAGCGCATCGGGCCGTTGCGCACTCAGCACATCCCATTGGCGCAGGCGATGCAGCTGCCAGCGAATCAGGGGCGACAGCCCGCTCCTGGCCAAGGCCGACTGGCGCAGATAGGCATGCATCTGATCCCAGGCGTAGCGCACGGGGGTGTGCACATAGCTCAGATGGCATTGATCCGGACTGGTGAGCACCCCTTTGGCCACCAGGTGGCTGCTGCTGATGACCAGCGGATAGGGGGCCAGATCCAGCTGCTCAATCGCCAGTGGCAAGAGCGGCAGATATTGCTGCACATGGCTCACCCCCCAGGGCAACTGCTGCACGAAGGAGGTGTGGATGGAGCGCCCAGCCAGCCAACTCGCAGCACGCCTGCTCTCCCCATCCACCAGGGCCGCCAGCTGCGGCCGCTCCAGCAGCGCATCGAGCTGTTGCACGACCAGTTCGGCACCGCCCACGGATCGGGGCGTGAACCACTCGTGCACGAGAGCGGCGGGGCCGGGGAGTTGCGCCATCTGGGCCAAGCTAAAGCCGGCAACTTGAAGAAGGATTGCTCAGCAGATCACAAAAACTGTCAGCTGATTGCGATTAGAGCGGCAGATCTCGATGCTGGCGCCAGAGCCCACTTGCCATGGCGATCCGCGAGCTCCTGGAAGACGCCCTCGATGAACCCTCGATCGGGGCCACACAACGATTTGTCTGGCACGCCACGCCGGTGGGCATTGCCGCGCTCTGGACCGACGGCCAACCACCAACCCAGCCGCCCTTCGAGAACGCACTGGAAGAAGGCCTTCAGGTGGGATTGGATCTCAGCCGCGAAGAGCGGGAATTCCATCAAGTGAGCCGCGGCCTCGTGCTGCTGTTTCACAGCTGAGACCTATCCAATGGCTTTCAATCCCGGGCGTTGAGAACACATTTGCGGCCCGATGAACGACCCGCGAACCGACCGAAATCTTGGGTGAGTTGTAGAAGCGGAGAGGGTGTCCGTCGATTTCGGTCCTCATCGGACCACATAAGACGCTTTCAGGGGTGTTGGGGTGTGATTTACCCCAACATTTCCCCCAACGTCAGTTTTCTTCCGTGAACTCGACGGAAGGCGCAGATCGCTTCCAGCGCAATAAGTTTGCCTCACCCCGCATCAGGACACCACCCCTGTCGAACCTCCCGCCGTGCCACCCACTGAGCGCACCGCTTGGTCAGGTACTCGCCCTGGGGAATCAGACCCTGGTGAATGGGACAGGTCAGCAAGGTGATGCAGTGCCTGCCGACCTCGTAGCGGAAGTGCTGGCAGGTGATGCAGACGGCACCAGAGCGATGCAACCGCTGCATAACGGGCAAAATCCAGTCCCTGAGAGTAGGGTGGATTAATAATTATGCACCGATACAATAACAAGACAGAACTAGTGCAATATTCATTTACACAAGCAATGGAGTTTTCAGGCAAGACATGAAAACAAGAATCAAAAAAGAAAAATTCTTGAGTTACATTATTATTGGAGGATGCCTGTTGGTCTATCTGCCAATCAACTCGACTGCTAAAGAAACTGGTCGCTGGACGGAATTCGGATGCAAAACAACTGATCTAACAGTATGCGATTTTTTCTGGCATTCAGCAAATGGTAATGAACGACAATCAAAATGGTGGCGCAAGACAGTGAAGGGAGTAAACCAGTTTGGAGTCAAGAGCAATGTGGACATTGCTTACTCCTGCCAAACTTCTCCTAGGGTTGAAAAAGTCTATGCTTTCAATGATAAACAAGTGTTGAGATACTGGACAAAGCAACGTGCGCTGCGTTCATACTGCCAAGACAAAGTGAATCTACACGCAGAATGCAATGTCTTGGGACCGATTCATCTAGTCGTGGATTCATCGAAACCTGCTGGCATGCGAGAAGGGGACTCAATTTATTCTTCAATCCTTGCTATCAATTCAAACAATACGATCGAGAAAGGATCATCGATAATTGGTCACGGAGGATATTGGATTCGATTTAGGTCAGAAGACCAAAATATCTTTTTTGAAACAGATACGAACCGAGGATATGGAAACTCCGTTGTTACAACAGCTGCCATCTACATCAATGGCGAAAGATATTCATGCGCCCAGTAATTCCGCTTGAAAACTATAACAATAAAGCATGTCTCGGGACCAGTGTCTTTTAGATCATGCAACTCTTGGGAAGTCCACATGTCATGCGATTGCCGCCACTGTTCCCCAGGCAGAAGTATTGACCAGGGCGAAAGGCATCGGGCGTCCTTTTTGATTGAAAATATATATAATTAGGTTTACCGTTGACTACGGCATTCCTGGCATCAGCATTTTGATATGCATTAATGCTCCTGCCCCTATCATCTGGAAACTCAAACCCCCAGAGTGCGCGCCCCATTCCATAGGTAACAGCATAGACTGCGCATCTACCAAGTCTCCTGTTGGTTTCGCGCCAGTAATGTATCTTTCAAAGAATTCTGCTTTTCTCCTGTCAACACGGGTATTAGCAGCTTCAACTGGAGCCCCAGTGCTGCCCATCAGAACGACGAAGTGCTGCTGGTGATCGAGTCCCCCCTGCTGGCAGCGCACTTCACCCGTGAGATCGATCGCCTCTGGCGGGGGGCGGAGCTAGGGATCACGGAGCGACTGGCACGCAAGCTGGCGCGCAGCAGGCAGCGTTGTGGCAGTGGGGTTCAGCGAATGCGAGAGGGGCTCATAAGCGCTCAGAGGGGATGAGCGGCTCTGGATGTGGCTTTGGGAGTAGCGTGTATAAAGCACATACACACATAGTTATCCTCCAATCAATCGCTAGAATTAAAATAAAGTCAATCCACAGAAGGCAACTCCAGAACACAGCAAAATGACCAAACCTCCCGAGCAAAGCGAAAACAAGACCTCAGAGGAAAAGGCAAAAAGATTTCTCCTGGCAGCCATCTCACTTGGGTTAGCATTTTTTGGAGCCATAATATTTGGCGTTGTCGCCTTAGAACTCAAACTACAAGACGAAAAGAAACGAGAGTGCCAGAGGTATGCCGCAGACTTCAAGAGATACCAACAAGAGTGGGAGAGGGCATCCAAAAGCATGGATTTTAGCCACTTAAGCGAAGACTACGGCTCTTCAATCCAAGACGGAATAAAAAAAGGCTGCTTCAAGGCAATGACAGGCGTCAGCGGCGATGAATTAATCAATGAATTCAGAAGGCTTACGAACTAGGGCGCTTACACAAGACAACTCAAATCACGAATAGCAAGAGGCAAGCACGACTCCAAAAGTCATCATGGACGAACAAGTTGTATGCTGACACCAAACAGTGGATCACAAAAGTTTCCGAGTCGAAACAAGACTCAGAAAACTTTAAGTCCAAAGGCGAAAGCTATACAATCGCCGAAAACAAAAATGGAATCAGGTGGGTCCGTGATCCCGATGGACAATCAAACACAAGCAATCAAAACTTCTTTGTGTCTCACCTCAGTTCTGGATAGTGAACAACTAGCGAATGAGGAGCAACATTGAGTGGCAAGACCAACACGGCGACTGGACTAAGCGAAACCAAGCTTTTTGCTCCTCAAACCAGGGAAAAGCAGCGGCTCACTGATTGGATGGGCATTTAGCAGTGAGTTACGTGCTTGGCTTAAGCATCCTTGTGGTCAGCAGAACTCATGGAAGACAAACCATGAGAGGGGGGAATAGATTGCTGCTGAATATTTCTCAGGATTCGAATAATAGTTGACGTATTCTCAGCCAACTTAACAAGAGCAATCAAAAGCTCGAACCCTACACGACCCAAAATCCAATATACAATTCCAATCAGTATAAAAGCCGGGATTCTGACAACTCCAAAGATAACCAAGGAAAGGGAAAAAACGCACCACCCAAAATAACCAAGAGAAACCAGCTTGCGAGATATAAAACTATCAAACCAATAGTCTGCGAGCAAATCCCCGACAAAAGACGAAGCGTTGAAAGCGATCTCCCTATCCTTTCTCCGAAAATAGAATATTACGACATTAGAGGCAAGAGAAATAAAGAGACAGGCGTAGTAAAACCCTAGAGTAGTGGAATCAAATAAGGATAATGGGAACACGGAAGTACGTTAGAAACAACATGAAAATATCATACATCTTGACGGCACATTAAACTGGTAGATATGCTCAATAAAAATTTAACGTGTTGCGCAGTTATGACCCTTCCCTGTGGTGCCCGAGTGCCACCGCTCACGCCTGTATGCCTCTCCTAAGGCAGGGTTCAAGGCACTGATCAGATTCCCCAGCGTCGGTGACTTTCAGGAAAGGTGTCACTCCTGGGCTGCCGTTCAGGCGGCCTGCATCAACGGT
>NZ_JBIPMN010000117.1:0-8363 GCF_044369115.1 Vulcanococcus sp. | reverse complement strand
CACGCGATCGCCGCCGAAGATGCGCAGCAGGTTGTCCTCCAGAGAGAGGAAGAAACGCGTGGTGCCCGGGTCGCCCTGGCGGCCGGCCCGGCCCCGCAGCTGGTTGTCCACCCGGCGTGATTCGTGGCGCTCCGTGCCGATCACATGCAGGCCGCCGGCCTCGCGAACGCGCTGGTCTTCTGCCTCAGTGACCCGTTCGTATTCACCCTTCACCCGCGCGATCAACTGGCGCAGCTGCTGGATCTGGGGATCGTCGGTGGGGGCCTTCTCCGCCGCCTGGGCAATGCGGTCCTCCAGCTCCAGCACCGTGAGCTGGCGGTCGCCCCAGGCCTTCACCAGATCATGGGCCAGCTCAGAGAGGGAGTGATCGGTGGCATCACTGAGGGCGCAGGGATAGAGAGCGCCGATGGCCCGTGCTTCCGACGGCGCTTTCGTGGCTGCGGCCGTGGAGGCGGCACCGAAACCCGGTGCGGATTCCGGCGCCCGTTGCAGTGGCACTGGTGGCTTGTGGCCTTCTTCCGGACGCACCAGCCTCGGCAGCAACACCTCCCGCAGCTTGAGGCGGGCCATGTAGTCGGCGTTGCCGCCCAGGATGATGTCGGTGCCGCGGCCGGCCATGTTGGTGGCGATCGTTACGGCGCCGGCGCGACCGGCTTGGGCCACGATCTCGGCCTCGCGCTCCACGTTTTCCGGCTTGGCGTTGAGCAGGTTGTGGGGAATTTGCTGTTCCGCCAGCAGCGCTGAGAGCAGTTCAGATTTCTCCACGCTGGTGGTGCCGACCAGAACCGGCCGGCCGGTTTTGTGCACCTCAGCTGTTTCGAGGGCCACGGCCCGCCACTTGGCCGTTTCGTTCTTGTACACCTGATCGGTCCAGTCCGCCCGGGAGCGCACCCGGTTGGTGGGCACGATCGTGACCTCCAGTTTGTAGGTTTTCTCGAACTCCACCTCTTCGGTTTTGGCGGTGCCCGTCATCCCCGCCAGGCGTGGGTAGAGCAGGAAGAAGTTCTGGTAGGTGATCGAGGCCAGCGTCTGGGTTTCAGGCTGAATTGGCAGACCTTCCTTGGCTTCGATTGCCTGGTGCTGGCCATCGCTCCAGCGGCGGCCGGGCATCACGCGGCCGGTGAACTCATCCACGATCACCGCATCACCGCCGCGCACGATGTAGTTCACGTCTTTGACGAACAGCTCCTTCGCCTTGAGCGCGTTGTTGATGTAGTGGGCCCAGGGATCCTGCGGGTCGAACAGATCGCTCACCCCCAGCAGCTGCTCTGCCTTGGCGTAGCCCTCGTCGGTGAGGGTGCAGTTGCGCTGCTTCTCATCCACCTCGTAATCGCCCTCGGGGTCGATGCCGTCCTTGCCCAGCTCGGCGGCGCGCACCAGGGCTGCGGCCACTTCGGCGGCCTTCTGGTATTTCTCCTGGGGGCGCTCCACCTGGCCGGAGATGATCAGCGGCGTGCGGGCTTCGTCGATCAGGATCGAATCGACTTCGTCGATCACGCAGTAGTGGAAGTCGCGCTGCACCACCTCGGCGATGTCATTCGCCATGTTGTCGCGCAGGTAGTCGAACCCGAGCTCTGAGTTGGTGGCGTAGGTGATGTCGCAGCCGTAGTTCTGGCGGCGCGTGGCGGGATCCATGTCTTGCTGGATCAAGCCCACCGATAGGCCGAGGAAGCGGTGCACCTGGCCCATCCACTCGGCGTCGCGCCGGGCCAGGTAGTCGTTCACCGTGACCACGTGCACGCCCCGGCCGGTGAGCGCATTCAGGTAAGCCGGCAGCGTGGCCACCAGCGTTTTGCCTTCGCCGGTTTTCATCTCGGCGATCTGGCCGTCGTGCAGCACCATGCCGCCGATCAGCTGCACATCGAAGTGGCGCATGCCCAGCACGCGCTTGCCGGCTTCGCGCACCACGGCAAACGCCTGGGGCAGCAGCTCATCGAGCAGCTTGCGCTCCCGCTCGAGCGTGGTTTCGCTGCTCAGGCCACGGTTTTTGCACTCGAGCTGCAGGGCGGCGAGCTTGCCCTGGAATTCGGCGGTGAGACCCCGCAGCTCCTCGTCCGACAGCGGCGCCACCTCCTCTTCGAGCAGGTTGATGTCGGAAACGATCGGCTGGTAGCGCTTCAGCTTGCGGGCATTGGGATCACCCAGCAGCAGCTTGAGCATCGAAGCGGGCGGGCCAGCACTGAGGGCACTTTACCTCTGCTTCCGCGCCCCGCCGCTGCAACTCAGGCAGCACGGCTGTTTCTTGCCAGCTGAGCGGTTTTTGAAGGGTCCCGCAAAACCAGCACCGCTCACTCCGCGAAATCTGCATCAGAAGCTCCGCTATTTCAGTATTAGGGTGATGGCTCTTTGCGTATCGGCGTGCCTGCTTACAGTCCCCGGATTGTTGATGCCGAGCTGAAGGAGCTGTTGGCATCCGCCGGTGCGGTGGTGATCGAAGGGCCGAAGGCTTCCGGCAAAACGATGACGGCCTCGCAGCAGGCAGCCTCTCGTGTGCTGCTCGACATCGACCAGTCCGCACGCCAGGTGTTGGCGGTGGATCCGGGTCTGTTGCTCGAAGGCGCGAGGCCGCGCCTGCTGGATGAATGGCAGGTGGCGCCCGAGCTCTGGAACCAAGTGCGCCGAGCTGTCGACGCTGCTGATCAGCCCGGCCAGTTTCTGCTGACCGGTTCAGCGGTGCCAGCGGATGATGCCAGCCGCCATACCGGCGCTGGCCGTTTCAGCTTCCTGCGGATGCGGCCGATGAGCCTGTTTGAAACCGGTGCGTCCAGTGGCGCCGTTTCGCTGCACCAGTTGTTCGCTGGCCACGGCCTGGCCGTGGCGGATCCAGGACTGAGCATGCGTGACCTCACCGCGCTGATCGCGCGAGGCGGTTGGCCGGCTCAGCAGGACCGCTCGCTGAAGGCCGCCAGTCGTGCCGCTCGCGATTACCTCGAACAGGTGAGGCAGGTAGATCTCAGCCGGGTGGGAGAGCGAAGCCGTGATCCCGTTCGGGTGGGAACGCTGTTGCGTTCCCTCGGACGCCACTGCGCCACAGAGGCGAAGCTCTCAACCCTGGCTGCCGATGCCGGTGGTGCCGATGGCCCCCTGGACGGACGCACCGTGACCGACTACCTCCATGCGCTGGAGCGGCTGATGGTGATCGAAGATCAGCCCGCCTGGGCTCCTCACCTGCGCTCACGAGCGCGGTTGCGCAAAGCCCCGAAGCGTCACTTTGTGGATCCATCGCTGGCGTTGGCGGCCACTGGAGCTTCCGCGGAGCGACTGCTTGAGGATGTTGAGTGGTTTGGGCAGTTGTTCGAATCACTGGTGATCCGGGATTTGCGTGTGCTCAGTCAGCCCCTCGATGGTGAGGTGTTGCACTACCGGGATGACTATGGGGTCGAGGTGGATGCCGTCGTGCAATTGCATGACGGACGCTGGGGCGCCATTGAAATCAAGCTGGGTGAAGGCCAGATTGACGCCGCCGCCACCAACCTGAAGCGCTTTGCCGAGCAGATCGACAACCAACGCTCCGGCTCACCGTCGTTTCTCGCCGTGATCTGCGGCAAGGGTTATGGCTACCGCCGAGCCGATGGGGTGTTCGTGGTTCCAGTGGGCGCCCTTGGGCCTTAGGAGTTCGCTGAAGAACCCGTCCACCTCTGCGGAAATGGGACAACTGCTCAGCCCAGATGCGAGGTCCACGGGAGCGCAGCGGCTCCCTGTTCTCCTACGTCTCGATTGAGGAGCGGATGGCCCCGGTTCTGGCACTCGAGCTGCAGGGCGGCGAACTTGCCGCGGAATTCGGTTGTGAGGTCCCGCAGCTCCTCGTCCGATAGAGGCGCAAGCTCTTCCTCGAGCAGGTTGATGTCGGAAACGATGGCTGGTAGCGCTTCAGCTTGCGGGCATTGGGATCACCCAGCAAAAGCTTGAGCATCGAAGCGGGCGGGCCAGCATTCAGGGCAGCTTGCCGGGACAGGGGCCTTGACGGTTCGCGAGACTGCGTTGGTGAACGCATCCGGTGTGAGCCGATGGCCGAAGACGTCCGCTGGCAGCAGCGCTTCAGCAACTACAGCCGGGCGCTCACGCAGCTGGAAAGCTTCACCGATCCACCGGCTCTGAATGATCGGGAACAGCAGGGGTTGATCAAGGCCTTTGAGTACACCTTTGAGTTGGCCTGGAACACGTTGCGGGATCTGCTGCGCAGCCAGGGCAACACCTCGCTGCTTGGCTCGCGCGACACCCTGCGCGAGGCGTTTCGCCTGGGACTGATTGATGCGGGCGAAACCTGGATGCAGATGATTCAGGATCGCAACCTCACCAGCCACGGCTACAACCGAGCCACGGCTGATGCCATAGCAGCTCAGATCACCGACACCTACCTGCCCTGCTTTCAGCACCTGCGAGACAGGTTGGAACAGCGACGTTTGGCAGAGTCGACGTGACCAACCCAAGCACTCCCTTAGCAGCCATCGGCCGATCGGCTCTCCCCGGGATCCCCGAGCGCTCGTCGCGGCAACTGCTGGCTCTGCTGACAGCCCACCCCCAACTGGAGGCGATTTGGCTGTTCGGATCACGGGCGATGGATCGGTATCAACCAGGGTCTGATATCGATCTCTGTCTCGATGCGCCTCTGCTCAGCCACTCCAGCCACCTCTCACTGCTGGCTGCGATCGATGATCTGTTGCTGCCCTGGCGGGTCGACCTGCTGCTGATGCATCAGCTCGATGCCGAGGTGCTGGACCACATCCAGCGCGTGGGGCGCTGCATCTGGAAGCGCCCTTGATACGTCTCGGTTCACCAGAGCACACGGCAAGGGAAGGCCTGCAGAGCAGGATCCAGGCTCACCAGCGTGAGCCGGTCCAGCTCGGCCTGGGCCGCCAACAGGCGATCGAAGGGATCGCGGTGTGGCATGGCGTAGCCGCCCGCGTGCAGGCCATGGCGAAGCGTGATGGGCAACAGCTCAAACCCCTGGGCTGCCAACAGGTGGGGTAAGTCGTCCACCAGTTCGTTGGCTGCTGGCAGCTTGCCCAGTCGCGCCTTGGCGGCGATCTCCCAACCGGAGGCGGCGCTTGCTAACACCTGGTTGTTCCCATCAGCAATGGCGGCATGGGCCACCGGTGACAGCCTCTCCGGTTCCGCCAGCCACCAGAGCAGGGCATGGGTGTCCAGGAGCAGCCTCACGGGAGCGGTTGCTCAAGGCCGGCGAGTTCCTCTGCATGCAGCGGCGCCAGCAGCTCCTCCACGGCCGGCAGACTGATGCGCCCGGCCAGTACGCCAGGCTGGCGCCGCGGGATGGGTGGCTCGAGCGGCACCAGCTGCGCCCAGGGCCGCCCCCCCTTGGCCACCACGATCGTTTCGCCGGCATGGGCCGCATCGATCAGACGCGAAAAGTGGGTTTTGGCCTCATGCACATTCACGGTGCGGAGTGGTTCAGGCATTGGCTTGATCCCAGGCAGTGGGGCGGGTCGCCACCGGATCAACGCTAGTCCGCTGGCGGACTAATAGGGGGTTGAGGAGCTCAGCCTTCCAGGAGCCACTCCACCGCGTTGCTCCAGGCTGATCAGGCGAGGCTGAGCTCCCGCCGGCCATGCCAGCAAGCTCGCGCTGGATCTTGCCGTGGATGACGACAAGGGAGAGCAGGTGTGGCTTGGTAGAATGAGCGTGATCTTCTACCCTGCTGCGGCCATGGGCATGAATATCAAGGATCCCGAGGTGCACGCCATGGCCCGGGAGCTGGCGGCCCGGCGCTCCACCACCGTCACCGATGCAGTGCGCCAGGCGCTGCGGGCGGAGTTGGAGCGTTCTGGCCACGAGTCTGAGGAGCAGACAATCCGTCTTCGCAAGCAACGCGTGCAGGAGCTGCTCGATCGCTTTAGAAGGCTGTCCTGGCCCGAAGGGGTCAGCAGCAAGGAGTTGCAGGATGCGCTCTACGACGAACACGGCCTGCCGATTTGAGCGAGCTCAATGATTGTCGACACGTCGGTCCTCGTGGCCATTCTCAAGGTTGAGCCTGAAGCGGCAGAGCTTCTCCTCTGTCTCACCCAGGCTGCCAACGCCAAGATCAGTGCGGCAACCTTGCTCGAAGCCCAGATGGTTGTCTGCAGCCAACTGGGCGACGACGTGGGCTTGCCGGAGCTGGAGTTGCTGTTGAGTCGCGCCGATGTGCAGATCGTGGCTTTTGAGCCCTCTCACCTCCACTGGGCCCTCCAAGGCTGGCGCCGATACGGCAAGGGTCGCCACCGTGCCGGCCTCAACCTGGGCGATTGCTTCAGCTATGGCCTGGCGATGGCCCTGGATCTGCCTCTGCTGTTCAAGGGCGACGACTTCGCCCACACGGATGTGAAGCGTGCGTGATCAGCTGATGAGCCGTAGCTGCAAAGCACTGACCCGTTGAAAGTCGGCATCGCCCGTGAGCATCACGGCTGCTCCCCCAAGCTGCAAGCACGAGGCCGCTTGCAAGGCATCAGGCGTGCGCAAGCCATGGTGGGCCCGCAATCGCGTCGCCAACTCGATCACGCTGGTATCGAACTCGACCCACACCAGCTCGGGCTGGGCAAAAAAGGCATCGAAGCGATCCAGGCTCTCTTGATCGCCTCTGCGCTGAGGCCCAACGCGGCACTCCAGCATGCTCAGACGACTCAGTGCGATGGACAGAGTGGGCTCGCGCTCTGCCAGCTGCTGCAGTTCCCGTTGAACGGCTTCTGCCCAGGTCGCTTCACCCTCCAGGAGGTAAATGAGCGCACTGGCATCAAGAAACGCAATCACCAGTCGCGCTCGGAAAGCAGTTCGGCGTCGATGGCAGCTTTGCTGCGCGGGCTCTTGGCCGGTGGAAGCTCCAGCAGCCAGCGCAGCGGGGTCACAGCAGGCATGGGTGCCCGCGCGGCTTGCTGTTGCAACTGCCGGTAATGCTGCTCGGTGAGCACCACAGCGGCAGATTTGTTGCGCTTGATCAGATGCACAGGACCAAGCTCCAGAGCTTGTTCAATCGCTGCGATCCCTCTTCGTTTCAGTTCGGCTGAAGTCAGCCCATTTGCGATCACGTCGTCACGGCCCTGTTGGTCCACGGCCAGCCTCGATGTGTCTTGGTACTAAAAAGAGTACTGCCTCCTTGGGGGCTTGCCGTGGGCCCATGCGCTCAGCCCGTGATGCCGGGGTTGTCGCCCAGGAATTCGAGGATTTCGCGGTCTTTGAGGTTTTGCGCTTCGCCGCGGCAGGGCTCCAGCAGCGGCCGGCCCGCCGCCAGCTCCCGCAGGCAGGCCTGGGTGCGGGCCAGTTCGCCCTCGAGGCTGTCGATCCGCTCCATCAGGTTGCGGATCACCCGCGCTTCCGCATCGGGCAGGGCTGAGTGGGCCAGGGGATCCACGCGCACGCCGCTCTGGTGCACCACGCGGCCGGGCACCCCAACCACCGTGCTGTCGGCCTCCACATCCCGCAGCACCACCGAGCCGGCTCCGATGCGGGTGTTGGCCCCCACCGTGATCGCGCCGAGCACCTTGGCGCCGGCCCCCACCACCACGTTTTCCTCCAGGGTGGGGTGGCGCTTGCCGTGGGCCTTGCCCGTGCCCCCCAGGGTCACCCCTTGATACAGCAGGCAGTGGTTGCCGATCACCGCCGTTTCGCCCACCACCATGCCCATGCCGTGGTCGATGAACACGCCGTGGCCGATGCGGGCGCCGGGATGGATCTCGATGCCGGTGAGCCAGCGCCCTAGCTGACTCAGCAGCCGCGCCAGCAGCGGCGCCACGGGTCCCCGCAGCCGCCAGAGCCCATGGCTGATCCGATGCAGGCTGAGAGCATGCAGGCCCGGGTAGCAGAGCAGGATTTCCAGCGTGCCTCGGGCCGCCGGATCGCGCTCCTTGATGATCGCCAGGTCGGCGCGCAGGGCTTTCAGCATCTGCCCATCCTGCCGAAGCTGCCCATCGTTTGACCGAGGGGCACCCGATCGTGCATGATCATTCGGTCGGCGGCTGAAGCCACGGCACCTGCGGATGTAGCTCAGTGGTAGAGCATCTCCTTGCCAAGGAGAGGGTCGAGAGTTCGAATCTCTTCATCCGCTTTTCAGGGTTAGGCAGTTTTCACTAACTGAAGTTCTTTTTAAGTTTCGACCCTGAATCGTCTCGGTTCAGAATCGATCGATTCACACTTCTAGGCCGATCTCCTTGCGCAGTAGATCGATGGTGCTCGCCCCCAGGTAGCTCTGGGCACAGTGCACCTGGGGCATCCGCATCAGCTGGGCGCGGTTCTGGCGCAGGCACTGTTCGATCAACGGCAGGCTGGGGCGGTCGCAGAGCACGTGGCTGGCAGCCCGCAGCAGTGCCAGCAGGCGGCTGTTCAGATCCGGTGTGGCCGTCATCAGCAGCAGTTCGCTGCCGCGCATGCTGTGC
>NZ_JBIPMN010000116.1:0-8382 GCF_044369115.1 Vulcanococcus sp. | reverse complement strand
GCGGCACGGGCTGATCGCTGCCCAGATCATGCCCCTCCACGGTGAGATCACCGCGGCTGTTGATGGCAAAGCGCAGCTCCAGCCGATCGCTGCCCGGTTCGCCGGCTGGTGTGAGTGGAATCGGAGCGGGCTGCTGGGCCCAGGCTTCCACCGCTGCCGTGCCGGCCCTCTGGCGCCGCAGCACCGGCAGACCGTTGACAAACACCACCTCGCTGCGCTCTTCAGCCAGGGGTTCACCCAGCACGAGCTCCAGCTCTGTTTGTTGGGGGCGGCTGCAGCCGATGCGCAAGCTGAGGGGCTGTTCGCTGGGCCAGGGGTAACCAGGCAGAAACAGCGGATGCCAGCGGTGTTCGGCGCTGCGTTGATCCCAGCAGCGCAGCGACACCCCGCGCTGCAGCACGTCTTTCACCGTGACGCCCGGGGTGAGCCGCAGCGCCCCGAGGGCCACAGCCTCCACGGGGCGCTCGAGCCGTAGGGGCACCTGGGGCAACCGCTCCTTGAGCCAGGAGCGGATCAGCGGCAGCCGGCTGCTGCCCCCCACGGGCAGCACAGCGTCGATCTGCTCTGCCTCCACGCCGCAGCTTCTGGCTGCGGCCAGCACCTGCTCCAGCAGGTCATCGAGCAGCGCCAGCAGCTGCCGCTCACGCAACAGCCCCTCCAGCTCGCGGCGGCTCAGGCGCAGTTCCAGGGGCCGTTCACCAGGGCCTGGGCTCCAACGCACCAGCGCCTCCTCGGTAGCGCTGAGCGCGCACTTCAGTCGCTCGCAGCAGTGGAGCAGGGAGGGGGTGGTGGGATCGACGCCCAGCAGGTGGCCGCCGCGATCCACCTGATCGGCCGCGATCCAGCGATCGAGATCCCGTCCTCCCACAGCCAGGCCCGCCTTGCCCAGCACCCGGGCGGTGCGCAAGCTCTGGCGGCTTGTGCTGAGATCGCGGCCGCCGAAACGCAGCAACTGGGCAATCGGGGCTGCCTTGCCCTCGCCTCCTTCCAGGGCCACCAGCGACAGATCCGTGGTGCCGCCGCCCACATCAACCACCAGCACCCGACTGCCCGCCGGCAGCCCGGCTCCAATCGCTGCGGCCGTGGGTTCATCCACCAGGGCGATCTCCGGCACGTCCAGCTGGCTGGTGGCCTCCAGCAGCCACTGGCGGTAGCCCCGGTAGCTGTCGATCGGGGCTGTGAGCACGAGTCGCTGGGGCAGAAACTGCTCCGGCAGCCGCTGCCAGATCTGCTCCAGCAACAGCTGGCCGCTCTGCTCCGGGCTGAGCCAGCCGGTCTCCGGTTCCGTGTCCGTTTCGGTGCCCGGTTCACGACCCGGTTCGGTGCCGATGCGGCGTTTGAAGTCGCGGTGCAGCCCGGCTCCACCCTGCTCGAGCAGGCCGGCTTCGATCACCTGCCGGCCGATCAGCGGCTGGCTTGAACTGGATTCCTGCAGCCAGATCAGGCTGGGCACCACGCTGGGGTTGCTGGAGCTGATCGGCGTGAGATCGAGCAGCGTGGGGGCGGTATCGCCAGTGCCTTGGTAGGCCACCACGGTGGTGGTGCTGCCCAGGTCGATGGCAAGGGTGCCGGCCACGGATGAAAGCTGAAGGGAACACAACGCCCCTGAGCGTGGCGCAGTCTTCGCCTGCATGGTGAGACCAGTGGGTCTCTGGGGGCGTGAGGGGCGATGGAGCGTGTGATTCAGGCCGTGTTGTCGTTCTATCGAGAGGACCCCGAGCTGTTGCGGCGCCTGGATCCGCTGCGGGCCTGCCGAGTGTCCCGCGGTTGGAGTGGCCTGCGGATCGAATGCCGCGACTGTGCACACCGGGCTGTGGTCTGCCGCGTGGTGGAGCTGTTGCGGCCGCCCCTGGAAGCTCTGGCGCTGGTGCGGGAGATCCGCTTGCTGGCCCCGGGGGCTGAGCCGCTGGTGTTCCCGGTGAGTGTGCCGTTGCCCAGCAGCCTCCTGACCTACGATGAATCGATTGGCGATTAGTTCATGTATCTCGGCGTCAACGTCAGCCCCAAAGAGCTCGCTCAGCGCGCCGAGAGCCTGGTTCGGCACTCCAGCAACCGTTACCTCACCACCGTGCGGATTGCCTTCCGCGCCAAGCAGCGCCGCTTCGATGATTTCGATGGCCTGCTGGAAGATTCGATGGTGAAGCCGGTCCAGCGCGCCATCATCGAACTCAGCGACGAACAAGATCAGCCTGATCTGCTGCCCGGCTGAGCAGCGGCCTTGCCGTGATTGAGCGTGAAGGAGAGGGTTGGCGGTTGGCCTGGGATGGCAGCCGCCAACCCTTTTCAGTGTTGATGGCCGGCGAGGGCTGGGCCGCGGAGCTTACCGAGCCTGAAGCCGAGGCCCTGCGCGAGGCCGTGGCTGATCTGGTGGCCCAGCACCAGGGTCTGGTGGATCAGCTGATGGAGGAGGAGGCGATCGAGCTGGAACTCGAGCGCGATCCCTGGTGGCTGGCGATTGAAGGCGATCGTCGCCACTGGTCGTTGCGGGTCGTGCTCACGCCTGCGCCAGGGCAGCGGGCGCTCGAAGGCAGCTGGTCTGAGCTGGCAGCCAGGCCGTTCAGTCAGGCGTTGCAGCAGCTGTTCGGCCAGCCGTGAGCTGGTGCAGGGCGCAGTAGTCGAGGCCATCCAGGCCAGCGGCGCTGGAGCGCTGCAGCAGGGCAGCTAGCCCAGAGAGCCCTTCGCTGTTGAGCCCAGCCTGTTGGGCTGCTCGGATGAACAGATCGAGGTCCTTGCGCAGGTGGGCGGTGGGGAAGTTGGGGTTGGCGTAGTCGCCGCTGAGCTCCCGCTGCAGCTTCTTGTCGAAGGTGGGGGCGTAGAGGGCGCTGTTGCGCAGCAGCGCCATGAACGGCTCCACCTCCACACCGCCCTGCTGCACCAGGTGCAGCGACAGGCTGAAGGCATGGGTGAGGCTGGCGATCAGCTGGTTGAGCGCCAGCTTGGCCGTCATGGCACTCCCCACCGCGCCGAGATGCACAGGGTCTCGGCTGAGCTGCTGGAGCAGCGGTAGGGCCTCCTGCATCAGCTCAGTTGGCCCACCGGTCATCAGCTGCAGCGTGCCGTCGAGGGCTTCCGGCCGGCTGCCGAGCATCGGTGCCTCGAGATAGGAGCCGCCCAAGGCCGTCACCGCTTCGCTCAGGCTCTGGCTTTCGGCGGGCCCGATGGTGCCGATCTGAAGCACGCGGCGCCCCCGCAGCTCCTCCGCCACCTGATCGATCAGCACGGCGTGGGTGGTTGGTCCGTCGCTGAGCACGGTGAGCAGCCAGTCGGCTTCAGCTGCTGCCGCAGCTGGGCTGGGGGCTTGCCGGGCGCCGAGCTCCAGCAGGGGCTGAGCGCGTTCGGGATGGCGGTTCCACACGCTGAGGCTGTGGCCGCAAGCCAGCAGCCGCGTGGCGATGGCACTGCCGAGCAGGCCTGTTCCGAGCAGAGCAATGGTCATGGCGCTCAGCTTGCCTGAGCTGCCCGCGTGAGATCGGGTCTGAGATTGACCCGTTGATCAGCACTGCTGATGGCCGCTGTTCTCCCAATGGTGTGGCGTTCTTCCCCAGGTTTTTGCCCGGTTTTTCCACAACTCCTTGCAGCCGCTGCCCCGCCGTTGCGGGTGCCTGGGGAGAACGGCGCTCTTCTGTGCTTTCCCGTTGACAGCGGCAGCCCCGCTTGCCAGCTCCCTAGGGCGGGTTGTGGGCGGAGCTATCAGAGGCCGTGCTGGAGGCGGGTTCTTGCCCTGAGAGCGGATGCGAACAGGCCCGTTTGGGACTGGTTGACCGGTGCTCAACCCTGTGGGGAACTGGTGGGCGTTGAGCGGAGACCTGGATGGACAGTGTTGGCACGGTGAGCATGCGCGCTGAGGTGCCGGAGCCCCTGCTGCAGTCGATGCAGGGTTTTATCGAGGCGCACCCCAACTGGGATCAGTACCGCCTGTTTCAAGCGGCCCTGGCTGGCTTTCTGGTGCAGAACGGCGTGCAGACCCGTGAGATCACCCGCTGTTATCTGGCCAACCTGTTTCCCCAGCAGAGCCGCTTCACCGATCCGATTGTTTGAAGCTGGCGTGCAGGTTGGCGGGGTTGTTCTGAAGTTCGGGGCGTAGCTGCTCGTAGGCGCCCGTCACGGTGGTGGTGAGAAGCGGCAATACCACAACCAAGGCCAGCGCTGTGGCCAACGGGCCGAGGCCTGACATCAAGCCTTCCGCGAGCAGTCCGATCAGCAAGGGGATCATCAGTAGTGCGGCGAGGCCGCTGCAGAGCAGCAACAGCCCGGGCCCGTGATGCTCCAGCAGCCACACTCCCTGGCGAAACAGGGCAACGCCCTTCAGCCGGGTGTCCAGCACCAGGCATGGACCAAACAATTGGCTGATCACGACAGCCGCGGCGGCAAGCAGCCCGATCAGGGCTGGAACGGCGCTCAAGTCCGGGAGCAGCAGCAGCGCCAGCGACCACACCACGCCTGTGATCAGTGCGACGCCGGCCAGCGCAGCAGCCAGTAAGAACAGATAAAGGCACAACCGTCCGCTGTGGCGGCATTCGGCGGGGCTGAGTTCATGCCAATGAATGCGATGCCCGCGGGCGATGGCCAAGCCAGCCAGCGTGAAACCCTCGATCATCCAGATCAAGCTGCCGCCATACAGCGCAATGCCGCTCAGGTGAAGCAGAGCTGCCAGCACTCCGCTGTCCACCTGTTCGGCGGCGGCGAACAGAGCCCAGCCCAGCAAGTGCGTGCCCAGGGCACACAGGCTGAACACCAGCAGCAGCGGCTCTCGGCCGAGGCCAGCCCAGCTTTGCTGGAAGGCCCCCCAGCCGTTCAGCCGCACAGGGCTCACAGAGGCCCCAACAGCTCCAGCAGGCGCTGGGCGCTGGCATCCGGCACGGGCAGGATCGAGAGCCGGTTGCCGTTGCGCACCACTGGGAGTTCGTCAACGCTGAACTGCTCGCGCAGCGCATCCAGGCTCAGCAGGTGGCGAAAGGTGCCCACGTAGCGCAGCCGCACGCAATCCCAGCGCGGTTTGTCTGGGCTGGATTTGGGATCGAAGTATTTGTTGGCGGGATCAAACTGGCTGGGGTCAACAAGACCCGTTTCCACCACCTCCATCAGCCCCACAATGCCGGGTGGTTTGGCGTTGGAGTGATAGAAAAAAGCGCGGTCTCCGATCTGCATGGACCGCATGAAATTGCGGGCCTGATAGTTGCGGATCCCATCCCAGAGCGTTGTGCCTTCCCGCTGAAGATGCTCGATCCCATACACATCGGGCTCGCTTTTCATCAGCCAGTGGGTCATCGCTGCTGTATGCGTTGCCGCGAGGCTAGCGGTGCTGCTGCGCTGGCACCCAGCAGGGTCAGAGGCTCTGAACCAGTTGGCGGAAATGATCGCCGCGCTCTTCAAAATCCCTGTATTGATCAAAGCTGGCGCAGGCCGGTGAGAGCAGCACCGCTTGGCAGTGGCGTTCAGCGGCGATCCGGCGTGCCAGGGGCACCGCTTCGCTGAGCCCCTCCACCGCGTGAATGGCTCCTGCGTAGTGGCTGTTTTGCAGCAGTTGCTGAAAGGCTTCCCGGGCGGCTCCGAACAACACCACCGCCCGGGCTTCGCGTTGCAAGCCGGTCAGCCAGCCTCTGGCGTCGCCTTGTTTGGCCTCGCCGCCCGCCAGCACCACAAGGGGGGCGGTCAGTGCCTTGAGCGCCACTTCGGCGGCGTCGTAATTGGTGGCCTTGCTGTCGTTGATCCAGGCCACGCCATCCAGCTGGCGAATGAGCTCGAGCCGGTGGGGCACTCCAGGAAACGAGCGCAGTGCCTCCTGCATCACAGAGGCGCTCAGCCCCACCTCGAGGCCCACCGCCACGGCCATCAGCATGTTCTGGCGGTTGTGCGCGCCAGGCATGGCCAGGGCATCGGCGGGGAGCAGAGGGCCACTGGCTTGGCACACCTGGTTGGCTTCGATCCACAGGTGGGGTTCGAATCCTGCGGCTCGAGCCTGCTCGCGGCTGCCGGCTGTGATCCAGCGGGCTTGATCCCAGCTGGCGGCGCGGCTGCACAGGTCGGGATCGTCGCCGTTGAGGATGCGCACCTCGGAGCGCTCCAGCAGGCTGCGTTTGATGGCCCTGTAGTTGTCGAGCGTGCCGTGGCGCTCGAGATGGTCGGGGGTGAGCGTGGTCCACACCCCGATGCGCGGTGCCAGGGCCGGCGCCGATTCGATCTGGTAGCTGCTCAGCTCCACCACCAGCCAGGCAGGCAGCTGCCCGTTGCCACGCTCCAGTGCCAGCTCGGCCGCGGAGAAGCCCACGTTGCCGCACATCGGTGCATCGAGGCCGGCCTGCTGAAGCAGGTGAGCGATCAGATGGGTGATGGTTGTTTTGCCGTTGGTTCCGGTAATGCCGATCCAGGGCACAGCCCCCCGGGCTTCCCAGGCGGTGGTGATCTCGCCGTCGGTGCGGACGCCGCCTTGGCGCAGGGCCTCAAGGGTGGGGTGATCCCAGCGGATGCCGGGGCTCACGATCACCCGCTCCGGCCGGCTCGGCAATGCCGTGAAGCTGGAGGGTTCGAGTGGAACGCCCAGCCTCACATCAATGCCTTCGGCGCGCAGTGCATCGGCCCGCTGCTGCAAGGCGGGGCTGTCGCCGCTCTCGAGCACCAGCACTGAGGTACCGCGCTGATGCAGCAGCCGTGCCGCCCCGATTCCCGAGCGCCCAAGGCCCAGCACCACCTGCAGCGCCATCTGCATGGGCATCAAAACAAGTGGGCGATACTGGAATCGAACCAGTGACTCCTACCGTGTCAAGGTAGTGCTCTACCTCTGAGCTAATCGCCCTCAGAGCCTGTCGGCATCAGCAACTTAGCAGCCGAGATCCTCAGCGTCGCTGCATCACCAGCCGCCAGCGATCACGCTTGGTGGGCTGAATCTCCACGACTTCGAGCTCGCCGCGTCCATCGAGCCGTACCCGATCGCCGCAGCGCAGTTCCTTGCTCGGGCTGGTGACCACCTGCCAGTTCACCCGCACGGCTCCCTGGCGGATCAGCTCAGCCATGCGGCTGCGCGAGAGGCCGAGCCCGGCCGAGCCCACCGCATCCAGCCGGAGGGAGGCCTCCACGCTGCTCAGCTGCTTCGGTGAGCGAAGGGCGGGCCATTGCACCTGCTCGAGCGGCACCACCTGCAGTCGCACCGGCACGCTGCGCACCTGAGCCTCTCGGTTATCGGCCAGGGTTGCGGCCTCCTGGCTGAGTACAGCCTGGGCGCCCCGATCGCCGCGCATCCACAGATCACCCAGATCAGCGGCTTGCAGCCCCGCTTGCAGCAATCCCTGGCGCACATCGGCCGGTTCCGCGGGGTCAAACAGAAAGTTGCCGCTTACCACCAGTCCGCTCACGGCGGCGGCTGGGGCTGGGGCTTCGCTGTCAGCAGCAAGGTCGGCCCGGCCGATCAGCAGGCGGCAGCGCTCGGCCTGGGGCCAGCCCCCATCGGCCAGAAGGCTCACTTCACTCAGGGCACCCAGACGCGCTTCGGCTTCTTCTTTCAGCTCGGCATCCACGAAACCGCTCCAGCGCGGTTCCCAGGTGCGCAGGGCCTCTTCCGCCAGATCGATCAGGGCCGCTAGTTCTTGCCGGCAGCGGCTTCCCTTGAGCAGCGTGTCGCGCGGAAGCATTTCAGGCCCTCAGTTGTCGTTGAGCCGCACCACCGCTTTGGGGCGGGCTTCCTGCAGGCGTGTCCAAGGCACTTCGATGCCGTTGGGCATCTCCACCAGCAGCAGCCAATTGCCTTCATCGAGACGGTTGCGCAGGGCACGCACCCGATCGTCCACATCGGAGCTCACGCTGGCGGCTGCGGCGAAACTGCCCATCCAGCCGGATCCCAGACCCAGCAGGCCACCGATCAGATGGGAGCCGATCGGGCCGGCGAAGGCGAACGTGTCGAGATCGGTGATGAAGGTGAAGGTGAGACCAGCGAAAAATCCAAAGGGGATCAGCCAGGTGGACATGCGCCGTTGCCGAATGCGCCGCGCCAGGGCGGGATTGAGTTCAGCCACTTCGGCGATGTCGGTTTCGCCCTGACCGATCGCCACCAACCGCTGCGGCGCCGGGGTGAGCTCGTTCAGGTGCTCGCTCAGTTGCCGCAGCCGTTTGCGCTCCGCTACCACCACCACCACGCTGCTGCCCACGAACCCGGCCCTGAGAAGGCTTGATTCTCTCCTGCGAGATGGGGTGAGACCCACCTCTCTACACTTCACCTCCGGCCGCCCCCACCCCGCCGGGTCATGACAAAGGTTCTGGTTTCCGATCCCATCGATCAGACAGGGATCGACATCCTGTCGCAGGTGGCTCAGGTGGATGTGCGCACGGGCCTGCCGCCCGAGCAGCTCAAGGCGATCATCGGTGAGTACGACGCTCTGATGATTCGCTCCG
>NZ_JBIPMN010000115.1:0-8424 GCF_044369115.1 Vulcanococcus sp. | reverse complement strand
GGGCAGCTGGATCTCGAGCGGATCCTCGCCAGCCTCTCCCTGGCGCCGGATGGCGGTCTCGCCCTGCACCCCAAGGGGCTGATGGCGGTGGAGCACTACCTGGTGGTGCGCAACCTGATGTACCGCAGCGTTTACAACCACCGCCTCAACGTGGTGTGCAACTGGCTGCTCAACCGCAGCATCGCCGTGGCCCGCCAGCTCGGCCCCCAACGGGTGTGGGCCGATGCCGTGATGGAGCGCTGGCTGTGGCACAGCGATGCCCTCAGCCTCGACGACTTCCTCGGCAACGACGACCACCGCACGGGCTATCACCTACAGCGCTGGCGCGAGGAGGGGCCCGCAGCCCTGCAGGACCTTTGCGGGCGGCTGCTCGATCGCCGCCTGCTCAAGGCCAGCGATGTGAGCCAGCTGAAGCAGGAACAACGCCTGGAACTGCTGGCCCTGGCCCAGCGGCTGAGCGAGCAGGCCGGGCTGCAGGCGGATCTCTGCTGCGGTCTCCAGAGCCAGCAGAACCGTGGTTATCACCCCTATCGAGGCGGGCTGCGGCTCTGGGACGGCCGCCACCTCACCGCCCTGGAGCAGCGCTCACCCCTGGTGCAGAGCCTCAGCGAAGCGCGCGAAAGCGCCTGGCTGATCCACCCCCCTGAAATCACCGGGCCGCTCCGCACACAGCTGGCCCTGGAAGCGGGCGATGGCGCTGCCTAACTTGCTGGCCATGCACACCCCCCTCCTTCTCCTGCAGCTGAAGGCCAACGCCCAGAGCAGCAACGCCGCCCTGGAGGAGGTGCGGCTCCAGCTGAGCCCTGGGGGCACATCGGGGGTGAGCTGGCTCGATTGCCGCGATCGCGTGCTCAACCTGCCGGAACTGCGGGAGATTCAGACCCTGCTGGCGGCGGCGGGGCAGCCCCTGGGGCGGGTGCTCGCGAGCCACCCTCTGGCGCTGGTGGCTGCCGCGGCGCTGGGCCTCGAGACGGAACTGCAGCAAGAAGCGGCTGAGGCTCTGGCGCCCCCAGCGGCCGCTGATGGCCTCACCATTCACCGCGGCACCCTGCGCTCGGGTGATCACCTGGAGGTGAGCGGGTCGCTGCTGGTGCTCGGCGATGTGAATCCGGGTGCGCGCGTGAGCGCTCAAGGGGATGTGCGGGTGTGGGGACGGCTCCGGGGCGTGGCCCATGCCGGCCAAAGCGGCGACCCGAGCGCCCGGATCGTGGCCCTGCAGCTGCGGCCGCTGCAGCTGCGGATCGCCGATGCGGTGGCCCGTGGGCCCGAGGATCAGCCGCCGCCGGGCTTCTGCGAGCAGGCGGTGCTGCGGAACGGCGCGATCGCCATCGAACCGGCCGAACCGCAATGGCCGCTGGAGCGCTTGAACCGTTAGCGATTCACCAGGCCGAGGCCGCCCAGCAGGCCAGCCACCGCCATGAACCAGAGCGGCGAGATCTTGGTGCGCAGCATCAGCACACACACCACCAGCGACACGGCGTAGGCGGGGGTGTCGTGGTCGGAGATGCGCAGGATCTTGAGGCCCACGGCAAACAGGATGCCCAGGGTGATCGGCCCGAGGCCCCGTTCAACGGCGATCCGCCAGGGGCTGTTCCGCAAGCGATTCCAGCTCAGGGCCGCCGCCACCATCACCAGGGTGGAGGGCAAGAGGATGGCAACCTCAGCCCCGAGGCCGCTGAGCAGGCCCCAGAGGGGGCCTTCCTGCACCGCCGCTCCCATGCCGAGCAGGCCCACCAGCATCGAGCTGGGCCCGGGTGCGGCCTCAGCGAGGGCATAGAGATCGGCGAACTGGCGCGAACTGAGCCAGCAGTATTGGTCGACGGCGATGTGGTGGTATTCGCTGAGCAAGGTGTTGCCGCCCCCCAGCGAAAACAGGGAAAGCCGCAGGAAATCCCAGATCACCGCCAGCAGATTGCGCCAATCGCTCAGCTGCACCGGCTGGCAGAGCGAAGCGCCCGTGTGGGCGAGCAACCAACTCATCGCTGGTCACCCCGCGGCCAATACCAGGCCATCGCCAGCGGGCCCGCCACTAGCACCAGGGGCACCAGGCGCACATGGAACACATCCATCGCGATGAAACTGCAGGCCGCCAGCAGCAGGGCCACAGGGTCGCGGTTGTAGGCGCCGGCGATCTTGAAGCCCATCGACAGGGCCATGCCGGCAGAGGCGGTGATCACCCCCGCCAGCAGCCGATCCACCGCCAGGGTTTCGTGGAGATAGAAGTAGCCGAGCCCCAGCAGCATCAGCAGGCTGAAGGGCAGCAGCAGGATGCCGCTGAGGGCGGCGATGGCGCCGGTGAGGCCGTGAAAACGGCTGCCGATGTAAACGGCCATGTTGATCTGATTCGGCCCTGGAAACAGACGGGCCACGGTGAGACCGGTAATGAACTCCTCTTGGCTCATCCACTGGCGCTCCTCCACCACGATCCGCTCACTCCAGGCGGAGAGGCCACCACCGAACGACGACAGGGCCACCTGCTGCATGCCCAGGAACAGCTGCCAGCGGGTGGGGGCAACGGCGCCGTGATCCATCAGTGGTGCACGAAATGGGGGTCGGGCGCCAGCTCGCCATGCTCGTGATACGTGGGATCGAGGGGGTCGGGGGCGCTGTATTTCTTCGCGAGCGCCCAATCGGCTTCGAAGGTGGCCTGCAGCCGCTCGATCACCTCGGGACAGTCGATCTCGATGCCCAGCTCCCGGCGAACATCGAAGGCACTGCGATCGATGTTCATCGAGCCGGTCATCGCCGCCCGGCCGTCCACCAGGATCAACTTGGCGTGGAGCTTGAGGTGCTTCTGGCGCCGGATCTTCACCCCGCACATCTCCAGCACCCGCAGGGAGCTGAAGGTGTCGTAAACGTCCCAATCGCTGAGGCCGTGCTTGCCACCGCACAGCACCCGCACCTTCACGCCCCGATCACGGGCCGCCACGATTCGCTCGAGGATCACGGCATCCACAAATTTGGGGTGTTGAATCCAGAGGGTCTTGCGGGCGGCATCGATCACCCGGGCCATCTGACCGCGGCTGTGGGCACTGCTCCACACCAGACCCACATCGAGCCGGGGCTCGAAGAAGCTGCGGTGCCAATCGGCCTCAAACCCAGCCCGCACCTGCTCGATCACGATCGGGTCGTGGGTGATCACGCCGTAGTCGCGGGTTTCGGTGAAGTATTTCTCCGAGAGGTTGAAGGTGGCGATCAGGGCCGCATGGCCATCGATCACCATCGATTTCTCGTGGGTGACCGGGAAGCACTCGCTGGTCCAAACCACCTCAATCCCCTGGTTCTGCAGCAGGGCAAAGGCCTCATCGTTCCAACGATCACCGGCAGAGGTGTGGGGGTTGAGCATCACCCGAACCCGCACCCCCCGCTCCCGAGCACGGAAGAGGGCCTGCTCGATCGCCTCGCTCTGCAACTTGAACTGTTTGAGCAACAGCTCGTCGGAGGCCTGGTCGATGAGCGCCACCACCGCCGCACCGCCGTCATCCGGCATCACAAGCAGGCGCTGACCGCTGGCGGCGGCAACCATGACCCAAGGAACACAGTGGCTCCGTTCTAGGGGGCATGCCATCGGTTTGCCCAGTGAGGGCGACACATGCGCAGCCAGGAAATGGCCTTAACCTGCCTCGATTCCAGACCGTGCCCGTGACCACATCGGGAAGCCGTTCCATCCTGATCTGCTCAGGCAAGGGGGGCGTGGGAAAGACCACGCTCACCGCCAACTTGGGCATCGCCCTGGCCCGGCAGGGCATGCGCACCGCCGTGCTCGACGCTGATTTCGGCCTGCGCAACCTCGATCTGCTGCTGGGGCTCGAAAACCGGATTGTGTACACCGCCCAGGAGGTGCTTTCCGGCAACTGCCGCCTTGATCAAGCCCTGGTGAAGCACAAGCTGGAGCCCAACCTGGCCCTGCTGCCGGCGGGCAATCCCCGCATGCTCGAGTGGCTCAAGCCTGAGGACATGCAGACCATCGTCGGCATGCTGCGGGAGCAGTTCAACATTGTGCTGATCGACTGTCCCGCCGGCATCGAAGACGGCTTCAAGAACGCGGCCGGCGCCGCTGAAGAGGCGATCGTGATCACCACCCCGGAAGTGTCCGCCGTGCGGGACGCAGACCGGGTGATCGGCCTGCTGAACACCCGCGGGATCCAGCCGATCCAGCTGGTGCTCAACCGGGTGCGCCCGAAGATGATGGCCAATCAGGAGATGCTGGCCGTCGACGACGTAACCGACATCCTGGCGCTGCCGCTGCTGGGGCTCGTGCTCGAGGACGAGCAAGTGATCGTGAGCACCAACCGCGGCGAGCCGCTCACCCTCAACGGCAGCGGCTCGCCGGCAGCCCAGGCCTACAACAACATCGCCCGCCGCGTCTGCGGCGAGGACGTGCCGCTGATCGATCCCTCCAAGGTGCGGCGCGGCCTACGGGCCAAGCTCGGCCGCCTGATGCAAACCAAGATCTTCTGAGCTGATGACCCTGCGCGATTTCATCAACAAGCTGCTCGGTCGCCAGCCCGCCAGCGCCACCACCGCCAAACAGCGGCTGCAGCTGGTGCTTGCCCACGACCGCAGCGATCTCAACCCCGAGCTGCTGGAGCAGATGCGGCGCGAAATCCTCGAGGTGGTGAGCCGCTACGTGGAGATCGACATCGAGGAAGGCGACGTGAGCCTGGAAACCGAAGATCGCGTCACCGCCCTGGTGGCCAACCTGCCGATCCGCCGCACCAAACCGCTGCCCCAGCAGGAGCCCAGCACCGACACCGAAGCCGAACCGGAGGCGGAAGCCGATCCGGTGTGGACCGCCAGCCAGGCCTGAGGGGAATGTTCAGGGCATTGCCGCCACCAGCGCCATGCCCTCCCCCCAACCAACGGCGGTCACCGCTGCCGAGCACGCTGTGCTGCGGCGATTGCTAGAAGGGCTCAGCAACCGCTCGATCGCCGCCGAGCTGCTGCTGAGCCCGCGCACGGTGGAAAGCCACATCTCCCACCTACTCGCCAAGACCGGCTGCCGAAGCCGCACCCAGTTGCTGCTGTGGGCACTGGCCGAGCGATAGGCTCCCACTGGAGCGACAGCTCCGAATGCCGGCTTAGCTCAGTGGTAGAGCAGCGCTTTTGTAAAGCGAAGGCCATCGGTTCAAATCCGTTAGCCGGCTTTTAGGTTCAGATCGGTTGCAGCAGTGCAGGACTGGCGTTTCGGGCACCAGAGGGTGGCAAGACCAGCGCTCACGTTTATCAACTACGTTTATCATGGCGTTTATCAAGCCAACGTAAGCGTCGAGTTGACAGGTGGCCAAGGGACGCTTCTCCAACGACCTGCCTCAGAGCGGCCTACCAGGGCTCCGCTTCCGCAGGGACACCCAGATGTGGGTCGTCAGCCTGCCAGTACCCACAAGCCTCAGAGCAACGCTTAGGAACGCGCGAGGCAAGCCACTGACGCGGCTTGAACGCTCTACAGGGGAACGGAACGAAGGACGGGCAAGACGGGCCTACCCCAAGCTCCTTGCCGAGCTAGAAGCTGAACTACAGCAGAAAAGCAAGGACGCCGGATTGAACACGACGATCCAAGAGGCCGTGGAGAGGGCCATCGGCAAGATCTACGAAGAGGTTGTAAGCGATGAACAGTCTCTGCGATCTGTCACGAGCATTGGCCGGCAACTCAAAACCAAGGGCGGAAACCCAAGCCCTCACTCTGCTCCAAAAAACAGACTGAAAATCAAGCCAGTTGAAAGCATTGAAGGCGCAACAACCCAAAGGGCAGCACAAATGAGCAGGCTGCTCGCCGGGGAACTTCTTAGACGCCAAGGCTTAAGCCTTAGTGGACCAGAGCTCGAACTAGCAGAAAGAAGTCTCAAGTGGGCAATAACTGAAGCTGGAAAATATGGAGAACAAATCCAAGAAATCGGATATCTAGCCAAAGAGACAGAGGCAGGAAAGAGCCTACGGGAAGCCGCCAACAAGGCAAAGCCGATAAGTATTTGGGAAGTTGCCGAACACAAGTTCCAATGGAGCAGTTTGTCTGAGTCTGCTATTCAAGCCCATCAATATGCACTCAGAGCCTGGACAAGAATCATCAAGAAGACCAGTCTTGAAGACATCAACACCCAGAACCTCAATCAGTTCCTTGAACATTTGGTCACTCAAGGATGGAACGGCAAACCCCTGTGCCCAGATAGCGCAAACGGCATGGCCACGACCATTGCATCACTGATCAAACACCAGTCACTGCAAGATGGCCTGGAACGAACAAAGCCGATCTACAGAAAAATCAAGACAGACAAACGGACAGCCAAACTCCGGCAACGGGATAAGGCAACCAAGAAAGAAGACGTCAAAAAGGCGCTGGACTACGCATACCTGCATGAAAAGGATCGCTACCGCTGGCTCTGGCTCCTGCTCATTGACAACACGACGTTACGAGTAAGCGAGTCACTATCACTGAAATGGAAAGATCTTGCTGAAATTGATGGGGCTTGGTTCTTTGACCTCCAGTTCTCCAAGACGGCCGAAGGAATTCGCTACGTACCGCTGAATGATCGGCTAGAGAAATGGCTACTACCAAAAAAAGGGGGAGGAGAAGAATACGTGATTAACAACTCATGGAACCAAACAAAAAGCCCAAAAGATGGAGCAGGTAACTGGACCCGTTCACTCGAGAAAAAGTTAAACCTGGAAGGCCGCATCAACCCACATGCATTCAGACACGGTGCTGGTGGCGACCTTGCGTACGAGCTACCGGAGGGACTCAAGAAAAAGCTCATGGGCCATGCAGGTGGAATGACCGATCACTACACAAGAGAAGATTTAAAAAAACTACGGGAAGCCTCCAACTACATCGGGACAGATTGGAAACCTCCCGAAACAAACAGTTACTTATAGTACTGCATTACGCTTATCCCTTCCAGCACCTGTCTCAATACCATCCGCCTGAACCATTGGCGGCGGTGGGCTCAGGCTTAGGGCGCCTTGGCGGGTGGCGCTGTAGGGGTTCTGATGGGCTATTCAGTGGGACGTAGCAAGTCGGGTAGAGCCTTAAGTATTTTTGGCGTGAGGATTATAGCTAGACTGATGCAAGAAGAACATGGCAATTACCAGCAATGACCACTAAGCAGGAACAATTTGAATACGAGTCTCACCCCGGTTAGAGATCGAGAGGTAACGCGGCAGCCAGTTGTCGCGTTCCTTGGAGTTCTGAAAGGCCATCGCATAGGCCCATTCCTTACAGAGGGTCTGGATAAAGCGCTCGGCCTTTCCGTTGGTGCGGGGCGTGTAAGGCCTGGTGCGGATGTGCTTGAGGCCAAGGGCTTTGCAGGCCTTGGCAAAGCTGCGTGAGAGGTAAGCGGGACCGTTATCCGACATCACTTGGTTGCACTCCAAGTCGTTGGTTCGTTTTTCTGAGTCGTCCTGCACCCATCGGCCAAGAGCCTTTTCAACACCTGACATCTGCACAGCTGATGCCTAAGGTTTGGCGCAGCTGGACTCGTTCGCATGCTGAAGGCTGCCCTGGCTATTGCCACGCCTATCACGATTGTGATCAGTGGTATAGGACTCGCCCAACCCGCTGGCCTTGCCTATCCCCAGCAGGGCGTGGTGTGCGACTCGGTAGGCCAAGTCTGCTACGACAGCTATGGCCCGTCGATCGGCATTACGCAAATCAATTACGGCCAAAAGGCGGCCAAGCATCTCAAGCGCAACCTAAGCCAAACCAACAGCCGAGATTTCCGCCTCAGCACCGGTCAAGCATGCAGCGTGAGTCAGCGCCTGTGCTGGAACGATGGCTGGGGGCAGCGGAATGTCGCCCGCGGACTGACTGAGCAGCTGTTCGGACCTAGCAACGCCGGCATTCAACCAGGTCGACCACAAATCGCGCGCGACAGCGGCCTCTGCAGCCTCAGCCGTGGCGGCCAGCGCGTGTACGACGGGCCTTGCCAACTGAAGCAAGTCATGCAGGGTAACGACAACAAATATGTCGTGCAGCTGCAGAACGGCAACCGCTATATCTTTGTTCGGCAAGGCAGCAGTTACATCATCAGCGATGGTTTCGGTAGCAATTGGCCAGTGTCATTTGTTGACCATGGCCAAACTGGTGTTTTCCGGTTTGGGGACTACAAGCTCGTTGCAACCCAGAGCAGCGGTGGTCGACAAGCACCGACTCAAAGCGAAGCCGTTGGCAATGCCATTGGCAACCTGCTGAACTCTCTGTTCAAGCAATGAGTCTGTGGTGTTGATCAGTGGCTCGCTGCTGCTGGCTTTTATGCTGAATCTGCCGTTCCTGCGGCCTGCCACTACCCGAACAGACCCACGAGCCTGGACCCCCGGTTTCAGGAAAGTTGTCACCCTTGTGATCAGTACACCCGGGGGCTTGAGGACATGACCAATGCGTCGTTACAGCGAGGCCGTTAAAGCTGATGTGAGGAGGCGGATGAGTCCACC
>NZ_JBIPMN010000113.1:0-8585 GCF_044369115.1 Vulcanococcus sp. | reverse complement strand
CCGCGCACACAATTGGGTATTGGCCCGCTCGGGTGGGGGTAAAGCTCAGCAGGGTGGGTTGACCCGGAATCACATCTTGTTTGAGCCGAAATTGCGGCACCCAGAAGGCATGGATCACATCGAGAGCCTTCATCTGCAGGGCGATGGGTTGTCCCACAGGTACATGCAGTTCTCCGCTGGTGATGTCGGAATCGGGGTAGTGGAAGATGAAGGCAAATTGCATGGCTGTCACATCCACGGGTAGTGGGGTGATGGCTTCATCGGATTTCAGTGCCACGGGACTGATGCCTCCCCAGGTGCGCTCTTCGCTGTGCTGCATGCCGTGCATACTGTGGTCGTTGAGCGGTGTCATGCCGCCCATGCGGTCATAGATGTCGTAGCTGTAGATCCCCACAAACAGCACGACTACGGCCGGGATCGCTGTCCAGAGAATTTCCAGCGGCAGATTGCCTTCGATCGCCGCTCCATCGCCGCTTTCTCCGGCGCGGCGACGAAAGCGCACCAGGCTGTAAAGGATCAGGCCCAGGATCCCGATGAAGAGGATCGAGCCGATGCTGAACAGGACGCGGAAGAGCTCGTCGTATACCGGCGCATTGGCGCTGGCATCAACGGGCAAAAGATTCACGTTCTGACCCACCCACAGCCCGAAGAGCACGAGGGCCATGCCGGCCAGCAGCGTGAGGATGGTGGGAGGGATCCGCATAGCTGCGGGTTCGAATGCCCAACCCTATGGACAATCTCCGGGGCTGACCTGCCGCCGTTGACCTTTGCAGCAATCGGACCGGCTCCGGTGAGGGATTGAACACCGATTGCAACGTGGACTGATGCAATCGTGTGGCCGCCTGTTGCCCTGGTTAGTTTCAGCCCACTCGCGGTTGCTGTAGCCCGATGACGGCCATCACTCTTACGCCGCCAATCGGTCGCCGTGCCGCGCTCGCTGCGCTCAGCGCCCACCTTCTGGTGGCGCTCATCGCTCTGGTGGGCATTGGTGGCGCCACCCGGGTGATGGAAGCGGGGCTGGCGTGTCCGGATTGGCCCCTTTGTTATGGCTCGCTTTTGCCAGGGCGGCAGATGAATCTTCAGGTGTTCCTGGAGTGGTTCCACCGCCTGGATGCCTTTGTGGTGGGCATTGGGCTGCTGGTGCAGGCAGCACTAAGCACCTGGTGGCGCCATGCGCTGCCTCGCGCGGTGCCCTGGCTCTCGGGCAGTGCTCTGCTGCTGGTCGCCGTGCAGGGCGGCCTTGGCGCCCTCACGGTGACCCTGCTGTTGCCGTTTTCCGTGGTGACGGCTCACCTGGTCACGGCATTGCTGCTGGTGGCGCTGCTCAGCGCCTGCACGCAGGTTCTGCTGGAGCCATCCACCTCCGCCAGAGCTCCTCAAGGGAGCCGTTTTTCATTGGATCGTCTCTGGTCCTGGGTGATCGGCGTGGTGGCCCTGCTGGCCCTAGGCCAGTGCCTGCTTGGGGGATTGATGGCTACTCAGTGGGCTGCCGGCCGTTGCCTGAGCTCGGGTGAGGGATGCGGTTGGCTGCTGGCCCATCGCCTCGGCGCCAGGCCAGTGGCCGCTGCCGTGCTCGCTGCTGCCGCCTGGAGTCTTTGGCGGCGCCAACCTGAGCGTGTGCTGGCCGCCCTGGCGGCTGTTGCGGTGATGTCTCAGGTGGCGTTGGGGGTGATGAGCCTGCGCCTCACCCTGGCGGTGCCTGCTGTCACCGTGGCGCACCAATTGATGGCGGCATTCCTTGTGGCGGTGCTCGCCGCCTGGTTCAGCCGCAGCCTGCTTGAGCCCGTTTGCTTGGAGGTGTCTCGTGGTTAGTGCTCCTGCTGTTGCAACGGGTCTGACCCGTGAACAGGCCGTTCCCTCCCGGGCCAAGGTGAAGCTGCCGGCTTGGCTGGAGATCGCCAAGCCGCGGCTGATTCCGCTGCTGCTGGCCACCACCCTCGGGGGAATGGCTCTTTCTGACGGTTGGCCGCTGCCTCCCCTGCGGCTGGCCTGCACCCTTGGCGGTGGCGCGCTGGCGGCTGCCGCTGCTGGTGTTCTCAACTGCCTCTGGGAGCAGGAGCTCGATGGCCGCATGCAGCGCACCAGCTCGCGGGCGTTGCCCTCGGGGCGTCTCTCGATGGGTACTGCTTTTGCCATCGCCGTAGCTCTGGCGCTCACGGCATCCACCCTGCTGGTGGGTGGGGTGAACTGCCTGGCCGCCAGCCTGGCGCTGCTCGGCCTTTGCAGCTATGTGTTGCTCTACACCGTGCTGCTCAAGCCGCGCACCCCGCAAAACATCGTGATCGGTGGTGTCGCCGGTGCCATCCCGCCCCTGGTTGGTGCAGCGGCGGCCACGGGGCACCTGGGCCTCAGTAGCTGGTGGCTGTTCGCCCTGGTGATGGTGTGGACTCCGGCCCACTTCTGGGCCCTGGCCCTGTTGTTACGCGACGACTACCGCGCCGTCGGCATTCCGATGCTGCCGGTGGTGAAGGGCAATGCTGCCACGGCACGGGGCATCAGCGTCTACGCCGCTCTCACCGTGGCGCTCAGCTTGCTGGGGGTTTGGGCTCTGCCCAGCGGAGGGCTCTTGTACGGCCTTCTGCTGCTGCCTTTCAATGCGCGCCTCATTCAAATGGCTTGGCGCCTCCATCAAGATCCCGATGACGTGCAGCGCGCCCGTGGCCTGTTTCGCTGGTCGATCCTCTACCTCTTTGGGATTTGCCTGCTGCTGCTGCTGGCTCGCATGACTGCCGGCGCAGTGCTGAGCTCCCAGGGTTGGGATCTGCTGGCTCTGGCCGGGTCCGGCAAGGCAGGTTTCACCCTGGCTGCGGCTGTGGCTGCCTGACCTTTCTAGATTGGCTTCTCCACTGGTCACGGGGAGCCTGAACGCTTGGCGGATGGGATGCCAGAAGGGGTGATCGAGCTCCGCAATGTGAGCAAGCGCTACGGCAAGGGCGATCGGGCTGTGGTGGCGCTCGATGGGCTCAACCTGAGCGTGCCGGCGGGCAGCCTGTTCGGCTTGCTCGGCCCCAACGGCGCGGGTAAAACCACCAGCCTGCGCATCCTCGCCACCCTGTTGGCACCGTGCAGCGGCAGTGTGAGCGTTGCGGGCGTGGATGCCCTGAAGGATCCCCGCGGCGTGCGCGAGCGCCTCGGATATGTGGCCCAGGAAGTGGCCCTCGACAAGATCCTCAGCGGCCGCGAATTACTGCAGCTTCAGGGCGATCTCTACCACCTGAGCCGAACTGATCGCGATCAGCGCATTGCTGAGCTGATTGGGCTTTTGGCAATGGAGCAGTGGATTGACCGCCGCAGCGGCACTTATTCCGGCGGCATGCGTCGCCGGTTGGATCTCGCATCCGGCCTGCTGCACCGGCCCCAGGTGTTGGTACTGGATGAACCCACGGTGGGTCTGGATATTGAAAGCCGCGGCGCCATCTGGCAGGTGCTGCGCCAATTGCGCGATCAGGGCACCACGGTGCTGCTCAGCAGCCACTACCTCGAAGAGGTGGATGCCCTAGCCGATCAGCTCGCGATCATTGAGGGCGGTCGGGTCATTGCCGCTGGCAAGCCTTCTGAGCTGAAGGCGGCCTTGGGGGGTGATCGGGTGACGCTGCGGGTGCGCGAATTCAGCGATGAACCCGAAGCCCTGCAGGTGCAGGAGTTGCTGCAGCGCTGCCCTGGTGTACGGCAGGTGGTGGTGAACCGCGCCCAGGGCTACTCGCTCAACCTGGTGGTGGAGCACGACGGGGTGGTGGAGCAGCTGCGCCGGCAGCTGGCGGAAGCGCAGCTGCCCGTGTTTGCCCTGGCCCAGAGCCGCCCCAGCCTGGATGATGTGTATCTGCAGGCCACCGGCCGCACCCTGATGGATGCGGAGCTGGCGGTGGCTGGCAGCCGCGATCCAAAGGCTGAGCGCAAGCAATCGATGCGCTGACCGCGACTCGTTCTCTCTTCCGTCGTTGTTTCCACTTCAGCCGCGATGACCAGCGCCGCTCCCTCCCTGATCAACGCTCCGGCTGCCACGCCTCCCCAGCGTTCCGCCAGCGCGGAACTCGTGCAGGAAACCTTGGCGCTCACCCGCCGGCTCTTCCTGCAGCTAGCTCGCCGCCCCTCCACCCTGGTGGCTGGGGTGCTGCAACCGTTGATCTGGCTGGTGCTGTTCGGCGCCCTGTTCGCCAACGCACCTGAGGGACTGCTGCCCGATGGCATGAGCTACGGCCGCTTCCTCGGTGCCGGTGTGATCGTGTTCACCGCGTTCAGCGCTGCTCTCAACGCAGGGCTGCCGGTGATGTTCGATCGCGAATTCGGCTTTCTCAACCGTCTGCTGGTGGCGCCATTGAGGTCCCGCAGCTCAATCGTTCTGGCTTCCGTGCTCTACATCACGGCCTTGAGCCTGGTGCAGAGCGTGGCGATCATGGCTACCGCCTGGGCGTTGGGTTATGGCTGGCCGGGCGGGTCGGGCCTGTTGTTGGTGCTGGTCACGCTGCTGCTGTTGGTGTTTGCCGTGACCGGCCTCAGCCTGGGTCTGGCCTTTGCTCTACCGGGCCACATCGAGTTGATCGCGGTGATCTTCGTGGCCAACCTGCCGCTGCTGTTTGCCAGCACGGCGCTGGCCCCGATTTCGTTCATGCCCACCTGGCTGGGCTGGCTTGCGGCCCTGAATCCCCTTACCTTCGCGATTGAACCGATTCGTGCCGCCTACGCCGGCCAGTTCTCCCTGTCAGCTGTGGTGCTGGTTGCTCCCTATGGACAGCTCAGTGCAGCGGCCTGTCTTGGGGTGCTGGCTGCCTTGGCACTGGGTCTGTTCCTGTTGATCCGCCCGCTGCTGGATCGCAAGCTCGCCTGATCCTCTTCTGTGGCTTCTCGACCTCTCTCTGTTCCTTCGCCCTGGGCTCGCCGGCAGGCGCACGTTCAGGCTTTGCAGACTGCCTTGGCTGCCCGTGACGCTCAGTCGTTTGAGCGGCTGATTGGCCAGTGGGTGCACCGCCAGGGTGTGAATCAGGTTCAGGCCCTCAGCGTGGAGCTGGCTGCGGCTGATCCGGAGGGGTGGGCCTGGTGGCAGGCGCAGCAGAGCCACGCCATTCCAGAGCCTGTTCAAGCTCCTTCCCCGGTTGTTGCGGTGGCGGAAATGCCCGAGCCGCAGCAGTTGCTACGTGTGAGTGCGAGCCGCCCGGCACCAGCCCCCAGCCATCCAGCGGTGGTGCAGCTGCGCGCCTGGCTGCCCGATCGGGAGGAGCGCCGTGCTGCCTGAGCGCGCCCAGTTGCAGGGTGGATTGATCGTGTCGGTGCAGGCCCCGGAAGGATCGCCCATGCGCCACAACGAGGTGATTGCCGCCATGGCGGAGGCCTGCCTCAACAATGGTGCCGTTGGGGTGCGCCTGGAGAGCCCTGAGCACATCGGTGCGGTGCGGCGCCGCTGCCCAGAGGCTCTGATTGTGGGTCTGTGGAAGCGCACTTACCCTGATAGCCCCGTGTACATCACACCGGGTTGGCAGGAGATTCAGGCGGTGTGGGCTGCCGGTGCTGATGTGATCGCCCTCGATGCCACAGAGCGGATCCGGCCGGATGGCGCTGTGCTTTCGGAGCTGGTGCAGCGTGCTCGCGCTGATCTCGGAGCTGTGCTGATGGCGGATGTCGACAGCCTCGCCAATGGTGTTCAGGCGGCGGCTCTGGGCTGCCAGTGGGTGGGCACCACCCTCTACGGCTACACCGAGGCCACATCAGCCCTACGGCCTCCTGCCTGGGATCTTGTTCCGGAGCTGCGGCGTGAGCTGCCGGCAGGCACGCTGCTGATCTGCGAAGGCGGCATCGCCAGCGCCGAGCAGGCGCTGCAAGCTCGCAGCCTCGGTGCCGATGCCGTGGTGGTGGGTACTGCCATCACCGGAGTTGACCTGCAGGTGGCTGCCTACCGGCGCGCTTTGGAAGCTTTTTGAAGTTTGTGGGGCGTGCCAGCCCTCAGCGCGCACACTGAGTGAGTCTCAAGCGTCTTGAAGGAGGTGTTGATGGCCTCCCTGCCCATGCACGCCATGCTGCCCCTGGCGCTCGGTGGGCTGTTGATGGTGGCGCCGGTGGCAGGTCTGCCCGTGGGTGAACTGCAGGCCCTGAATCGGGAGTTGGGGCGGCTCTGCTCGGATCCGCCCCGTGAAGCCCTGGCCGTGTGCCGCATTCACGCCCGCTTGGTGCGGGCGCTGTAAGCAGGCGGCGGGATCACATCATCCCGGGCATCCCCATGCCGCCCATGCCACCCATGTCGCCGCCGGGGGCAGCCGGAGCGGGAGGCTCGGGCTTATCGGCGATGACCGCCTCGGTGGTGAGCAGCAGACCCGCGATCGACACGGCATCTTGCAGCGCTAGGCGTACCACCTTGGCGGCATCGAGGATGCCGGCGGCCAGCAGATCTTCGTAGATGCCGGTGGCGGCGTTGAAGCCCTTGCCGCTGCGGCGCACTTCATCGGCCACCACGTTCGCGTCGAAGCCGGCGTTGGCGGCGATCTGATGCAGGGGGGCGGCCAGGGCGCGCTGCACGATCTCCACGCCGGTGCGCTCATCGCCGCTCAGGCCGGCAGCCAGGCCATCGAGTTCAGAGGCCAGTTGCACCAGGGTGCTGCCACCGCCGGCCACGATGCCTTCTTCCACGGCGGCGCGGGTGGCGTTGAGCGCATCCTCAATGCGCAGCTTGCGATTGCGCAGCTCGGTTTCAGTGGGAGCGCCTACCTTGATCACCGCCACACCGCCGGCCAGCTTGGCCACGCGCTCGGTGAGCTTTTCGCGGTCGTACTCGGATTCGGTGTTGTCGAGTTCGCGTTTGATGGCGGCAACGCGATCACGCACAGCGGCCTGGTGATCACCAGTGGCCACGATCGTGGTCTCGTCCTTGCTGATGGTGATCCGGCGCACGCTGCCCAGATCTTCAAGGGTCACCTTGTCGAGGGTCATCGCCCGGTCTTCGCTCACCAGGTTGGCGCCGGTGAGGATGGCGATGTCCTGCAACATCGCCTTGCGGCGATCGCCGAAGCCCGGAGCGCGCACAGCGGCCACCTGCAGCACGCCGCGGTTCTTGTTCACCACCAGAGTGGCAAGGGCTTCGCCATCCACTTCCTCCGCCAGGATCACCAGCGGCTTGCCGGCGCGAGACACGGCCTCCAGCACTGGCACCAGGTCATTGATGGCGCTGATCTTGCGATCGGTCACGAGCAGCAGCGCACCCTCGAATTCGCACACGCGGCGGTCGCCGTCGGTGACGAAATAAGGGGAGCTGTAGCCGCGATCGAAGGCCATGCCTTCGGTGATCTCCAGTTCGGTGGCCAGGCTCTTGCTTTCTTCCACGGTGATCACGCCGTCGGCGCTCACCTTGTCCATGGCCTCGCTCACCATGCGGCCGACCTCTTCATCGCCACCGGAGCTCACGGTGGCCACCTGACGGATGGCGTCGCCAGCCACGGCGCTAGAGCGTGTTTCGATGCCACGCACCACTTGAGCCACGGCTTTGTCCATGCCGCGGCGCAGGTTCACAGGGCTGGCGCCGGCAGCCACGTTGCGCAGGCCTTCGCGGGCCATGGCCTGGGCCAGAACGGTGGCGGTGGTGGTGCCATCACCGGCCTTGTCCTTGGTTTTGGTGGCCACCTGCAGCAGCAGCTTGGCGCCGATGTTTTCGAACGGATCCTCCAGTTCGATTTCCTTGGCGATGGTGACGCCGTCGTTCACCACATCGGGCGCGCCGAATTTCTTCTCCAGCACAACGTTGCGGCCCTTCGGACCGATGGTGACCTTCACCGCATCGGCGAGGGCATTCACGCCCCGCTCCAGGGAGGCGCGGGAGGCATCGGAGAAGGAGAGCAGCTTGGCCATCGCGGGGCTATGAGCAGGCAATGGCCAAAGGCTCCCATGCCGAGGTGGCGTCTGGCTTGTGGGGAAAGCCGAATCGGTGCGGCTGCAGCGATGCGCTCCCGCCCGATGGTCGATAGGGTTCGCTCCATGGAGGAGAGCTTCAGCGACGCCCTAGCGGAGAGCCTCAATGGCCCGCTCACTGACGTACTGGCCGACCCGAGCACCGGCAGCAACGTGATTGCTTTTCTGGTGGTGGTGGGGTTGGGCCTGGGAATGGCCCTGATCTATATCCCGCTGCGGCTCTTCCTCACGATCACCACCCGCAGCCGCCGCTTGCGCTTGCTGCAGAAGATCCGGAGGCTCAGAGAGGAGTTGGCTCAGCCGGTGCAGCCCAGCAGCTGACCGCTCAGCGCATCACCATGCCGCCATCCACCTGCAGCACCTGGCCGGTCATATAGGCAGCGGCGGGATCACCGGCCAGGAAACGCACGGCGCTGGCCACCTCAGAGGGTTGCCCCATGCGGCCGAGGGGGATGGCCTTGAGGATCGGCTCCTTGTCGAGTTCCGCGGTCATGTCGCTCTCGATAAAGCCGGGAGCCACGGCATTCACGGTGACGCCGCGGCTGGCGAACTCGGCGGCACTGCTGCGGGTGAGGCCGATCACACCGGCCTTGGCGGCGCTGTAGTTGGCCTGGCCCGGGTTGCCCATCAGGCCTACCACCGAGGTGATGTTGATGATCCGGCCGCTGCGGGCCTTGAGCATCGAGCGGCTCACCGCC
>NZ_JBIPMN010000133.1:0-7506 GCF_044369115.1 Vulcanococcus sp. | reverse complement strand
CGGGGGCAACTGACCCAGGGCATTTTCCAGATTTTCGTAGCTGAAGAAGAACACCCCACGCGGTCCTTCGGGCGTCTTAATCGTGAGGAAGGGCTTGGTGAAAAACACGGGCACATTCAGCCCTTCACTGATCTGCTTCTCGGTGAGCCCCTGATTCTTCAGGATCTTTACAGCTTGGGCGCGATCGCTTTCGTTGCCAATAATCGGAGCCACAAGGGTTTTCTTCTTGTCTTTGAGCTGCTTGTTGAGCTCCGTCACCTTCTCGTTCATCACGTTGAGAGGCAGAGCCACCACACCGGCTTTGAGAGAAGGGTTGCTCTTGTTCAAGGCCGCCAGCTGCTGATTGGCTTTGGCGCTCTCGAGGTAAAGGGGCAACACCAGGTCCTGATCACGGGGGATCGGTAGAGGCACACCTTTGGAGTCGGTGATCACAAACACCGGCACCACCTGCAGCTTCTTGATCGCGTCTGCCTCAGGGATCGCCTGAGCCGGGGCAGACAAGAGCGACAGCGCAGCCATCGCCAGGCCTGCGCTCAGCGCTACGGAGCCGAATTTGCGGCTCAGGAGGTGGCGCATGGCGGTGCGGCGTGACTGCATGCGATGAACTGTGGAAAGGCTGAGCCTAGTCAGGGAAATCCACCTAGCTTTCAACGGCTGGACGGTGCCGGCCATGACCACTGCAGAACAGCCCAGAGCGGTTGCAGCTTCACCAAGGGTGATTGGTCTGCGCCGCTCGGCTGGGGCGGCCGGTTGGCCAAGGCAGCTGGGTCTGGTGGCTGGGATCGCTGCTGCGCTGCTGGGCAGCCAGACCCTCGCCGCCAGCAGCCCACTCCGCAGCGATGTGCGTCTGCTGCTGCCCAGCGAAGGCTTGTTGGCGGGGCTCGGCGATGGCCTGCGGCGGGGCTACAGCCTGGCCATGGAGGAAAGCCGCAGCTGCGGCGTGCAGCCGCCCAGCCTGCAAGTGGGCTGGCTACCGCCCGGTGCCGATCCCCAGACCCCCGTGGGGGCAGCCCCCCGCAGCCACCTACTGGTGGCACCACCCGCAGCTCCCCTCCCCGCCTATGGCCTGCTGGCCGAACAGCAACGGCTGAGTGTGCTGCTGCCCTTGCAGCGAGGCGTTTCTCTCGAAGGCCTGCCGCAGCTACGCGGCTCAGATCGGCTCTGGCCACTGATGCCGGGACGCAGCCTGGAGGCTGATCGCCTGGCCCAGGCACTGCTGGCCGACAGGATCAAACGGGTGATAGTGGTGCGCGATCGCAGCGCCGAGAGCAAGGCCCTCACCGATCGCTTCGTGGCCAGCTTCGCCAATGGCAACGGGGATGTGATCGGCCCTACCGCCGCACCCATCAGCCTGCAGGGCGATGACCGTGCCGCCATGGCGCAGCTGGTGAAGGATGTGGACTGGTACCGCCCGCCAGCCCTGGTGGTGATCACCCAGCCCGCCAGCGATCTGGCCAAGGCGGTGCGCACCGCCAACTGGCCCCCCACTCTGCTCTTGGCCTGGAGTGCTCCGGTTGAGCAGCCCCTGGCGATCGAGCAGTTGGGAGTGAATCCCCTCAGCCGCGGACCGGGCTGGAACTCCTTTGCTCAGCGCTTTGAGCAGCGCTGGGGATACAAACCTGGCGTGGTGGAAAGTGCGGGCTACGACAGCGGCCTGATGAGCGCCCTGGCCTCCGTGCAAGCCGGAGGCCGCAGCGGTTGGGATCTGCAGTGGTTCAGCGCCAATGCCAAACCGCAGCCGTTGTGCACAGCGCTGAAACTGCGCGCTGAGGGTGCGAAGGTTCGGCCCCAGGCCGCCAGCAGCCAATTCGATCTCAGCCCCGCAGTGCCGCCATCGGCGCAATTGCCATTGAGTCGTGGCTGAGCTGGTGCTGCCGCTGGAGGCCGCCAGCCTCGAGGCCATCGCCGAGGTGGGGGGCAAGAACGCCTCCCTGGGGGAGATGATCCGCCAGCTCTCAGAGCAAGGGGTGCGGGTACCCGGAGGCTTTGCCACCACCGCCACGGCCTATCGCCACTTCATCGAAGCGGGCGGGCTGCAGCAGCAGCTGCACACCATCCTCGATGGCCTCGACGGCCACGACATCGCTGCGCTGCAGGCTGCCGGAGCGGCAGCTCGAGCCCTGCTGCTGGCTGCGCCTGTGCCCAGCGATCTCGAGCAGGCGATCCTCAGCAGCTACCGCCAGCTGGGATCGCCTGCGGTGGCCGTGCGCTCCAGCGCCACTGCAGAAGATCTACCGGATGCCTCCTTCGCCGGCCAGCAAGAGACCTACCTCAATGTGGAGGGGGAACAGGCGCTGCTGGCGGCCTGCCGGCGCTGCTTCGCCTCCCTGTTCACCGACCGGGCCATCTCCTACCGCCAGATCAACGGCTTTGATCACTTCGAGGTAGCCCTCGCGATCGGCGTGCAGCGCATGGTGCGCGCCGATCTGGCCTGCTCCGGCGTGATGTTCAGCATCGACACCGAAACCGGTTTCCGCAACGCCGTGTTGCTCACCGCCGCCTATGGCCTGGGGGAGAACGTGGTTCAGGGGGCGGTGAACCCCGATGAGGTGCTGATCTTCAAACCCACCCTGGAGCAGGGCTTTGCGCCAATCGTGAGCCGTCGGCTCGGCAGCAAGGCGATCCGGATGGTGTATGGCGAGTACGGCTCCACCCGCAACGTGGAGGTGCCGCCAGCCGAACGCCACCGCTTCGCCCTCACCGACGGAGAAGCCCTGCAACTGGCGCGCTGGGCTTGCCTGATCGAGCGGCACTACAGCGCACGCCGCGGCCAGCCCACCCCGATGGACATCGAATGGGCCAAGGACGGCGTCACCGGTGAGCTGTTCATCCTCCAGGCCAGGCCTGAAACGGTGGAATCCCGCCGAAGCACCACGCTGCTGCGCAGCTGGCAGCTCGAACCCCACAACGCGGAACTGCTCTGCACGGGCCGTGCCATCGGCGCCTCGGTGAGCAGCGGCAGGGCCCGCATCCTGCGCCACCCCTCCGAAATCCAGCGGTTCGAGCCGGGTGATCTACTGATCACGGAGCGTACCGATCCCGATTGGGAGCCGATCCTCAAGCGGGCCAGCGGCGTGGTCACCAACCAGGGCGGCCGCACCTGCCACGCAGCGATCATTGCCCGCGAGATGGGAATCACCGCAATCGTGGGCGCTGGCGATGCCACCGAGCGCATCGCCGATGGCACCACGATCACCGCCAGCTGCTGCGAAGGCGATCAGGGCCGTGTGTATCGCGGAGCGCTGCCCTTCCATGTAGAGGAGCGCGACATCGGCGAGCTGCCCCCCACGCGCACCCGCATCCTGATGAACGTGGGCAACCCGGAGGAGGCGTTTAGCCAGGCGGCGATTCCTTGCGACGGGGTGGGGCTGGCACGGCTTGAGTTTGTGATCGCCAACCACATCCGCGTGCATCCGATGGCGCTGTTGCAGCCCGAACGGCTCCGCGACCCCGCCGAGCGCCAGGCGATCGACGCCCTCACCGCCGGCTATGAGGACCCCGCCGACTACTACGTGGACCTGCTGGCCCAGGGCATGGGGCGGATCGCCGCGGCCTTTTATCCCAGGCCGGTGATCCTGCGATTTTCCGATTTCAAAAGCAACGAATACGCCAAGTTGCTGGGGGGCAGCAGCTTTGAACCCAGTGAGGAGAACCCGATGATTGGCTGGCGGGGGGCCTCCCGCTACTACGCCGAGGGGTTCCGCGAAGCCTTCGCCCTGGAGTGCAGGGCCCTCAAGCGGGTGCGGGAGCAGATGGGGCTCATCAATGTGATCCCGATGGTTCCCTTCTGCCGCACCCCCGAAGAGGGGGATCGGGTGCTAGCCGAGATGGCACGCGAAGGGCTGGTGCGGGGCGACAACGGCCTGGAGGTGTACGTGATGTGCGAGCTGCCAAGCAACGTGATCGCCGCGGAGGCCTTCGCTGAACGCTTCGATGGCTTCTCGATCGGCTCCAACGACCTCACCCAGCTCAGCCTGGGGCTCGATCGCGATTCGGCCCTGGTGGCTGATCTGTTCGATGAACGCAACGCCGCGGTGGTGGAGCTGATCCGCATGGCGATCCGCAGCGCCAAACGCTGCGGCAGGAAGATCGGCATCTGCGGCCAGGCGCCGAGCGATCACCCGGAATTCGCCGAAATGCTGGTGCGCGAAGGCATCGATTCCATCAGCCTCAACCCCGACGCCGTACTCAAGACGCGCTTGAAGGTGGCTGCGATCGAGGCCGAGCTCAAGGGCAGCTGAAGCGAGCTGCAGCAGAGCAACAGCTGCCAGACGCGCAAGCTCTGCCTAGCTTGGAAAGAGCCGGCCTGGGCTTGCCATGGCGACGTTGGAGCAGGGCTTCGCCGCGCTCGATCCGGTGCTGCAGCGCCACGGCCATCAGGCCCATGGCCTCATTGAGGTGCTTAACCGTGCTCAGCAGCTTTACGGCCACCTGAGCGAGCCGCTGCTGCGCTACATCGCCCGGCAACTACAACTGCCCTTCAGCCGGGTGCAGGGCACGGCGAGCTTCTACCACCTGTTTCGCTTTGCGCCGCCGGCGCGCCACAGCTGCCTGGTGTGCACCGGCACCGCCTGCTATGTGCAGGGGGCGGTGCAACTCCTGGCCGAACTGAAGGCAGCACCGCTGGATGGGCTGGGTGTGGAACTGGGCTCGGTGCGCTGCATCGGCACCTGCAGCGGAGCCCCTCTGGTGGTGGTGGATGGAGCGGTGTGGAACCACGTCAACGCGAGCGCCGTGCTGAAGCAGCTGCAGGAGTTGGCGTGATGAGCAGCTGCCTCCGGCTCTGCACCGCCGCCAGCTGCCGCAGCCGCGGTGCCTTGGCACTGCTGGAGAACAGCGATCGCCCGGTGAAGGAGGTGGGTTGTCTCGGCCCTTGCAGTGAAGGGCCACTAGCGGCCATGGGGGATCAGCTGCTGTCGCTGCAGCCGGCCGAGAACAACACCATTGGCACCACGCTGGAGGCTGCGCTGGCCTCAGGCCGCAAGATCAGGGCGGAGGATCCGTTTCTGAAGCTGCAGCGGCGCCTGGTGCTGGCCCGCTGCGGGATGGTGGATCCGTGCTGCATCCATGACGCCCTGGCCCAGGGCGCCTATCAGCAACTGAGGGCGGTGGTCGCCGCAGACGATCCGAGCTCCGTGATCGAAACGGTGCGTCGCAGCGGCCTGCGGGGGCGGGGTGGCGCCGGCTATCCCACAGGGCTGAAGTGGGCCACCGTGGCGGCCATGGCCGGTGCCCGCAAGGTTGTTGTGTGCAACGCCGATGAGGGCGACCCCGGCGCCTTCATGGATCGCACCTTGATGGAGGGCGATCCCCACACCCTGCTGGAGGGCATGGCAATCGCCGCCTTCGCCGTGGGCGCCAAGCAGGGCTACATCTACGTGCGGGCTGAATATCCACTCGCGATCCAGCGGCTGCGCGCGGCGATCGCCGCGGCCGAAACCCACGGCTGGTTGGGTACGACTATCAGCGGGAGCCGTTTCAGCTTTGAGATTGAGCTGCGGGTCGGGGCAGGCGCCTATGTGTGCGGGGAAGAAACGGCGCTGATCCACTCGATTGAGGGTCGCCGCGGCGTACCGCGGCCCAGGCCGCCCTATCCGGCCGAGCACGGCGTGTTCGGGTTGCCCACACTGATCAACAACGTGGAGACCTTCGGCAATATCCCGGCGCTGCTGCGGCTGGGGGTGGAGGCCTACGGCGCGGGCACCAAGGTGTTTTCGCTCACCGGCCATGTGCGGCGCAGCGGTGTGCTCGAGGTGCCGATCGGCACGCCCCTGCGCACGATCGTGGAAACGATGGGTGGGGGCGCCCCGCCCGGCCGCAGCATCAAGGCCGTGCAAACGGGCGGCCCCTCAGGCGGCTGCGTACCCGCCTGCGCCCTCGACACACCCGTGGATTACGACTCGCTCAAGGCCCTCGGCGCGATCATGGGCTCAGGCGGGATGGTGGTGCTCGATAACACCACCAACATGGTGGATCTCGCCGCCTTCTTCATCGCCTTCAGCCGCGAGGAGTCGTGCGGGAAGTGCATCCCCTGCCGCTCAGGCACGGTGCAGCTGGAGATGCTGCTGCGCAAATTGCTGGAGCGCCGAGGCAGCGCCGCTGATCTCAGCCAGCTCGAATCGTTGTGCCACACCGTGGCCGACGCCAGCCTCTGCGGCCTGGGCCAGAGCGCCCCGAAACCGGTGCTGAGCACGCTGCGCCATTTCCGCAGCGACTACCTGGAGCTGCTGCGGCCGGCGGAGGTGGGGCGATGAGTGTCTGCACACTGCAGATCAATGAGCGCGATGTGGCCGTACCCACCGGCACAACGCTGCTGGAGGCTGCCCGCCAGGCGTGCATCCCGATCCCCACCCTCTGTTTTCTGGAGGGGCTCTCAGCGGTGGCCGCTTGCCGGCTGTGCCTGATGGAGGTGAGGGGAGCCGATGGGCGTGAAGAGCCGCGCCTGCTGGCGGCTTGCGTCACCAACGCCGCGGAGGGCATGCGCGTGCACACCCAGACACCACGGCTGCAGGAGATCCGCCGCACGGTGATCGAACTGCTGTTCACCGAAGGCAACCACGTGTGCGCCATCTGCGTGGCTAATGGCCACTGCGAGCTGCAGAACCTGGCGGTGGAGGTGGGCATGGATCACAGCCGCCTGCCGTATCGCTTCCCCGAGCGGCATGTGGATCTCTCCCACGCTCAGTTCGGGCTCGATCACAACCGCTGCATCCTCTGCACCCGCTGCGTGCGGGTGTGCGACGAGGTGGAAGGCGCCCACGTGTGGGATGTGGGCTGGCGCGGCGAACACTGCCAGATCATCAGCGGCCTTAGGGAACCCTGGGGTGCTGTGGAGGCCTGCACCCACTGCGGCAAGTGCGTGGATGTGTGCCCCACCGGAGCCCTGTTCCACAAGACCAACACCAGCGAGGAGAAGCACAGCCACCCGGAGCGTCTTCAAACCCTGGTGCATGCCCGCACCCATCAGGAGTGGAGCCCATGACGAAGACAAGGCTGGCAACGGTTTGGCTGGCGGGCTGCTCCGGCTGCCACATGTCGTTTCTTGATCTCGACGAATGGCTCCTGGAGCTCGCTGATCGCGCTGACATCGTCTACAGCCCGGTGGGATCGGACCAGAAGCTCTACCCCGAGAACGTGGATATCGCCCTGATAGAAGGCGGGGTGGCCAACACCGACAACCTCGAACTACTGCAGCGGGTGCGCGCCAACACCCGCACCCTGGTGAGCTTCGGCGACTGCGCCATCACTGCCAACATCCCGGGCATGCGGAACATGCTGCGGGGCAGCGATCCGGTGCTGCGGCGCGCCTACCTGGAGCTCGCCGATGGCAGCGGCCAGCTGCCCCATGCTCCAGGCATCCTGCCGGAGCTGCTGGAGCGGGTGTTGCCGGTGCATGAGCTGGTGCCGGTGGAGGTGTATCTGCCGGGCTGCCCGCCGCCAGCCGAGCGGATCCGCGCCGCTCTGGAGCCGTTGCTGCAGGGCGAGATGCCGCAGCTGAGCGGCAGC
>NZ_JBIPMN010000236.1:0-3016 GCF_044369115.1 Vulcanococcus sp. | reverse complement strand
ATCGCCGTTCTGATCGCGATGTTTGGTGTGGCGACCCGGAAGTCTTTGAACGCTCTGAACTGGCTGCGGGTGATCTTGTGGGTCGGCGTGATCAAGATCTTGGTAGTCGAGCTATGGCTGTTGGCGCAAGGGCAAATCGAATTGGCGTCTTACATCCACGCCATGTTCATCAACGAGCTCGTTGCCATCCCGCTTGCCATTTATTGGACGCGCCCCGTTCACGTCAGCTATCTGGCTTCGCTTCAGCGTTCCTGAGGCCCATCGGAAGGCAGAGAAGAGCTGAACTCAGCTCTTCTCTGCCTTCCGTTGAGTTCGTCGCGTGATCAGGTGATCACTGTGGGCTTGTTCATGCCGGTGCGGGTTTTGATCTCGGCCAGCTGATCGATGGCGCTAATCAGGTCGCCCAGCGCAGCCTGGGGATCCTGATGGAGATCGCCACTCGGGGGCACGTAGCTCTCGAGGTACACCCGGAGCGTTGCGCCCTGGGTGCCAGTGCCCGAAAGGCGCAGCACCACGCGGCTGCCATCGTCGAGCAGTAGGCGCAAGCCCTGGCCGCTGGTGAGGGAGCCATCCACCGGATCGGTGTAGGCGAAATCGTCTGCCGTGGCGATCGTGCGGCCGGCGAAGCTCTGGCCCATCAGTGAGGGCAGCATGGCTTTCATGCGGTCATAGAGGCCGTGGGCAGCGTCGCTAGCGATGGCCTCGTAGTCGTGGCGTGAGTAGTAGTGGCGCCCGAATCGGCTCCAGTGCTCCGCCATGATCTGCGCCACCGGTTCACGTCGCTTGGCCAGGATGTTGAGCCAGAACAGCACTGCCCACAGACCGTCTTTCTCGCGGATGTGATTGCTGCCGGTGCCGAAGCTTTCCTCACCGCAGAGCGTGATCCGGCCCGCATCCAGCAGGTTGCCGAAGAACTTCCACCCCGTTGGCGTCTCGAAACAGGGGATGCCCAGCTCCTTGGCCACCACATCGGCGGCGGCGCTGGTGGGCATCGAGCGGGCCACGCCGGCCAGGCCATCGGCGTAGCCTGGCACCAGGGTGGCGTTGGCGGTGAGCACCGCCAGGCTGTCGCTGGGGTTCACGAAACAGCGCGTGCCCAGGATCATGTTTCGGTCGCCGTCGCCATCGCAGGCGGCTCCGAAGCGGTAGGCGTCGCTGCCCATCAGCAGCTCGGCCAGATCATGGGCGTAGGTGAGGTTGGGGTCGGGGTGGCCGCCACCGAAGTCTTCGAGGGGAACACCGTTGCGCACGCTTCCGGTGGGCGCGCCCAGCAGGTCTTCCAGTAGTCGCGTGGCGTAGGGGCCCGTCACGGCATGCATCGCGTCAAAGGCGATCGGGAAGTCGCCTTTGAGCAGATCAGCGATCGCGTCGAAGTCGAACAGCTTTTGCATCAGGGCGACGTAGTCGTCGACCCCGTCGATCACCTCGAGCTGCAGGTTGCCGATGCTTTGCTGGCCGGGGACGTTGAGATCGAGGGCAATGTCATCGTGGATCAGGTAGCCATCGAGCTGCTGCGTGCAGGCGTAGATCGCGTCGGTGAGTGATTCCGGTGCTGGTCCGCCGTTAGCGCCATTCACCTTGACGCCGAAGTCGCCGTCGGGTCCGCCAGGGTTATGGCTCGCCGAGAGGATGATGCCGGCGGTGGCCTGGCGCTGGCGGATCAGGTTGGATGCGGCAGGGGTGGAGAGGATGCCGCCAGTGGTGGTGACGATGCGGGCCACGCCATGGGCTGCCGCCATGCGCGCGATCACACCGATGGCGCGGCGGTTGCCGTAGCGACCGTCGCCACCCACTACAAGCGTGCCGCCGGTAATGCCGGGCACGGTGCGCAGGATCGCCTCGATGAAGCTTTCGAGGTAATGGGGCGTTTCAAATTGTCGACTGCTTTTGCGCAGGCCGGAGGTGCCTGGCTTCTGGTCGAGAAAAGGCTGATCGAGCGGGATCTGCTGCACGCCGCTGGTCATCGCAAGCTGCCGAGGCGGCACCAAGTTAGTCGGCTCTGCCGGTTTCTCTCGCAGCGGAGATCACCCCTCAGCGTTGTCCGCCACCAAAGTTGATCCCGCCGCCGGCTGGTTTGGCGGCCGGTGCGTCTGCGGCCTCAGGCTTCTCGGTGCTGCGGCACACCAGCAGCAAGCGTTCGGCGGGATCAGCGATCGCTTGCCGCCGGCTGAAGCTGTTGGTGGAGGTTGGCTGGGCACTAGCCAACATCTGCCAGATCAGATCCTTGCAATTGGCGGGAAGCCTGGGGTGATCCATCAGAGGATCCCCAAGCTTTCGTGCCTGGTTGCAGGTTTCGCTGGTGTTTTCTCGGGCGCAGGCCAATGCCGCCAGTTGCACCTGGCGCAGGCTGTCCTGGCTGGGGAAGGGCACAAACGGGGCACCCTCGCCTGCTTCGGGCAGAACAACAGCCACCAGCAAAGCTGCAGCGGAGGCCAGTGCGGAAGCAGCGGGCAGGTGCCAGCCCCGATGAGCAGTCATCACAACCGGAACGGTGTGTCCATCATGCAATGGGTTCGATCGCTGTGTTGTAGCCCAGTGCTTCCAGCTGATCGGCATAGGGCTGCAGCAAGCCTTGGTAGTGCTGCCACCCACCCACCGAACGGCTGTTGATGGGGCTGCGGGCCTGAACGGCACTGGCGGTGTGGATCTGTCGCCGCCCCCGTTCTGGATGGAGATACGCCTCGTCCCATTCGAAGCCGCAATGCTCGATCAGAGCAGGAATCACTTGCTCAGGCTGCTGCGTTAAGTGGTCATAGTTGAGGTGGTAGATCCGTCCCGGAATGCGCTGCTCATGGGCTGCCATCACCTGGCGGTAGAGGTGATACGAAGCAACGGAGTGATCAAGGCTGTAGGTCCATTCATTACCATGGGCAAAATGGTTGGTGAAGGTCGACCACAAATTATCCATTGGGTTTCGATGAACGTGCACGATGCGGCAATCGGGAAAGGCCGCTGCAAGCACCGGACAGTAGGCAAAGTTGTAGAGAAACTTGTCGCTCAGCGCCGCTGCATCTGA
>NZ_JBIPMN010000253.1:0-2638 GCF_044369115.1 Vulcanococcus sp. | reverse complement strand
CTCGCCGAGACCGATGAGGTCTCTGTTCTGGCTCAGGATCGTTTCCACGAGCGTTGAGCCACAGCGCGGTAACCCCACGATGAAGATCAATGTGGTTGCACCCGGCTGCGCTTTTGGTGTTGGTGTTGGTGTTGGTGGTGCCTCCCACTGCTCGAGGAGTGTTGTGTTGGTGCGGATCAGATCACTGAGATTCGGCAGTGTCCAGGTTCCCTCCAGTTGCGCTGATCGTGATTGGTTGGCCTTGCAGAACCAGTCGGCAGCTTCTGGATCTTGGCCGTCGAGGTGGTACTTGCCGATGCAGAAATAGAGGTGATACGCCTTCGACTGATCCTTCAGGTCGTTCAGGCAGGTTTGTGCCGCCTGTCGTGGTGCTGGATCCTCGCGTCCATTCACGCAGTAGGAGAGGTGTCGATGGGCTTCCGGATAGAGCGGGTTGTGCCGCAGTGCTTCGCGGAAGCGTGCCTGCGCTTGATCGATGTGGCCCTGCTCCATCAGGGCAATCCCCAGATTGGAGAGGATTTCGCTGTGGCCGGGGCTGATGGCCAGTGCCCGCTCAAACCAGTGCACAGCACGTTCAATCTGGCCGGCCTCCTGCAGGCTCAGCCCCAGGTTGTTCATCGCTTCGGGGTACTCGGCTCGCTGCTCGAGAGCCCGCTGCAGAGCTGCAATCGAATCGGCGATCTGTCCCAGTTCCCGTAGGGCCACACCTTGGCCGGAGAGCACTTCCGGATACAGCGGTTGCAGCGTTAAAGCTTGGTTGTAAGCGTCGACAGCTCCCTGGGGATCGTTGCAGGCCTGCAGCGCATGGCCGAGGTTGGCGTAGGCCTTGGCGAAACCTGGTTTGAGGGCAGCTGCGCGCCGGAAGCTTTCCGCAGCCTGTTCGCTTTGGCCCAGGGCATGCTGCGCCGTACCCAGATTGAGCCAAGCCTCGGCGTTGTTGGGCGCCAGCCGCAACGCCTGCTCCAGCAAGGTTGCGGCGGGTTCGATTCGGTTGGCTTGCAGCTCCAGGGCCGCCAGATTGCTGTAAGCCGCTGCGCTGGCATTGCCCTGATCGACAGCCTGCCGGTAGAGCTGAGCTGCTGCTTCAAAGTTTCGGGCCCGGATCTGTTGCAGTGCAAGCTGCTCCAGCGCAGGGGTTGGTTGTGAGGGGGTGCCAGCCGAGGAGGAATGCATGCCGCGGATGCTCAAAGCCGTTCAGCTCAACTCTGAAAGCACCACCAAAACGGGCATCAATATCAGGGTGACTGCAGCAGCGGCAATCAGTGCCGTGGCCGTGAACATCGCGCTCTTGAGCGAATGAAAACACCCTAGAAGCGGCAAACCGGCTTTGCTGCTCGTGCTGCCTGATCCGGCAGAAACGATGGCGTTCGCGGCTCACAGGCGCTGCACCCCACTGCCGCAGCGCTTGCGGTTCTCCTGCAGTTTGCGCTCCAGTGCGGCGTTGATCCCGAGGTCGGCGCCCTTCCAGAGCCGATCGATTTCGCGGGTGAAGTGAGCTGCCAACAGCCGCGAGTGGATCACCAGCAGCACCTCATCGTTCTGGTGAGCGGCTGAGGGGCTCCAGTTGAAGCTTCCGGTGATCACCGTTTGGCCATCGACCACGGCCAGTTTGTGGTGGAGCTTGTCCCCCCTGGCCAGCCGCGGGATTCCCACCCCTTCGGCGGCTTGCTGAAGCGGTTGGTTGCCGGCTTCGAGCTTGCAGTGGCGATCTGCCAGGGCCACGCCGAGCAGGTCCAGCACTTCGGAAAAAGAGCGGCTGGCAAAGCCGGGATCAGCGAGCAGGCGCAGCTGCACCCCCTTGGCCTGCAGGTCTGCGATCACCGTGGTGAGGGCTTGGGCTGAAAGCACGAACAGCGCCATGTCCACCCTCTGCTTGGCGGCGGCCAGGTTTTCGCCGATCATATTGAGCCCGTGGTGGGGATCAGTGCGCCGATGCGGGGCGAAGAGCACTTCCACAGAGGTTTGGCCCACCATCACCTGCGCTGCGGGGCCGGATTGTTTGGCCAGTCCAAAGCGGCTATCGGGCTTTCCGCCCGGACCATCGCCCCACATGCGGCTGAAGTCTTCGGCGAAGAGCTCGGCCAGCTGCGGGCTGTCGAGCTGGAGAAGATGGTTGAGGTTGCCGCGGGTGCGGCGATCGGCGGCATCGCCGTGAATGCATGAAGCCGTGAAGTTCGTTGAGCCAGTGATCACCAGCTGCCGGTCCACCACGACATATTTCGAGTGCATCAGGCCGCTGCCTTTGCTGCCATCGGCTGTGTCATCGAGCCAGGGCACGCCGGCCGCCGTGAGGATGGTCACGGCGTCGCCGTGCTGCTGCTCCTCGAGGCTCACCGTGCCGTCGCGGTTGCGATCGGCCAGCTCCATCAGCAGTTGGCGGCGTTGGCGCGCGTGGCCATCGAGTTCGGCCTCGTGCTGCTCACTCCAGGGGGTGCTGTAAGTGTTCTCCAGCACCACTTTCACCGTCACGCCCCGGCGGTGTTGACGCACCAGGGCTTCGGCAATGGCCGGTAGGGAAAGCTCCTGCACCGCCACCAGGATCTCCTGCTCAGCGGCCTCGATTCCACGGATCACCAGCGCCTCGAGGTTGTCGCCATTGCGGCTTTCCGCGTGGATCGGGCTGCGGTAGTGGCTGTCT
>NZ_JBIPMN010000235.1:0-3030 GCF_044369115.1 Vulcanococcus sp. | reverse complement strand
GGCCGGCCTGGCTGCCGCACCCCTGCACCAGGGTGAGCGCCAGGAGCAGCACCCCCCAGCAACGCTTCGAGTCGACCACGCAGGAGCCCCTGTCTCTGACAGGAGCATTCCCCGTGCGAGCTGGCTTCAGCCGTGTTCAGGCAGTTCAGAGGTACGCAGCATCGCCACAAACCAGAGGCTGCTGATCAGCACGGCCGCCAACACCCCGGTGCCGATGCTCACTTTGGCCATTAAGAAGCAGACCAACAGTGGCAAGGCCACAGCTCCGGTGATCGGAGTGAGGGCAACCAGAGCTTTCATCGCAGCGGCTTCAGAACCATTCGGCCACAGCCTGATCGCTGGGGTTGCTGTTGTCTTCGGGGGTGGTGCGTTCGAAATCGAGCGTGATGTTGCGCTTTTGCTCGCCATCGGCGGCCACGGCCTCGATGGCGTACACCTGCTGCCCGTCGCGGAAGGGCACCTGAATTCGGAAGGTGCCGTCGCTGGAGAGGGGCACGTCTTCGCCGCCGATGCTCAATTTGGCTGAGGGATCGGTGGCCCCGTACACAATCAGTTCGGCGTCAGCCACGAGCCAGAAGGAGCGCTGTCGCGGGGCTACCACGCCGGAGCCAGATTCGCTGCGGCCGCTGGCCCACAGGCCGGCACCGGAGGCATTGAGGCCGGTGCCGCTGCCCTGATCCAGTTCATGGAAGGCTTCTGAGCCCCGACCGAGGCGGCGGGTTCCCGTCGTTGCTGTTTGGTAAAGCCGCTCGTGAAGGCCGTTGTCGCTGCTGGGCAGCGTTTGTGGCGTGATGGTGCTGGGAGGAGTATCGAGCGAGAAGGGCACGAACTGATCGAGGATCTGCTCGCTCGGGTGCAGGGCTGGAACGCGCGCCACCGAGGAGAACGCCAGAGAGATCCAGCCGCCACCGCTGACGCGGTAGCCGAGCTCCACGCGGTAATCCCGATCGCTCAGGGGCACAGGGAGATACCACTCGGTGGCGTGGCTATCCACCGGCACTTCCTGGAGGGTGTGGGGATGGCTGCCGCCGTTGCTCATGCCGGTCACATCAGCCACTCGCAGGCAGAGCTGGCTGGCACCTGCCTTGAAGGCCTGTTGGCGATCCTTTTCGCAGATCTCCCAGAACACGTAGGCCCACTGCGGGTCGCGTGGCAGAAACACCACTCGGGTGTCCTCACCTTGCCGGCTGGGCGCGTGTTCCTGCTCAAGGCTGGAAAGATCGGCCTGGCGTTCGCCGATCGCACTCACCAGCTCGTCTTTGGTTTTGCGGCTGTAGAGGGTCACGCCCAGCTCGCTGGCCACCTGGCGCAATTGGCGCAGGGTCATCCGGGCTAGCGATGACAGGGTCTGACTCACAGCGCCTCCGGATTATGTTCGGGATCAGTCTGGCTAACTCTCACAGGTCCGCCCTGATCTGTGATCCCGCAGTCAGCATCCCAAGACCGGCGTCGCGGCTGTGGCCTGGGCACAAAAAAGCGAGGGTTGCCCCCCGCTTATCAAAAGACCTTGATTGATAGCCCTGTGATCAGCGGCCGATGCTGCGGTAGGGCACCTTGGCCAGGTAATCGATGTCGGCGCTGCCGGCGGCACTGGCGCCACGCAGAGCAGGCAGGGTGCGTACCCAGGCCATGTAGTCCTGCGGGAAGCCGCCGCGGCGCTGGAGGGAGCGCTCTGGCAGTTTGCGGGCCGTGCCGGTGTACACAATCTGGGGAAAGCCCAGGATGCCGCGGTAGTAGGCGTCGTAGCGGGGGCTGGTGATGTTGAAGGGAGTTTCACCCAGATCACGGCTGCCCACCACCCGATTGCGGTGGTAAGGAACGGTGTCGTAACCGAAGGCGTTGAGGTACTCCTCGCTATCGAGAATGTCGTCAACCATGCCCTTAACGCCGCGGGTCATGAGCACAGCCGACCAAGCAATCTCCTCGGACTTGCCGTGGGTCTTGCGGCCCAGCAGCTTCTCCACAAGGTGGCGAGCCACCTTGTAGTTGCTGTTCAGGGTGTAGAAGCTGCGGTTGAAGGTGTCCGACAGGCACAGGGAGCGAATGAAATCGCGCACTGTGATCTGACCGTTACGCAGCTGCGACTCCAGGGTGCGGTCGCGGTCGACCTTGAAGGCGTGGAAGAAGATCTGGCGGTAAGCCGCTTCGATCACGAAGTTCTGATCTTCGCGATCCATTGCCTTGTCCATGGACGCGGCTTTGGGATCCTCGTCCGAGCCCACGCGAAGGGGATCCACACGCGAGTTCTGCGTTGTGGGCGCGTACTTCAGGAGGGGAAGGGCCACTCGAACTTCGGCATCCGTCGTGGCTGATCGTAGAAGTGCCGTCACGGCTCCACTGATCCGCCTCAGGCAGGACTCACAGTCCGTAACGTTCGCAACAGACCTCCCCTACCAGCCCAGTAGCGACAGAGCGGGTTCGCTCCCAGCTGTGCCGCCAGCCGCCGATGCCGCAGGTCGTTGCCGTTGTGCGTCTTCGCAGCGGGTTTCGATGCAGAAGGAGGCGTTGTTGGAGAGCCCCTCCACCGTGCTGCTGCGCACGCGCACATTGGGGCCCTGAAAGGCGAAGCGTTCCCACACGCTCATCGTCTCGTAGTCGGTGCTGAGCAGCAGGCCATCGTGCTCATCCATGCAAAAGCGCGAGCTGGCCGGTGCCTTTTCGGCATAGCCGAGATCGCGCAGCAGGATTCCCTCGCGGCCGCGTTCGTCGGTGGGGATCAAGCCGATCACGCTTTCGCCGGTGTGGTCTTCGCCGGCTTTATCCCAGGCCATCGAGGCGCTCCAGCGCACCCAGCAGCCGCCTACGAGCCCTGCCGGATCCTGGCCGTGCAGCTGTGCCAGCTCCATCAGCTTTGGATCGCTTGCGGCCAGTTCGTCCACCACGATCAGGGAGCCTCCCGCCTCGGCGCGGCGGTGCAGCAGGTGATGGACGCTGCGCTGGGAGCGCCAGCGGCCGCAGCTCAGCTGAAAAAAGCTGAGGGCGTTCTCAAGGGAGAGGCTCACGGCGGCGCGGCGGGTGCAGCGATGATCG
>NZ_JBIPMN010000112.1:0-8744 GCF_044369115.1 Vulcanococcus sp. | reverse complement strand
TACACCCTTCAGCGCTCTCGATCCGCTCAGCTTCCGCTGCCCGGTCTGCCGCAGCCAGACCAAAGCGTTCAAAGACATCGGCCCCCGCAACAAACCGAGCGGCTTCGAGGAAAACCTCGGCTATGGACTCGGGGTGAACCAGCTCACCCCTGGCCAGAAGAATGTGCTGATCTTCGGTGGCTTCGCGCTGGCCATCGCCTTTTTCCTCTCCCTCTACTCCCTGCGCTGAGCACGGCATGCCCCGCTTCCTCTCCTCTCTCGGCGCCCTGGCGCTCTCGCTGGTGCTGGCCCTCGGCCTGAGCGGCTGCGTCAGCTCCGGGCTCGCCAGTGCCGGCGACAGTCCCTGGCAGCCGGTCGACATCCACACCAAATCCAACCCCCTGGATCTGGCCTTCACCGACAGCCGCCACGGCTTCCTGGTGGGCAGCAACCGCCTGATCCTGGAAACCAACGACGGGGGGGCCTCCTGGCAGGAGCGCGCCCTCGAGCTACCGGAGGAAGAAAACTTCCGCCTGATCAGCGTGGATTTCTCCGGAGATGAGGGCTGGATCGTGGGCCAACCCGGCCTGCTGCTGCACAGCACCGATGGCGGCCAGAACTGGAGCCGCCTCTTCCTCGACACCAAGCTCCCCGGCGAGCCCTACCTCGTGACCGCTCAGGGGCGCAGCCGCGCTGAGCTGGCCACCAATGTGGGCGCTGTGTATCGCACGGGCGATGGAGGCAACACCTGGCAGGCCGAGGTGGAAGACGCCGCCGGCGCCGTGCGCGATCTGCGCCGCAGCCCCGATGGTCGCTACGTGAGCGTGAGCGGCCTGGGCAACTTCTTCGCCACCTGGAACCCGGGCGATGCGGTTTGGACACCGCACCAGCGCGTCAGCAGCCAGCGCCTGCAATCGATGGGCTTCCAGCCCGATGGGGCGCTGTGGATGCTGGCCCGCGGCGCCCAGATGCGCTTCAGCCCCGATGCCAACAGCCCCGACGAATGGAGCAAGGCGGTGGTGCCGATCGTGAACGGCTACGGCTATCTCGATATGGCCTGGGATCCCAGTGGCGCGATCTGGACGGGCGGCGGTAGCGGCACCCTGCTGGTGAGCAACGACGGCGGCAAAACCTGGCAGAAAGACCCCGTGGGCAGCCAGCAACCCACCAACTTCACCCGCATCGCCTTCTTCGACGACGGCAAGGGTTTCGTGATGGGCGAACGCGGCTCGCTGCTGCGCTGGGTGGGCTAACAACGCTCTGTAACCAAGGCGGCAGCACGATCCCGGCAGCCGCCTCCTCAGGCCTAGGATCACCCAGCTGAATGCTCGCTGCTCATGGCCGCCGGCTCAACGGGTGAACGCCCGTTTTTCGAAATCATCACGAGCATCCGTTACTGGGTGATCCACGCCGTGACCCTGCCGGCGATTTTCCTGGCGGGCTTCCTGTTCGTGTCCACCGGCCTGGCCTACGACGCCTTCGGCACGCCCCGTCCGGATGCTTACTTCCAGACGCAGGACGTAAAAGCTCCCGTGGTCAGTCAGCGCTACGACGCTAAGGCCTCCCTCGACCAGCGCCTGAAATAAGCCATGACCCAAGTTCCCGCCAGCACCACTCCCCGCAACTACCCGATCTTCACGGTCCGGTGGCTCGCGGTGCACGCCCTTGGCATCCCCACGGTGTTCTTCCTGGGCGCCCTGGCTGCCATGCAGTTCATCCGTCGCTGAGGCCTGAACGTCATGCAACGCAATCCCAACCCGAACAACCTGCCGGTTGAACTGAACCGCACCAGCCTGTACCTGGGCCTGCTGTTTGTGTTCACCTGCGGGATTCTGTTCTCCAGCTACTTCTTCAACTGATCGGGAGGATCTGAGATGAGCGGCAAGAAATCCGGTCTTCCTGACGGAAGAATTCCTGACCGTCTTCCTGACGGTCGCCCGGCCGTGGCCTGGCGCTCCCGCTGGACCGAAGGCACCCTGCCCCTGTGGCTCGTAGCCACCGCTGGCGGCATGGCCGTGATCTTTGTGGTGGGCCTGTTCTTCTATGGCTCCTACACCGGTGTGGGTTCGGCCTGATCGGTCTAACGCAGATTGTTCAACACTTCTCTGAGGCCAGGTGCTCCGCTCTGGCCTTTTTGAGTGCCGCACCCAAGGCGGGGCCCGGGCGATAGCCCTGCTCCAGCAACATCTTGGCTGTCACCGGTGCAACCAGCAGACGCCAGTGCAGCAACCAACGCAGCAGAGGTCTGCGCCAGGGCGGCTGGGGATGGCTCGCTGCTACCAGCACCAGCTTCACCACCTGAGGAGCATCAGCGCCCGTCTCAAGCTGCTCTGTCCAGGCCGCAGCCGTCTGCGGGAGGGCAGCAGCGGCTGCTTGCTTCTGCAACTGCCGCAGCAGCAGGCTGCTCCGCTGCAGAAGCTGCTGCTCGCGGTGGGGCAACTGCAACCGTTGGGCGAGGGCAACAGGATCGTTGGCGCCCATCAACAGCGCCGGCAGGGGCGACAGGCCGAGCCGAGCCGCCCAGCGCAAACGCCGCTGCCAAGTTGCATCGCGCTGCAGCCCCTGCTCCAACAACACCAGGGCGCCCCACTGCTGCAGCTGGTTCAGCGCTGCAGCCCAGGGCTCGCGTTCCAGCAGCAGCTCCAGCTCCATCCGCAGGCGGGTGCTGAGAGCGGGCGGCGCCTGATCGGGGGGATCGCCCGGTTTCCAGCTCCAGGGCCAGCTCTGCAGGGTGCCGCGCAATTGCGCAAGGCTGGATGGCTCCAAAGCAAAGCCCAGCCGTGCGGCGTAGCGGGCCGCCCGCAGCGCGCGTGTGGGATCGTCGCGCAGGCTGTGGGCGTGGAGCAGCCGCAGCTGCCGCGCCGCTAGATCCTCCAGGCCGCCATAGGGATCCACCACCGCCTGCTCCTGCAGGTCTCGGAGCGGCAGGGCCATGGCATTCACGCTGAAATCGCGGCGAGCGAGGTCGTCCTCCAATCGGCCAGGACGCACCTGCGGGTTCTGCGCCGGCCGGGGATAGTGCTCATGCCGGGCCGTGGCCAGATCGATCCACACGCCCTGCCATTCCAATTCCACCGTGCCGTAAGCGTGATGAAACTGGCAGCGCACCGCCCCAGAACCATGCTGGGCGAGCAACCGCTGGGCCAGAGCATGGGCCGCCGGCTCAGCGCTGGCCGGGTCAACGCCTGGATCGCGGTATTGCACCAGCAGATCAATGTCGGGCAAGCCGCGCCAGGGATCGCGGTGCAAGCGATGCAACAGGGCATCGCGCAGGGCGCCGCCCACCAGGTAGAGCTCAAGATCCGGATCGGCCACCTGCTGCAGGGCGGTGATCAGGCCCGGATGGAGAGCTTCGGCCAGCCCCATCACGCCAGGAAGCGCGGGTGGTCGCGAAGCCAGGCGGCGAAGGCTGCCAACCCTTGCTCGAGTGGGGTGTGAGGCTTAAAGCCCACCCAGGCCTCGAGGGCCGAGGTGTCGGCGGCGGTGGCCACCACGTCGCCGGGTTGCATGGGCTGAAAGTCTTTGATCGCCGAGCGGCCGAGGGCCTGCTCCAACACCTCGATGAAACGCAGCAGCGGGGTCGGCTGGGCGTTACCGATGTTGAACACGCGATGGGGCACCGCGGCGGTAGCCGGATTGGGATGCAGCGGATCAAAGCTGGGGTCTGGGGTGGCCGGCCTGTCCAGGCAACGGATCACACCCTGAACGATGTCGTCGATGTAGGTGAAATCCCGCTGCATGCAGCCGTGATTGAACACGCGGATCGGCTCGCCCGCCTGGATGGCCCGGGCGAACAGCATCGGCGCCATATCGGGACGGCCCCAGGGGCCATACACCGTGAAAAAGCGCAGTCCGGTGGCTGGCAGGCCATAGAGGTGACTGTAGGTGTGGGCCATCAATTCATTGGCCTTCTTGGTGGCCGCATACAGGCTCACCGGGTGATTCACGGCCTGCTGCTCGCTGAAGGGCATCTGTCGGTTGCCGCCATACACCGAGCTACTGGAGGCATACACGAGATGCTCAACCCCATGATGGCGACAACCCTCGAGGATGTGCCCGAATCCCGCCAGGTTGCTCTGCACGTAGGCAGCGGGGTTCTCGAGCGAATAACGCACTCCGGCCTGGGCAGCGAGATGCACCACCACCCGCGGCCGCTCCGCCGCAAACAGGGCCGCCATCGCCTCGGCATCGGCGAGATCCAGCCGTTCAAACCGCCAGGCACTGCCGCAGGCTGCTGCACACTGCTGCACCCGATCGAGCCGGGCCTGCTTAAGCGCCGGGCTGTAGTAGCTGTTCAGATTGTCGAGGCCCACCACGGCCTCGCCGCGCTGCAACAACTGACAGGCCACCTCAGCGCCAATGAAACCGGCGGCACCGGTCACCAGGATGGGTTGAGTTGCAGTCATGAGGAAACGGGGGTGCCGCTCAGGGGCAGTCGCTGAGGCGACGCTGGAAATCGGCGATCGTGGGTTCGAGACCCTGCTCCAAAGCCACGCTCGGCCGCCAGCCCAGCTCCTGCTGGGCCAGGGTGATCAGCGGCTGGCGCTGCTTAGGATCATCGAGCGGCAGAGGCTTCTCGATCAACGGCAGAGCCGGATTGATCCGCGCCCGCACCAGCTCCGCCAGCTGGCGAATCGTGAATTCACTGGGGTTACCGAGGTTGATCGGCCCCGTGTGGGCTCCGTTCATCAGGCGGATCAGCCCTTCCACCAGATCGTCCACGTAACAGAAGGAACGGGTCTGGCTGCCATCGCCGTAGAGGGTGAGCGGCTGGCCATTCAGTGCCTGCACGATGAAGTTGCTCACCACACGCCCGTCATCCGGCAGCATGCGCGGCCCGTAGGTGTTGAAGATCCGGGCGACGCGGATCTCCGTGCCGTGCATGCGTTTGTAATCAAAACAGAGGGTTTCGGCGATGCGCTTGCCCTCGTCGTAGCAACTGCGCAAGCCGATGGTATTGACACAACCGCGGTAGCTCTCCGGCTGGGGATGCAGCTCGGGATCGCCGTACACCTCTGAGGTGCTGGCCAGCAGCAGCCGCGCACCCACCCGCCGCGCCAGCCCGAGCATGTTGTAGGTGCCCAGGAAGCTGGTTTTGGCGGTTTTGATCGGGTTGTGCTGGTAATGCACCGGTGAAGCCGGACAGGCCAGGTGCCAGATCCGATCCACCTCGAGCCGAATCGGCTCAGTGACGTCGTGGCGGATCAGTTCAAAGCGGGGGTGAGCGATCCAGGCTTCGATGTTGGCTTTGCGGCCGGTGAAGTAGTTGTCGAGGCAGATCACCTCTTCGCCAGCTTCCATCAGCCGGTCCACCAGATGTGAGCCCACAAAGCCGGCGCCGCCGGTGATCAGGTTGCGCGGCAGTCGCTCCGACATCCCTCAGCCTTCGCCCACAACCCACACCTGCAAGCCGGCGGCCCGGGCGGCGCTGGCAACGGCCTTCGCCCGGGCATCAAACAACCAGGCGGGCTGCCGCATCAGCGCCGCCACGGCCGGCCAGTCGATCTGGGCGAACTGCTGCCATTCCGTGAGCAGGAGCAGCGCATCAGCCCCGGCTGCCGCCTGCTGCACCGTGGACACCTGCTGCCAGCTGCCCTCACCCTCCCCAGCGGGGCGGCCCAGATCGAGAGCTATCTGTCGTGCGCTCACCTTGGGATCCACGATCTGCAGGATGGCGCCCTCATCCAGCAGCTCTTGGCAGATGCGGATGGCTGGGGATTCACGGGTGTCGTTGGTATCGGCCTTGAAGGCAAAACCGAGCACCCCAATGCGCTTGCCGCTCACGGTGCCGAACAACTTGGTGATCACCAGCCGGGCAATGCGCTGCTGCTGCCATCGGTTAAGCGCCACCACCTGCTCCCAGTAGGTCGCCACCTCCTCGAGGCCGTAATGGCGGCAGAGATACACCAGGTTGAGGATGTCCTTCTGGAAGCAGCTGCCGCCAAAACCGGGCCCAGCCTGCAGAAATTTGGCACCGATCCGGCTATCAGCACCGATGGCGCGGGCTACCTCCCGCACATCAGCTCCGGTGGCCTCGCAGAAGGCGGCAATGCCATTGATCGAGCTGATCCGTTGCGCCAGGAAAGCGTTGGCCGTGAGCTTGCTCAGCTCACTGCTCCACAGGTTGGTGCGCAGAATCCGCTCCTGCGGCACCCAGCTGGCGTAGATCTCCGCCAGGGCTTCGACAGCAGCTGGATCCTGACCGCCGATCAAGACGCGATCGGGCTGCTCCAGATCCTCAATCGCGGTGCCCTCTGCCAGAAACTCCGGGTTGGAGAGCACTGAGTAGGTGCTGTCTCCCTGTTCGCTTTGGGCTGCCGTGAGGATCTCCTGGATCACCGCAGCGGTGCGCACCGGCAACGTGCTCTTCTCCACCACGATCGTGTGACCACGCGCCGCCTTGGCCACCGTGCGGGCACTGGCTTCCACCCACTTGAGATCGCTGGCCTGGCCAGCCCCCAACCCTCGGGTTTTGGTGGGGGTGTTCACCGAGATGAACACCAGATCAGCGGCAGCGATGGCCGCCTCCACCTGCGTGCTGAAGTGCAGATTGCGGCCGCGGGCACGGCCCACCACGGCATCGAGGCCGGGCTCATACACCGGCAGTTGGCTCAGATCGGGATCGTTCCAGGCGGCAATGCGCTCAGCGTTGAGATCCACTACCGTCACTTGGATGTGGGGGCAACGATCGGCAATCACAGCCATCGTGGGGCCGCCCACGTAGCCCGCGCCGATGCAACAGATGGCGCGCACGGCTGCAGGGCTGGACATCAGAAAGGCGGCAGTCGCATCAGCCCTCGCAACCTAAGCGAACTGACTTAGCAGCTCAGCCGCGGCCATCGGCTGTTCGGTTTGCTCCTGGAGGTTCTTCACGATCACCTGGTCCAGCCGCACTTCGTCCTCACCGATCACCACAGCCCAGCGCGCACCGCTGCGATCCGCCCGCTTCAGCTGCTTACCAAAGGCCGAAGCGCTGAGATCGAGCTCCACCGACCGACCGCTGCGGCGCAGCTGACGCGCCAGCACCAGCGCCTGGGCCTCCGCCAGGCTGCCGCGGCTCACGACATAAATGTCCGGCGAAGCGTCCTGACGCTCACCCGCCTGCGCCAGCAGCATCACCAGGCGTTCCACACCCAGCGCCCAACCAATGGCCGGGGTAGACGCACCACCGAGCTGCTCCACCAGGCTGTTGTAACGGCCACCGCCACACACGGTGGCCTGGGCTCCCAGCTGGCTGGAGGTGATTTCAAAGGCGGTGTGGCTGTAGTAATCGAGTCCGCGCACCAGCCGGGGGTTGAGCTGGAAGGGGATCTCCAGAGCCGTTAGCCCCTCTTGCACCCGTTCAAACCGTTCGCGGCTCTCGGGGGCCAGGGCCGCCGCCAGGGTGGGAGCGTCCTGGAGCAAGGCCTGGGTGGTGGCGTTCTTGCTGTCGAGGATGCGCAGGGGATTGCGAGCTAGGCGGTCCTGGGAATCCGGATCGAGCTGGTCACGCCGCTGCTCGAGCCAGGCCACCAGCTGCTGGCGAAAGTGGGCCCGGTCGTCGGCGCTGCCGAGGCTGTTGAGCTCGAGGGCCAGCCCCTGCACCCCCAGATCCGCCAGCAGATCCCAGGCAATGGCGATTGCTTCCACATCGCTGCGGGCATCGGCGAAGCCCAGAAATTCCAGGCCAATCTGATGGAACTGCCGCTGCCGGCCGGCCTGAGGGCGCTCATACCGGAACATCGGCCCGCCATACCAGAGCCGCTGGGGACCCTGGCTCAGCAAGCCGTGCTGGATGGCAGCCCGCACCACCGATGCGGTGCCTTCCGGCCGCAGGGTGCAGCTGCGCTCGCCTCGATCCAGAAACGTGTACATCTCCTTGCCCACCACATCGGTGGCTTCGCCGATTCCCCGCGCAAACAGCTCCGTGGCTTCGAGGATGGGTGTGCGAATCTCTGCCACAGCGGCCCGCTGGAAATGGCAGCGCGCAGTGGCTTCCAGCTGCTGCCACACCCCAATCTGCTGCGGCAGCAGATCCACCATCCCGCGCAGACTCTGCAGCTTCTCCACAAACCACACCTGGCTGGGGTCAGTCTGCGGGATCGACGTGGATCAGCCCTGTCGTGGATCAGCCCTAAGGTTGAAAGCCCTGCTCACGAGCCGTGGCCCGACTGTTGATCACCGGTGGGGCTGGCTTCATCGGCAGCCACACCTGCCTGGTGCTGCTGGAAGCGGGCCACAACCTGGTGGTGCTCGACAACTTCAGCAACAGCTCCCCCGAAGCGCTGCGCCGCGTGGCCGCCCTGGCTGAGCTGCCGCCCGCAATCCAGCAACAACGCCTGCGAGTGATCCAAGGCGACATCCGCCAGCCAGCTGACCTGGAACAAGCCTTCTCGGCTACCGCCGCTCAGGAACCGATCGATGCCGTGATCCACTTCGCCGGCCTGAAGGCGGTGGGCGAATCGGTGCAACACCCGCTGCGCTACTGGGATGTGAATGTGGCCGGATCGCGCCAGCTGCTGGCGGCGATGCAGGCAGCCGGCTGCCGCACGCTGGTGTTCAGCAGCAGCGCCACGCTCTATGGCTACCCCGACCAGGTGCCGATCCCCGAAACGGCGCCTGTACAGCCCATCAATCCCTACGGCCACAGCAAGGCGGCGGTGGAGCGGTTGCTAGCGGATCTGGCGGCCAGCGAGCCCGGCTGGCGCATCGCCAGCCTGCGCTACTTCAACCCGGTGGGCGCACACCCAAGCGGACGCATCGGCGAGGATCCCAACGGCATCCCC
>NZ_JBIPMN010000007.1:0-25596 GCF_044369115.1 Vulcanococcus sp. | reverse complement strand
CCGATTACCGGCTGCTGCCCGCCAGCACACCCAGCCGGCAGCCGCGGGAGCTGATGAAACTCTCGGGCCGCACCCAGGAGATCCAGCGCCTGATCGCCCGCAGCCTGCGGGCCTGCCTTGATCTCGAAGCCCTGGGCGAACGCAGCCTCCACATCGACTGCGATGTGCTGCAGGCCGACGCCGGCACCCGCACCGCCTCGATCACGGGCGCCTGGGCGGCCCTGGCCCTGGGGCTGCAGCGCCTGGAAGCTCGCGGCGTTCTGAGCCGCTCACCCCTGCTGGAGCAGGTAGCGGCGGTGTCGGTGGGGCTGGTGGATGGCGCAGCCCTGCTCGACCTCGACTACAGCGAAGACAGCAGGGCCGAGGTGGATCTCAATGTGGTGATGAACAGCCAGGGGCAATTGCTGGAGGTGCAGGGCACCGCCGAAGGCGCTCCGTTCTCGCGCCAACAGCTGAATGCGCTGCTCGATCTGGCGGATGAGGGATTGCAGCAGCTTCGGCACAGTCAGCGGGTGGCTTTGGAGCAAGCCCCGAAATAGTGTCAATCACTACAAGAGCCCGCAGGGGTGATCCGTAGGGTCCGCCTCACCTTGCCCCGCCGTTATGGTCGGCGCCCAACCAGGCTTCAGCCGTTACTCCCCAAGCCCTACGACCGGCGCCGCAGGGCTCTCTCCGATGGCGGGTTCGCCTACGCCATCCAACGCCACCCTGCTGGATGTGATCCGCGGCCTCAACGGCAGCACCACCGAAACGGTGGAGCGAGGCAAAACGATTTTCTTTCCCGGCGATCCAGCTGAGAAGGTCTATCTGTTGCGCCGAGGCGCGGTGAGGCTCTCTCGGGTTTACGAATCCGGCGAAGAAATCACCGTGGCGCTGCTGCGGGAGAACAGCTTGTTCGGGGTGCTGTCGCTGCTCACAGGCCAGCGCAGCGACCGCTTCTATCACGCCGTGGCCTTCACCAGGGTGGAGATGGTCACTGCGCCGGCAGCCTCGGTACGTAAAGCGATCGAGCTCGATGCCAGCGTGGGGCTGCTGATGCTGCAGGGCCTCTCATCTCGGATCCTGCAAACCGAAACGATGATCGAAACCCTCACCCACCGCGACATGTCGTCGCGGCTGGTGAGCTTCCTGCTGGTGCTCTGCCGGGATTTCGGCGTGCCCACCAGCGAAGGGATCACGATCGATCTGCGCCTGTCGCATCAGGCGATCGCCGAAGCGATCGGTTCCACACGCGTCACGATCACCCGGCTGCTGGGCGACCTGCGCAATGCCGGCCTCGTGCAGATCGATCGCAAAAAGATCACAGTGTTTGATCCGCTGGCGCTAGCCAAGCGGTTTAGCTGAACGCTTCCCACCGATACTGAGCGTCGTCGCGCAAAGTTGTGTCGGGCTGGCTGCTGATCCTGGCGCTGCTGCTGCTGGGTGGAGTGCTCTCCACCCTCGGCGATCGGCTCGGTTCCAAGGTGGGCAAGGCCCGCCTGAGCCTGCTGGGGATGCGGCCGCGCCGCACGGCGGTGGTGATCACGGTGCTCACCGGCAGCCTGATCAGCGCGATCTCGCTCGGCTTGATGCTGCTGGTGAGCGATCGGCTGCGCACCGGCCTGTTTGAGCTCGACCAGCTCGAACGGCGCCTACGGGAGGGGCGCGAAGCTCTGCAACGCAGCCAGAGCGAACTCACAGCAGCCGAACTGGGGCGCCAGCAGGCCCGCAGCCAACTCAGCATGGTGGAAGCACAGGCCGCCTCGCTGCGCAAGGAGCTGGCACCGCTGCTGCAACAGCGCCGGCTGCTCGAGCAAGAACGGGATCAGCTCAGCCGCGAGATCGACGCCAAGGATGCCGACATCCAGCGCAACCGCCAAGAGCTGGCACGGCTCAACAACCGCATCGGCGCCTCCGCCAAGGAACTTCAGCAGCTGGAAACCAACCTGATTGCCCTGCGCCGCGGCGATGTCGTGATCAGCAGCGGCCAGCCCCTGGAGATCGCCAAGGTGCGCATCGAGAAACCTGAGCAGGCCAAGTTAGTGATCGAAGCGCTGCTGCGCCAGACCAACACCAACGTGTTTCAGCGGGTGCTGCCCGGGCAGACACCCAACCGCCAGATCCTGCTGGTAGCCCGCAGTGACATCACCAAGCTGGAGGGCATCCTGAGCAAACGCGGTGATTGGGTGGTGAGCCTGATTTCGGCCGCCAACGTGCTCAAAGGCGAACGCCAGGTGGTGGCCTTCCCCGATGTCCGCCGCAACAGGCAGGTGGTGAAAGCGGGCGAGCAACTGGCCACCACCGTGCTGGAGGGCGATGAACGCAGTGCGGAGCAGGTGCGCAGCCGCCTGAATGTGCTGCTGGCCTCGGCTTACAACGCCGTGCAGCGGGCAGGCAGCCTGGCCAGCGGCCTGCAGTTCGATGCCGCCAGCGTGAACCAGCTCAGCAACGCCCTCAGCAACCGGCCCGCGGGGCAGGTGGTGCAACTGCAAGCGGTGTCGTTGCGCAACGGCGATCTGGTGGATCCGGTGGCCGTGGAACTGCGGGCGGTGCCGCGTTGAGCCGGCGGGCGGCGATCGACCCTGGACGCAGCAAATGCGGCCTCGTGCTGGCGGATTGCAGCAGCAGTGAGGTATTGGCGGCGGGGGTCCTGCCGCCGCAGCGCTGCCAGGAGCTGCTGCTGGAGTGGGTCCGCAGTCCTGGTTGCAGCACGGTGTTGCTCGGTGATGGCACCGGCAGTCAGCCCTGGCGCCAGTGGCTCAGCGCCCATAACCTGCCCGCGCTGCTGATCCCGGAAGCGGGCACCACCCTTGCTGCGCGGGAGCGCTATTGGCAACTGGAGCCCGCCCGTGGCTGGCGGCGCTGGCTGCCGCGCGGGTTGCGGCTCCCTCCCCGCGATGTGGACGATGTGGTGGCGCAACTCCTGTTGGAACGCCACCTCGGAACGCTGTTGCAGCGCCCAGCCACGCTGAGCCTTAAAACTTGGCCCGCACCGTGAAGGCGTAATCACCCCCGGGTTCGAGCTGGTAATCGGCCTTGAGCAGAAATCGCAGCAGCGCGTCTTGAATCAAGGCTCGACCGAGGGAGGGCTCCACCTGCAACTCACCGCGATCGAAGTACCAGCTGAAGGTCCACTGGAAGCCTCCAGCGCTCACCTCCCCTTCCAGCAGGCGCTGGCTGAAGCTCTGGTGCAGCACGCGGAGCTGGGCCGTGGTGGTGGGTAGACGACTCACGGCGGCGCTCCTCATCCAAGCGGGGCTTCCGCCAGCTTGACCGCAGCCGGCGCCACAAACCCGTTCAATCGGTTACCGGCGCGCTCAAAGCCCAGCCGCTGAATCAGGTCAACACCCTGGAGCACCTCCTCAAGCACCTCCTCAAGCACGGGCTGATCAGTGGGGGCAAACCGGCCCAGCACATGACCCACCGTGCGCTGCTTGCGCTCAACGGGATTGAGAGCCGGCGCTCCGATGCCGATGCGCAGGCGCGGAAACTCCTGCCCGCCCAGATGGGCAATAGTGCTACGCAGGCCGTTGTGGCCGCCGGCACCACCACTGAGGCGCAACCGCAGGCGACCCAGTGGCAGATCCATGTCGTCCACCAGCACCAGCATCTGGGCTGGTTCGAGATCAAACCAATCGAGGGCAGCACGAATCGAGCGGCCGCTGTCGTTCATGAAGGTCTGCGGCATGAGCAGGCGCAAACGCTTGCTGCCCACTCCCACCTCAGCCAGCAGCCCATGCAGCTTGCTCTGCTGCTTGAAGCTGCCACCGGCCTGGGCTGCGAGGCGCTCCAGGGCCATGAATCCGACGTTGTGGCGTGTCCCGACGTACTTGTCGCCAGGGTTACCAAGGCCCACCAGCAGCTGCAGGGGGGCGGTGCCTTCAGGGCCAGCCATCAATGCTCAGCGGCTCAACTCAAGCCTCTGAGGATTGCTCAGGGGCAGCATTGGACGCTTGCGGGTTCGCTGAAGTATCCGGAGCACCCGCTTGAGCCTGCTTAGTAGGAAGGACGCTGGTGGCGGTGACTTCCGCTTCGACCGTGTCGACCGCCTTGCGGAATTCCTTCTCAAACTCGCTGGACGCACTCTGAAAGCCCTTCAGGGTGCGTCCGAGGGTTTTGCCGAGCTCGGGCAAGCGCTTCGGGCCGAACACCAGAAGACCGATGGCCGCGATGACCGCCAGCTCCGGCAGCCCGACTCCGAAGACATTCATCCGATCAGCCGACGCCGTTCCAGTTGACGGTGATGCCGTCGAGCAGCAGAGACTTGTTGTACAGCTGCAGGATCACCAGCAGAAACACCAGGAACAGAGCCATGAACACGCCCATCACGGGAGTGGTGCCCCAACCGGGAACAACCTTGCCGTACTCGGAGTTGAGGGGACGCAGCAGATCTCCCAGGCGGGTGCGTTGAGCCATGACGGGCTGTGCTCTCTGGCAAGGGTCAGTCTCGTTACTGTAAGGGCCGCGGCGGCTGCCGCGGCTGTGCCTGTCGAGAGTTGTGATGGAAACGTCGTCCCCAGCCATGTCGGTGGCACTGGCCGTGCTGGCTGTGCTGCTGGGCCTCACCGGCTTTGGCATCTACACCGCCTTCGGCCCGCCATCGAAGGGCCTCACCGACCCCTTCGACGATCACGACGACTGATCACCCGGGCTGCTGCCACTGCACACCAGCCAACTGCCGAGCTGCCAGGGCCGCAGCAGATCGTCCGCTCCAGCCGAGGTGCAGGAGGCCTCCGTCCCGGCCGTGAACTCGCGGCGGGCGCTCCAGCCCTCAGGCCAGCGCAACTGCTGGCGCTGAGGGCTGTCGTTTTGCAGCGTCAGTCGCGCCATTCCGGGTTGCTCGAGCGGCTGCAGCCCCACGATCTGCAGCGCCTCCGACCCCAAATCCAGGGCCGGCCAGCCGCCGGCTGCGGCACAATCTGATGCTGGACGCAGCCAGACGGGCTCCCGGAAGCGCTGAGCCTGCTGGGGCACTGCCTGCTGGCGCCAGCCCTGGGAGCAGGGTGAGAGGGCGAGCCGCAGCCGCTGGAGGCCCTGATCCGCTGAAGGATCGGGCCAGGTGGGCGCGCGCAGCAGCGAGACACCCAGGCGCTCAGGCTCCGCCGACACCCCCTGGGGCCCATCCAGCAGCACGGCCAGACCGCCACCGGCCACAGCCTGCGAGGCGATCCAGCTGATCGCGGGCACTTCCCAGCGGGCTTGTTCGCGGCCGTTGGCAGCTGCAGCAGGTCGCTCGATCACGCCGCCAGGCGTATCGGCCGCGTAGCGGCAAGCGGGTTGCGCCAGGGGCAACTCCAAGCGGAGCAGCTCATGGCGCTGACGCCAATCCACCTGCAGCACGAGCTCCAGCCAGGGCGAAGCTGCGCGCAGCTGGACGTCGAGCCGCAGCGGGCTGCTGCCGCAACAGCCGCGCCAGACGAGCCGTGTACACAGCGGCCCCTGCTCCGCCAGCTCAGGGCCGCTCTGCCACTGCAGCGGCAGGGGGTGCTGGCGGTAATCCACTGCGAGATCCCAGGCATCCCAGAACTCACCGTGATCCTTCCAGCGGCACCAGGCCAAGGCCCCCGCCAGCTGCGGTACACCGTCGATTCCCCAGAGCTGCTCCAGCCCGGCAGGGCCGAACTGCGCCCGCACGAGCCCATTGCTGAGCTGCCAGCCCTGCTCGCTGGCTTGAAGGGTCACCGGATGCTGCAGCTCAGCAATGGGCTCCAGCGCCAGCGACGCCTCGCTCGGGCCGCGCTCCAAGGGCACCGCCGCCACACCGGCCGGTCGGTGGAGCTGAACCCAGGTGCCGCCGCCTGGGGCCGGCTGCTGCGGCAGGGCCGCTTCGGCACCGCTCAGGCGCCAGACCCCGGCCGGCAGACGCAGGGTGGAAGCCCCGGCTGCCTGCAGCTGCATTTGGGCCAACCACCAGCCGTTGTGGCGCGGCAGCAGAGCTTGCAACGCCTGATCGCGGCTGCGTCGCGCCTGCCGCCGGGCAGAACGCCACTGGGGTTCAGCCTGCTCGAACACTTCCGGGATCGACGTGCCAGGAAGAATGTCGTGAAACTGCTGAAACAGCAGAGGCCGCCAATCGGAAGGGTCTGCCCGAGCCGCCTGCGGAGCGAACAGATGCTGCAGGGCCAAAGCCAGATCCGCCTCCCGCAGCAGCCGCTCCAGGCTGCGGTTGTGGCGCTTCTGATCGGGCCGGCTGGTGGCACAGCCGCGGTGCAATTCCAGATAAAGCTCATCGCGCCAGACCGGCAGCTGCGGTGCCAGCGGCTCCAAGCCCGCCAGGTACTGGCGCAGGCTGCCGTGGGTCTGGGGGCAGGCCAGGGGTTGCTGCTGCCAGAGCTGCAGCTGCTCGAGCATCTCAGCGGTGGGCCCGCCGCCGTGATCACCCACGCCGGGCAGCCACAGGGCCTGCTCCACCCCTGTGGCGGCCTGCCAGGCGCGGCTGTAGCTGTCGATCGCCAGTGGATCACCGTCGGTGCCGATCGGCGCTGTGGCCAGGGCCAACAGCTCGCTGCCGCAGCGGCTGCGCCAGCGGAACAGCCGGTGGGGGAAGGGCTGACCGCTGTTCCAGGCGAGCTTGTGGGTGCAGAACCACTCCACCCCTGTGCTGCGGGCCACCGCCGGCAGGCCGGCGCTGAAGCCAAAGCTGTCGGGCAGCCAGCAGAGATTGTGCTGCCACTCGGGAAAGCGGGAGCGGCTGTAGGCCTGGCCCAGGGCGAACTGCTGCAGCAGGGACGCAGTGCCGATCAGCACGCAATCGCTCTCCACCCAGGGGCCGTTGATCGGCTCAAAGCGCCCGGCCTGCATGACCTCCCGCAGCCGAGCGAAGAGCGCTGGCCGGTGCTGCTCGATCCAGGCGTAGAGCGCGGGGGTGGAGTGGGCGAAATGAAGCTGGGGGAAGCGCTCCATCAGCGCCAACACCGATTCAAAGGTGCGTACCGCCGCCTGCCAGGTATCCGCCACCGGCCAGAGCCAGGCCAGATCGAGGTGGGCATGGCCCAGCACGTGCACCGGAGCAGGCGGCTGCAGCAGCACCTGCTCCTGAAGCCAGGGCTCAAGTGCTGGAGCAACAGAGGGGTCGGCAGGATCCAAAGCTTGGAGCTGCTCCAGTAGTGCCGGCTGCGCTTCAGCCGGCAAGCGCTGGGCTGCAAGGGCCAACCGCGGCGCAACCAGCACACCTGTGGGGTCTGCCGGATCGAGGGGTTCCTGCTCCACCGCACTGGCGATCAGAGCCCCGTCGTCATGAAGGGGGGAGCGCAAATGCAAGTCCAGCTGCAGTGGCTGACCGCTCCACCAGGCCGCCGGCAGGGGCCAACGGCAGGCGGTGTCGAACAGATCGCCCTGATGCACCCGCTCGCCATCCACCCGCAGCTCCACCGCATCGGCCCACCAGCGCAGCACCAGACGCGCCAGGCGATCGCCCTGCTGGCGCGTCTGCCAGGCCGGTGGGCACACCAGCTCCAACCGCAGCTGCAGCCACCGCCCACCGCGGGGCCAGATCACAAGACCGCTGGCATGCCAGTCGGGGCGGCAACGGGCTCCCCAGGGATCCAACAGCGCAACATCACCTGCGCCCGATGGGGTTACGCACCGCCAGAGCGGCCTGAGATCCAGCCTGGATTGGGCCTGAAACGTTTCAATCCAGGAGCGAACAGCGCTGTCTGGGCCCTCCGGCATCGGTCAACGCGATCACGACCCATAGGATGATGCCGCTGCCGCAGGGTCGATCAGGGCCCACTTGGCGCCCGTCACTCCCTGTCACCGCCGGACAGAACCAATGCTCGCCCTCAAGATCTCGGTTTACTCCGTCGTCTTTTTCTTCATCGGGATCTTCGTGTTCGGCTTCCTGGCCAGCGATCCCAGCCGCACCCCCAGCCGCAAAGACCTCGAAGAGTGATTCGGCGCTAAGTCCTGGGGCGTGTCAGGATCACGCCGTCTTCATTCCCTTCGGTGCCTGTCCAGCAACGCGTCCGCCGTTTGATTGCGGTGCTGGGATCGGCATCGGTTCTGCTCGGTGGTCACGCTGTTGCGGCTGATCAGCAGTCAACACCAGCTGCTCCCGCGACCTCCGGCAAGCCAGCTGCTCCCGCACAATCTGCGGCTGCAGGCCTGATTGAGGCCACTCCGGCACAGAAGCCACCCATCGACATCGAGCTCAGCGCCGACGACCAGGGTTTCGACCTGCTGGCCAATCGGTTTGTGGCCGTAGGCAACGTGACGGTGATCCTGGCCGGCGGACGCCTACTGGCGGATCGGATCGAATACGAAAGCGCCACCCGCACGATTTATGCCAGCGGGCGGGTTCGCTTCCAACGCGGCAATCAATACCTGCAGGCCAGCAAGCTCCGCTACAGCCTGATCGAAAACAGCGGAGAGATCGACGAGGTCTACGGCGTTCTCGATCTCGACAGCGCCGCCCTCGATCTCAATCCAGGTAGCCCACCCAGCGCTGCACTGCTGCCTTTGAGCTACTGGCCTGATCAGCTCCCCAAAGAACTGGAGCGGCCCACATTCGATCTGCTCATTCCCGGAACGCTGGAGCCGGCGCCCTCGATCCAGGCGAGCACAACCACTACCTCAACGTTGCAGCACCAGAGCGACCAGATCCAGAACCAGCTGCGGGCACAGCCGCTCCACGATCCAAAGCTGCAGGCGAGCCTGGACTGGCCTGCTAACACCGTCACGACCTGGCCGAGGGCAAACGGCACCCCTGAGCGCCTACCTGACCAGGACTTGATGATGCCACCAGTGGCGTTGTCGCCCATGGCACAGACCATGGCCTGCCCACCGCCACTGCCTCCGATCCCTGACTGGCACCCCTACCCCTGGAGCGCCACCCTCTGGGGCGGTCAAATGATCGACGCCAATTTCGGCGATACCTTCATCTTTAAAGGCCAGATGCGGCCTGAGTACCTGCTGGGTGTGGGTCTCAACAAGCGTCTGCTGCGTGCCGGGCCGCTGGCGCTGGAGTTCGACTCCAACGCACTGCTTCACCATGCGGCCGAGCAACCAGGAGGAGAATTCAACCAGGACGTACCCAACGCCAACACCCCTGCTCAGACGTTCGGTGAATTCACCTGGAGCTTTGGCGTGCGGGCCTGGCTGCAACCGTGGCTAAGCCTGGCTTTTTTCGAAGGCGTGAGCCTTAACACTAGCGTTAGCAACTATGAGAAAACATTCCGCGAAAACTACACCACCTTTCTCAACTATCTGGGCTTTGAAGTTGAAGCTCTGATCAAACCGGAATGGTCACTGGTGGGACGGATACACCACCGGTCAGGCGCCTACGGCACTTATAGCGGCGTGAGCGAAGGGAGCAACGCCTACCTCGTGGGGATGCGCTACCGATTCGGTAACAGTCCTGCACCAAGTTTCCGCGTTGGCATGGGGCCACCCGATGGCTGCCCGGGAGGTGGCCGCCCACAACCCAAGCCACTCAGCGAACAACTGAATGAGGTCGCCCTGGGATCCAGCGAGCAGGCGACAGGAACGGCAGCAGCGGCCCAATCACCATCTGCGCTTGCGAGCGCTCCTCCCGCCCAACTGGAGGCGGAGAGGCGACAGGCGCTGGAAGCTCTTGTGAACCAGCGGGTTAGCGCTGTTCAGTTCCAACAGAGCCTGAAGGCGGAACAACGCTTCGGCTCAGAACAGCTTGCTTTGGAAACAAATGAAGAGCGCCAGTTTGGTGGCGTGAAACCGGAGCAGAGCGTTCAGTTCTCGTCCAACGGCCAGCGATTTGTGATGGGAACCATCAGCCGCTGGCGCTTGCAAGCCAACAGGATCACCATCACACCAACGAGCTGGCAAGCCGACCGAGCCGCCTTCAGCAACGATCCCTACACACCCGCTCAGAGCTGGGTGGATTCCACCGGAGTCATTGCCCGCCACGAAGCCAATGGCGACGTGGTGATTAACACCAAGACCAACCAGCTGATCCTCGAGGATCGCCTGCCAATCCCGATCCAGCGCAACCAACGCTTTGAGAAGGATCGCGAGGTGGAGAACCGCTGGGTGACGGCCGTGGACTCAGAGGATCGTGACGGCTTCTATCTCGGCTACAACCTCAAGCCCATCGAGGTGGGCAAGCGCGGCACCCTCAATCTGCAGCCTCAGTTCATGGTACGCCGGGCCCTCGATGGCACCACCAGCAGCTATGTCTTACCAGGCGAACCGATCGGCGCCACTGCGAGTTCACAGCCCACGCGGATTGGCGATCTGTTCGGCCTGCTTGCACGCTTCGACACCGAAGTACTCGGCCTCAACATTGATGTAACAGGCGATTTCTCCACTTTCGACCCCAGCAACTTCGCCAATGGTGCCCGCAGCTGGGGCGACATCAGCCGATCCTTCACGCTTCCCGGTATCGGCCTCACCACCGCCCGCGGTTTCGCTGCCTATCGCTATCGCGTATGGAATGGTTCGCTCGGCGAGCAGGACGTCTATTCGGCCCTCGGATTGTCGCTCGAGCAGATCCGAACCCTACCCAATCTTGGCAACATCTCCAACACAATGTTCTGGAGGGCGGGGATCGGCAACTTCCAGGGAACGGAATTCACCAGCGTGAACCTGGCGGACCTCTGGAGGGCAAGTGTTTACGGCTCAATCAACAGCAGCTTGCCGCTGTGGACAGGCAAACCGCTCAACCCAGACAGTGAGCGTGCCACCCGCTACAGCCCTACGCCTGTGGTTCCGGGACTCACGATCAACACCAACCTGAACATCAACCTCGCTTATTACGGCGATGGCACGAACCAGCAGGCCTTCAGCATCAGTGGCGGTCCCACGCTCACGCTTGGACATCTGCAGAAGAACTTCCTGGACTACACCCAATTCACAATCGCTGGGGGCGGCACCCTCCGCCAAGGCGTGAGTCCGTTCAGCTTCGATCGCATCGTTGACCTCAGCACCCTGGGACTCGGGCTCACCCAGCAACTAGTCGGGCCTTTGATCTTCAGCGGTGGGGTCGGGCTCAACGTGGACCCCAGCTCAGAGTTCTACGGCGACGTAGTCGATTCCTACGTGGAGCTGCGCTGGCAACGACGTGCCTATGAACTGGCGATTTACTACAGCCCTTACCAGGGCATTGGTGGCTTCCGGGTGAAACTCAATGACTTCAACTTCACCGGCACAGGCCTGCCCTTCGTGCCCTACACCCCTCCAGGCCTGGCGCAAGATGCGCTGATTCAACGACGGGGGTTCTGAGGTGAGAGCGGCGGCAGAGGTTGCGGCACCAGCTCGTCACCGCCAATCATCAGATCGCTGCCGGTGAAGTCGGCACCGATCAACACAGCGCCCTCCAGTTGCACCCCAGGCGTGAGGGCCTGAATCAACACGGCATCGCGCAGGTTGGCCTGGCATAGATCCACATCGCTGAGATCGGCGTTACTCAACCAGCTCTGCTGCAACAGAGCGCCGCGCAGATCAGCGCCACTAAGGTCGGCCCCCTCCAGATTGCTGCCGCGCAGGTCAGCACCACGCAGATCGGCATCCCGCAGATCGATGCCATTCAGCAGCAAGCCACTCAGGTTGGCGCCGCGCAGGTCACAGCCGCGGCACTGGGGCCAGGGTGGAGCGGCCTGCCCCGCTGGGGAGCGGTAAGGCTCCACAGCCAAGGGCTGAGCCGCGAAGACTGCCGGGGGGGCGATCAGGAGCGCAGCCACCAGGGCCGACTGAACAGAAGAGAGGAAGCGCATCGGCCACGGACCGTCCTCTCTCCTTGATAGACACTTGCACGAGTGACCGCCACGACTTGCGAAGCGAGCAGGCTCAGGCGGCGCTGAAACCGTTGAGATAAGGCAGGCGGGCGGCCGTGGCCTGGAGCGCGTCACCGTGGGCGAGTAGCTGGCCGGTGGCATCCCACTGCCCCGTGGCCAGCATCTGGCGAGGGCCAGCCGCAAGGTCGAGCTGCCAGGTGTGGTCGCCGCAACGCAGCCGTGCTTCTGCCACATCCACCGCAACGCTGGCTGCCGGATCGGCATCCGCCGCAGCTTGAATCGCCAGCATCGTGTCGTGGTCGGCCACCAGGCAGGGAATGCCCAGCGCCAGACAGTTGCCGTAGAAAATCTCAGCAAAGCTCTCCCCCACCACCGCGCGGATGCCCCAGCGCATCAGCGCCTGCGGCGCGTGCTCGCGGCTGGAGCCACAACCGAAGTTGCGGTTCACCAGCAGGATTGAGGCGCCCTGATGCTCGGGCCGATCAAACGGGTGAGGGCCAGCCGGGCTATCGGCTAGTTCAGCCCGATCGTCGGCGAAAGCGGCAGGGCCCAACGCCTCAAAGGTGACGCACTTGAGGAAGCGCGCCGGGATGATCCGATCGGTGTCGATGTCATCGCCGCGCACCACCACGGTGGTGCCGCTGACGTTGCGGATCGAGCCAGAGGGGAAGGGTGTGGCGGTGGTCATGGGGTGGGCCGGCTGCGTTCGACGGTTAACGGGGAAAGAGATCGATCAGGCGTTGAGCAGCTCGCGCACATCGCTCACCCGACCAGCGATGGCCGCGGCAGCCACCATCGCCGGGCTCATCAGCAGGGTGCGACCGCTCGCCGAACCCTGGCGACCCTTGAAATTGCGGTTGCTGGAGCTGGCGCTGATCTGACGGCCCTCCAGGCGATCGGGGTTCATCGCCAGGCACATCGAGCAGCCGGGCTCGCGCCACTCAAAACCTGCTTCCACAAACACCTTGTCGAGACCCTCGGCTTCAGCCGCGGCGGCCACCTGTTCGCTCCCGGGCACCACAAACGCCTTGATACCAGGCGCCACCTTGCGGCCTTTGGCCACAGCTGCCGCCGCCTGCAGATCGCTGAGGCGTCCGTTCGTGCAGCTGCCGATGAAGCACACATCCACAGGCGTGCCGGCGATCGGCGCACCGGGCTGCAGATCCATATAGCGGTAGGCCTCTTCCGCCAGCGGCCTCTCATCCGGCTCGGTTTGCTCGAGGGTGGGCACGGTTTCATCCACACCGATGCCCTGGCCTGGCGTTATGCCCCAGGTAATCGTGGGGGCGATGGCAGCGGCATCGAAGCGCACCTCGTCGTCGAAGACGGCATCGGCACCGCTGACCAGGCCGTTCCACCAGGCCACTGCCTGATCCCAGGCCGCACCGCTGGGGGCGAACGGCCGACCCTTCAGGTAATCGAAGGTGACCTGATCGGGGTTCACGTAGCCGCAGCGGGCGCCGCCCTCGATCGCCATGTTGCAGAGGGTCATGCGTTCTTCCATCGAGAGGGCATCGATGGCCGGGCCGGCGAATTCATAGGCGTAACCCACACCGCCCTTCACGCCGAGGGTGCGGATCACGTGCAACACCAGATCCTTCGCGTACACGCCGCTCTGCAGCTGGCCATCCACCCAGATGCGCCGCACCTTGAGCTTGCCCATCGCCAGGCTCTGGCTGGCGAGCACATCGCGTACCTGGCTGGTACCGATGCCAAAGGCGATGGCCCCGAAGGCGCCATGGGTGGAGGTGTGGGAATCGCCGCAGGCCACAGTCATCCCTGGCTGGGTGAGGCCGAGCTCCGGGGCGATCACGTGCACGATCCCCTGGCGGCCACTGCCGATGCCATGCAGCGTGATGCCGTGCTCAGCGCAGTTGGCCTCGAGCGTGGCCAGCATCTCCTCAGCCAAGGAGTCGGCGAAGGGCCGCGCCTGGCTGGTGGTAGGCACGATGTGATCCACCGTGGCCACGGTGCGCTCGGGATGGCGCACGCTCAAGCCCAGATCCCGCAGGGCCGCAAACGCCTGGGGGCTGGTCACCTCATGGATGAGGTGCAGGCCGATGAACAGCTGGGTGGCACCGCCCGGCAGCTGGGCCACTTGATGCAGATCCCAGACCTTGTCGTAAAGGGTGCCGGAGCTCACGGCGGCGCTAGCAACGGAGCGATCGAGCCTAAGGCGGCGATCGCCGTGACTACTCCAGCAGCGCCAGCCGCAACCGGTTGAGCGCTTCGCCGGTGGCGAGGGTCTGAATCCAGCTGCGACCGCGGCTGGCGCCGAAGTGCACACCCTCACTGCTACAGCCAGCTGACCCCGCCACGGCGATATGCACCAGGCCCACGGGCTTCTCGGGGCTGCCGCCGCCGGGGCCGGCGACACCAGTGATCGCCAGAGCCCAGTCGGCGCCGGTGGCGCTCCGGGCTCCTTCGGCCATGGCGCGCGCCACCGGATCGCTCACGGCACCATGGGCCTCCAGCAGCGCAGCGGGTACCCCCAGCAGCCCTTGCTTCACGCTGTTGGCGTAGGCGATCACACCGCCCAGCAACACATCAGAAGCACCGGGCACCGCCGCCAGGGCAGCCCCAAGGCCGCCCCCGGTGCAGCTTTCGGCCACGGCAAGGGTTTGGCCGCGCCGGCGCAACTGCTCCAGCAGCACCGAAGCCAACGAAACCTCATCAACACCGAAGCAGAGAGCACCTGTGCGTGCCCGGATCTCCGTCTCCACCGGTTCGAGCAGCTGCGCAGCCGCGTCGGCCGTGGCCGCGCGCGCTGTGATCCGCAGCTTCACTTCACCGGAGCCGGCATAGGGCGCCACGGTGGGGTTGGTGCCTTCCAGCAGATCAGCCATCTGCTCCGCCAGGTTGGATTCACCCACACCCCAGAAATGCAGCATCCGGCTGGCGAAAACCCCTTCCGCCAGGCCGGCCGCCCGCAGCCAGGGAGCAGCCGTGGCCTCCCACATCGCCCGCATCTCGCTTGGCACCCCCGGAAAGGTGAGGATCGTGAACTCCGGGCGCGGGCTCCAGACCATGCCGGGAGCCGTGCCGGTGGGATTGGGCAGCAGCGCCGCCCCCTCCGGCAGGAAGGCCTGGCGACGGTTGCTGGCGGCGCAGGGGCGGCCTCGGGCGGCCAGGCGGGCCTGAATCTCGGCCCAAACCTGGGGATGCTCCACCAGGGGCGCCTCGAAGGCAGCGGCAATCGCCTCGGTGGTGAGGTCGTCGGGCGTGGGGCCCAGGCCACCGGTGGTAATCAGAACGCGGCAGCGCTGAGCCGCGGCCTGCAGCTCAGCGATCAAGCGGTCACGGTTATCGCCCACAACGAGCTGGCGGTGGTGGGGAATTCCCAGAGCCGCGAGCTGCTCAGCAATCCAGCGGGCGTTGCCGTTGGTGATGTTGCCCAGCAGCAGCTCGGTACCGATGCAGAGGATTTCAGCGCTCATTCCCAGCCAGCTCACGGTTGAGGCTGCGGCGAGCGGCGATCACCACCACAATCAGCACCGCCGTGGCCAGCCCCAGCCAGAGAAAACGCAGTTCCGCGTTGGCTAGCACCAGCGCCAGCGCAGCCAGCCACTGGGTGAAGGCATAAATCAGCACCACGGTGCGGCGATGGCTGAAACCAGCGCGCAGCAGACGGTGATGCAGGTGGCGCCGATCCGGATAGAAGGGCGAATGGCCCTGGCTGAGGCGCCCCATGATCACGGCCGACATGTCGGCCAGGGGCAGCGACAGGATCAGCAATGGCAGCAGCAGGCTCACGCTGGTGAGCCCTTTGGCCGGGCCCACGATGCTGATCGCCGCCAGGGCAAAACCGAGAAAATAGGAACCGCCATCCCCCATGAAGATGCGGGCGGGGTTGAAGTTGTGACGAAGAAAGCCGAGGCAGCTGCCCGCCAGCGCCGCAGCCAGTAGCCCGGGCGCCGGCTGATTGAGGCTGTAACTCACTGACAGCAGGCCAACAGCAGCGATACCGCTCACGCCGGCGGCCAGGCCATCCAAACCATCCAGCCAGTTGATCGCATTGGTGATGCCCACCAGCCAGATCACTGTGGCAACCAGGCTCAGACCATCCGGCAGCGGGATGGCGCCGGGCGGCCCACCAAAAAGGTAGAAGGGCAGATCGATCGCCCCGATCTGCACGCCCTGGCTCCACACCGCCATCGCCACCAGCACCTGGCCGCCCAAGCGGGGCAGCGGGGGCAAGGCGAACAGGTCATCGGCCAGGCCGATCACAAAGAAGCAGAGGGCGCCGGCGATGGTGGTCCAGATCTGGCTGTCGCGCTGAGGCGGCAGCTCCACGAAACCGCCCATCAGCCAGATCAAGGCCAGCGCGATCACAAAACCGCCCACGATGCCCACGCCGCCCAGGCGCACCATCGGCGTGGTGTGCTGCTTACGGGAATCGGGCTGATCGATCAGGCCCCAACGCAAACCGGCGCGACGCACGATCGGCACCACGAGCGCTGTGCAGAGGGCCGCGATGCCGAACGCCAGAACAGCGGCGAGATCCGGCCGGCTGGAGATCATCGGGGGCGGTGCGCGGTCGGAATCGAGGCCCAAATGGGCCCTGCCGGCCGCAGCTTAAGCAGGGCCCAGCTCCGCGGCGATCACAGGAGGACCGCTGCCGGCCAGTCGCTCAAGCGGGCTGCAGTTCGCGAGCTTCCGCGTAGAGCGGGAAGCGCTCGCACAGGGCCGCCACGCGCTCGCGGCAGCGCTGCTCGATCGCGGCGTCTTCTGGGTTGAGCAGGCGATCAGCGATCACATCGGCCACCTCGCGGAAGGCGGCTTCATCGAAGCCACGGGTGGTGCAGGCGGCGGTGCCCAGGCGCAGGCCGCTGGTCACGAAGGGCGACTGGGGATCGAAGGGAACGGTGTTCTTGTTGGCGGTGATGTGCACATCGCTCACCAGCAGATCGGCCACCTTGCCGGTCATGCCGATGCCGCGCAGATCCAGCAGCACGATGTGGTTGTCGGTGCCACCGCTCACCACAGCAATGCCGCGCTCCTGGATTCGAGCAGCGAGGGCTTGGGCGTTGGCCACCACCTGCTGGGCGTAGGCCTTGAAGGAGGGCTGCAACGCCTCACCAAAGGCCACGGCTTTAGCAGCGATCACGTGCTCCAGCGGGCCGCCCTGGCTGCCGGGGAACACAGCCTTATCGAACTGTTTGGCGAACTCGGCATCGCGGCAGAGGATGAGGCCGCCGCGGGGGCCGCGCAGGGTCTTGTGGGTGGTGGTGGTCACCACGTCGCACACGGGCACAGGGTTGGGGTGAACACCAGCGGCCACCAGACCAGCGATGTGGGCCATATCGGCCAGCAGGTAGGCACCCACCTCATCGGCGATGGCCCTGAAAGCCTGGAAATCAATGGTGCGGGGGTAGGCGGAGTAGCCGCACACGATCAGCTTCGGCTTGTGCTCCAGCGCCAACTGGCGAATGGTGTCGAAATTGAGCTGCTGGGTGGCTTCATCCACCCCGTACTGCACCACCTTGAACCACTTGCCGCTCACATTCACGGGCGAGCCGTGAGTGAGGTGGCCGCCGTGGCTGAGGTCCATGCCCATGATCGTGTCGCCGGGCTGCAGCAGCGCCAGGAACACGGCGAAGTTGGCCTGGGCACCGCTGTGGGGCTGCACGTTGGCCCAGGCGGCACCGAAGAGCTCCTTGGCACGCTCGATCGCCAGCTCCTCGATCGCATCCACATGCTCACAACCGCCGTAGTAGCGCTTTGACGGCAAGCCCTCGGCGTATTTATTGGTGAGCACCGAGCCTTGGGCCTCCATCACGGCGCGGGAGGCGAAGTTCTCGGAGGCGATCAGCTCGAGGTGCGTCTGCTGACGGTTCAGCTCCTTGCCAATCAGGGCAGCGATTGCAGGGTCACCGGCCGCCAGCGACTGGTTCACGGCTGCTCCGGTGGACTCCGCCATGGCAGATCAAGGTATTGGTGAGGCTTTGATCGTAAGAAACCGCAGCACTCAGCGCCCCTGTAATCAGGCCCTGCAGTCGCCATCCGGGCACAAAAAAACCGCTCCCGGAGGAACGGTTGGTCTTGCAAGGCGCGCCTGGAGAGATTCGAACTCCCGACCCTCTGATCCGTAGTCAGATGCTCTAATCCGCTGAGCTACAAGCGCCTGCGCCTGCCCTGACATTGTGCCCATACCGAGGGCCCACCCGTCAACAGACCCCCTCCTTTCATCCCCGATGCCGATCCGCTGGTACGGACCCGCCAACCCTGAAGACCCCACCTACCGGCACTTCAACCGGATCGTGAATCTGGTGCTGCACACGATGGTGTTCGCCGCTCTCAACAGCGGCCTGTGGTTCGTGCAGACCATGCGCCATCCCTTCAACCACCTGGCTTGGCTCACCGAAGCCTGGGCCCTTGTGCTCGTGGTGCAGCTGATCAGCGTGGTCGCCAGGCGGCCGGAAACGCCATCCTGAGACCACACCCGCCATCGCCGCGATGACCCTCTCCGCCAGCGAGATCCGCGATCTGCAACTGGAGATCGCCGACCGGCTCTACATCCAGATCGGCGGCTGGCACCTCTATCTGGGCGATGCGGGCGTGGCTGAAGCGCTGGCGATTGAATGTGCCGCCCGGCTGGATCAGGGCGCCGGGGTGTGCGCGCGCCAGGCCCTCGAAGCGGTGCAGGTGCCCATCGGTGGCGGCAGCAGCAAGTTGCCGCTGGCACGGCTCGTGCCGGCTGGCCAGCTGCAGGATCTCGAGGATCTGCTCGCTAACCGCGGCTAGGGTTGCGCATCCCGCTGCGGCCCTGTGCTGGTCATCGAGGTCACCAACGCCCGAGAGGTTGTTCGCCAGCGCATCGGTCCCCTAGGCAGCCGCCTGATCGGCAAGGTGGTGGACGCTGAAGCGCAGGTGGAAAGGGCGCTGATGCAGGAAATGGAAACCGCCTTCCGCGACTTCGGCATCGAAGCGCGGATCTATTCGGTGGATGGGCCAGCCATGGTGGGCCGCAGCCATCTGGAAGTGCCGATCCACGTGCGCGAAGAGCGCGTGGTGGAAGGCTGAGGCTGCCACCTCAACGCCGAAACGGCAGGCGCCGCCTGATCTGACCTCCGAACTGCCGGGTGATCTGCGTCGCTTCCGGCACACCGGCCCAGCTGGCCACAAGGCCATATAGGAGCAAACCAGCGGCCGCGCAGAGGCCGCACTGCAGCAGCAGGCCCACCAGGTGGGCAGGCCAGGCGATCAACATGGAGAGACCGAAGCTGAGCCCACCAGCCAGCACCGCAGCGATCAGCAGGAGCAGGCTGTCGCGCACCCAGGCCGCCAGAGGCAAACCACCCAAGCGGCGCTGCAGCGCCAGCAGCAGCGCCAAACAGGTGAGCAGGTTCACCCCCACGGTGGCCAGCACCAGGCCGGGGGCGCCGAAATTGAGAGCAGGCAGCTGCAAGCCCCAGGGCGTCGGGCCACCCACCAACAGCCAATCGAACACGGCGTTCAGGCCGATACCCGCCATCGAGAAGCGAAAGGGGGTGGTGCCATCGCCAAGGGCATAGAACACGCGCACCAGCACATCGCGGCCCAGATAGGCGGGCATGCCAACGCCGTAGGCCATCAGCAAGCCACCCACCAACGCTGCGGCGCCGGCATTGAACGCACCCCGCTCGTAGATCAAGGCCACGATCGGCCCGGCCAAAGCCACCATCAGTGCTCCCAGCGGCAGCATCGAGGCATTGGAGAGCATCAGCCCCTGGCGGATGCGGCTGATCAGCTCAGGCCGATCATCCGGAGCGGTGAGCCTGGCGTACACCGGCAGCAGCGGCACCAGCAGGGCGTTGGAGAGCAGACCCAGAGGCGTTTGCACCAGCAGGTTGGCGTAACCCAATCCAGCCGCCGCCCCCACGATTCCCGAGGCGAAGAAGAGATCGGTGAACACGTTGATCTGCAACATGCCCGAAGAGAGGGTGGCCGGGCCCATCACCCGCAGCACCTCCTGCACACCGGGGTGCTTCCAATCCCAGACCAGCTGGAACTTGTGCAAGCCCTGGCGGGCCAGCGCCGGCAGCTGAATCAGCCACTGGAACACCGCCCCCAGCAGCGTTGTGCCTGCCAGCACGGCACCGCCCAGAAAGGCGTATTGGGGCAGAGCGATGTTGGAGCCCAGGTGCAACCAGAGGATCCCCAGACCAGCGATCACGGCCACGCTGGAGAGCAGCGGGCTCACCGAAGGCAGCCAGAACTCATCGGCGGCATTGAGCGCCCCAAAACCCAGGCCAATCAGGCCAGCGAACAGGGCCATCGGCGCCATCCAGCGCAGCTCCAGCACCGCGATCGCGTGGCGCTCTGCATCCAGCCCCGGTCCCACCAAATCGATCAGAGGATCAGCCGCCACAAACAACAGCAGCGTCACCCCGATCAGCGCGGCACCCACCAGGGTGTTGATGGCGGCGAGCACATGGGCGCCTTCCTCACGAGGCCGGCGCGAGAGCGCGCTCACCATGGCGCTGTGGAAGGGGCCATTGATCCCGCCGAGCAGGATCAGCAGAAAGCCCGGCAGAACATAGGCGTAGTTGTAGGCGTCGTAGGCGGCGCCCACCCCGAAGGCCGCCGCGATCACCTGCTGGCGCACCAGGCCGGCCAGCTTGCTGAGGGCTGTAGCCACCGCCACGATCAGAGCAATGCGGCGCAGCGATCGCGCCGGGGCCGGGGTGGGTTCGGCAGCAGGCCCTGCGCCAGGCCCGGTCGTTGCGGATTGGATCGGGGGTTCGCTCATCCGGTGCGGCCTTGGCCCCAACTCGGGCGATTCTTGCCTGCAGAAGCCTCCCCGTGATGCCGGTTGCCGCCGCACCCGAAGCCCAGCCTGTGTTGACGCTGGAGCCCTTGCAGGAGGGGGTGCTGCTCAAGCGCTACAAACGCTTCCTTGCCGATGTGCAGCTCGATTCCGGCGAGGTCGTGACCGCCCACTGCGCCAACACCGGCCCGATGACCGGAGTCCTGCATGTGGGCGGGCGCGTGCGTCTGCGCCATGCCCCCTCCCCCACCCGCAAGCTGGCCTGGACCTGGGAGCAGGCGCAGGTGCCAGGCACAGGTGGCGAACCGGTATGGGTGGGGATCAACACGGCCCTGCCCAACCGCCTGGTGCGGTCGACGATCGAAGCCGGCTGCCTGGAGCCCTGGCTCGGCCCGATTGGCGGGGTCCGCGCGGAGGTGGCCTATGGCGCCAACCGCCGCAGCCGCATTGATCTGCTTCTCACCCCAGCCGAAGGCGCCGCCGACCCCCGCCCGATCTACGTGGAGGTGAAGAACACCACCTGGACTGACGGCGATCTGGCGCTGTTCCCCGACACCGTGACCGAGAGGGGCCAGAAACACCTCGAAGAACTGATGGGAGTGCTGCCAGAAGCCCGCGCTGTGCTGGTGCCCTGCCTGAGCCGCGCCGATGTGCAGCGCTTCGCACCCGGCGACAGCGCCGATCCCCGCTACGGCGAGCTGTTCCGCCAGGCGCTCGATGCCGGCATGGAAGTGCTGCCCTGTCGCTACGACTTCAGCCATGAGGCCGTGCGCTGGCTAGGGGTGGTGCCGGTGCAGCGCCACAGCAGCCCAGCCACCGAGGGGGCCCCATAGAGTTGGCATCCCCCCGTGCCCGCTGTCGTGGATACCCGCGCGTTCAAGCGATCCCTGCACCATTCGGATCGCTACAACCGCCGCGGCTTCGGCCTGGGCGAGGAGGTGGCGGGCAGCCTTGAGCAGGCCTACCAGAGCAACCTGATCGCCAGCCTGCGGGAGAACGGCTATCAGCTACAGCACGGGCGGCTGAGCGTGAAGCTCGCTGAAGCCTTCGGCTTCTGCTGGGGCGTAGAGCGTGCGGTAGCTATGGCTTACGAAACCCGGCGCCACTACCCCACCGAGCGGATCTGGATCACCAACGAGATCATCCACAACCCCTCGGTGAACGATCACCTGCGGGAGATGAATGTGCTGTTCATCCCGGTGGATGGCGGCGTGAAGGACTTCTCGAATGTGGCCAGCGGCGATGTGGTGATCCTGCCCGCCTTCGGCGCCACGGTGCAGGAGATGCAGCTGCTCAACGAGCGCGGCTGCCACATCGTGGACACCACCTGCCCCTGGGTGTCCAAGGTGTGGAACACCGTGGAGAAGCACAAGAAGCACGACATCACCTCGATCATTCACGGCAAGGTGAAGCACGAGGAAACGCTGGCCACCAGCTCGTTTGCGGGCACCTACCTGGTGGTGCTGGATCTGGCGGAAGCCCAGCTGGTGTGCGATTACATCCTGGGTAAGGGCGATCGCGAGGCGTTCATGGCCCGCTTCGCCAAGGCCTGCTCCCCCGGCTTCGATCCCGACCGCGACCTGATGCGCGTGGGCGTAGCGAACCAGACCACGATGCTCAAGAGCGAAACTGAAGAGATCGGCAGGCTGTTCGAGCGCACGATGCTGCAGCGCTTCGGCCCCACCGAGCTGAACGACCACTTCGTGGCCTTCAACACCATCTGCGATGCCACCCAGGAGCGGCAAGACGCGATGTTCGCCCTGGTGGATGAGCCGCTTGATCTGATGGTGGTGATCGGCGGGTACAACTCCTCCAACACCACCCACCTGCAGGAGATCGCGGTGAGCCGCGGCATCCGCTCCTTCCATATCGACACCCCCGAGCGGATCGGCCCGGGCAACCGCATCGAGCACAAACCGCTGGATGGGGAACTGGAGGTGGTGGAGCCCTTCCTGCCCCAAGGCCCGCTGCGAGTGGGAATCACCTCCGGCGCCTCCACACCCGATCGGGTGGTGGAAGACGTGATTGGCCGGTTGATGGACCTGGCCGACGCCTGATCGGGCTGTCACAGCGGCTGCAATCCAGGCCGCAGCCGGGCTTTACATTGTTTCAACAATCACTGGTTCAGGCCTGGGGAGAACCGACCGCGTTGATCTCATCGGTGACCAATCCCCAGCCAGAGTTGAGCGAAACGCTGCAGCCATCCCTGCGCCATAGCGAGGATGCGCGGGTGCGCTGCTACAGCAGTCAGTTCGCCGACTTGATGGAGATGCGGGCTCCGGCCCACACCGTGGGGGCCTACCTGGATCGTCACGAGGGCTGGTTCCGCCGCTGCGCTGCACCGATGCAGGTGGATGCCCTGGGACGCAATGGCTACGTGCTCACCCTGGGCCGTTTCGGCAACTTCGGCTTTGAGGTGGAGCCCACGATTGGCCTGGAGCTGCTACCTCAGAGCGCCGGCGTGTATCGGATCTGCACGGTGCCGCCAGAGCAGTTCCAGCCCGGCCTGCGCGACCTCTACGACGTGGAGTTCAACGCGGCACTACGGCTGGAAGAGCAATCAGCCGATGCGCCACTCACAGAGGTGCGCTGGGAGCTCGATCTGAGTGTGTGGATCAAGCTGCCATCGGTGATCGGTCTGCTGCCGGAATCCCTGGTACAGAGCAGCGGTGATCACCTGCTGCGGCAGATTGTGCGCCAGATCTCCCGCAAGCTCACCTGGAAGGTGCAGGAAGACTTCCACGCCACCCACAACCTGGATTGCCCGCCGCGGCGGCGGGCTCAGTTCTGAGGGCTGCGCCAATCAGGCGGGGCGGTTTTCCCAGATCTTGTTCACGATCTGCATGCCAGTCACGGCCTGCCAGAGGAACAGGGTGACCACGCCCATGTTCAAACCAACGTGGATCTTGCGGGCGATCAGGTTGCCCTGCTGCATCAGGGGCGAAAGCGCGGCAGCCACCACGAGCATGCTGCTCATGGCGATGCCCACCAGCAAGTGAGGGCCCACAAACAACTTGCCGTTGTTGAGGTAGGTGACGGCCATACCACCGAACGTGCCGAGCACCATCACCGCCAGCACGGCACTGCCGTAGAGGTAGTGGCGCTTGGCGAACTGCCCCTTGATCAGGGTCTTACGGGTTTCGGCATCAGCGGTGCGGGTTTTCTTGGCCTTGATGCCCAAAAACATCGCGTAGCCGCTCAGGGCCAGCAGCGCCCACATCGCCAGGGGATGCAGGAAATTGAGGTTGAACGCGAGGCTCTCGGGCATGGGAGCGAGCTGGGATCAGCGCAGTGGGGCGAAGCTAGAGCAGAGGCGTCAGCCTCAGTGCAGGAAATGGCGGCGACCGGTGGTTACCATCGCCAGCCCGAGCGCATCGCAGGCGGCGATGGAATCGGCATCGCGCACGCTGCCGCCTGGCTGAATCACCGCTGTGATGCCGTGCTCGGCCGCCAAACGCACGGTGTCGTCGAAGGGGAAAAAGCCGTCGCTGGCGAGCACGGCACCTTTGGCCTTCTCGCCGGCGGTTTCCAGAGCAATGCGGGCTGAACCCACGCGGTTCATCTGGCCAGCGCCGATGCCGAGGCTCTGGCCGCCTTTGGCCACGGTGATGGCGTTGGAGCGCACGTGACGCACCAAACGCCAGGCAAAGCGCAGATCCTCCAGCTCCTGAGCCGTGGGCTGGCGCTGACTCACCACCTGCCAAACGCTCTCATCCACGGGCTGATCGTCGAGCTCCTGCACCAAGACACCGCCGAGCACACTGCGAAGCTGCTGGCGGCTGGCGCGCTCGATCGCCGCCGGCTCCAGCTCCAGCAGCCGCAGGTTGGCCTTGGCGGAGAGCAGCTCCCGCGCCGCCGGCTCGAAGGCCGGTGCCACCACACACTCGAGGAACAGGCTGGTGAGATGGCCGGCGGTGGCCGCATCCACCGGCCCATTGAGCGCCACGATGCCGCCGAAGGCCGACACACGATCGGCATCGAGAGCCCGCTCCAGGGCGTTGGCGCTGCCGCTGCCGGTGGCCACACCACAGGGGTTGGTGTGCTTCACCACCACCGCCGCCGGTTGGAAGGGGTTGCCGCCGGCGGGCTGACCGCCGTAGCCGAACTCCCGTACGGTGGCGAGGGCAGCTTCCAGATCGAGGATGTTGTTGTAGCTGAGCTCCTTGCCCTGGAGCTGCTCACCGGCACCGAGGCCCGCACTGGGCTGGGCGTACCAAGTGGCGCTTTGGTGAGGATTTTCGCCGTAGCGAAGGCTCTGGCGAGCCGGCAGGTTCAGCGTGAGCTGCTCGGCCGTGGCCTCCCCCTGGCTGAGCTGGCTGGCGAGCCAGGCGCTGATGGCGGTGTCGTACTCAGCGGTGTGGCTGTAGGCCTCCAGCGCCAGCTGCCGGCGCAGGGCCGAACTCAGGGCGCCGGCGGCCAGGGCTTCAAGGAAAGCGGGGTATTGGCTGGGGCTGGTGAGTACCGCCACATCGGCATGGTTTTTGGCGGCAGCACGCACCATGGCTGGGCCGCCGATATCGATGTTTTCAATCGCCAGATCCCAGCTCACATCGGGACGGGCGATGGTTTCGCGGAAGGGATAGAGGTTCACCACCACCACATCGATGGTGGCGATGCCCTGGGCCTCGAGATCAGCCTGGTGGGAGGGCTCGGAGCGCTTGGCGAGGATGCCGCCGTGGATGCGCGGGTGCAGGGTTTTCACCCGGCCGCCAAGAATTTCGGGGGCGCCGGTGTGCTCAGCCACCTTGGTGACGGGCAGCCCGGCCGCCGCCAGCGCCGCGGCCGTACCGCCACTGGAGATCAGCTGATAGCCGGCGGCCAGCAGTCCTTCAGCCAGGGGCACCAGGCCGTCCTTGTTCGACACGCTGAGCAGGGCCGTGGGCGCCATGGCTGTTGAGTGGAGGGCAAGCGTTCCAACCTACGCAGCAGCTGCGCTTCGCTCCGATGGCCGGTTCCCTCTCCGATCAGCTCCATCTCGGCCCCGCTGAGGCCTCCCATCGCCTGGTGCTCTTGCACGGTTGGGGCGCCGATGCCGACGACCTCTTGGATCTGGGCCCGCTGTTGGTGGGGCCGGAGGTGAGTGTGGTGGCGCTGCGGGCACCTGAACCCCACCCCTACGGCACCGGCCGGCAGTGGTACGGCCTGCAGCCGATCGACTGG
>NZ_JBIPMN010000109.1:0-9031 GCF_044369115.1 Vulcanococcus sp. | reverse complement strand
CTTCGGCCTGAAGTTGCCGGTGGTGCCCCTGCACGGCTGGCAGCCGATCACCTACAGCCAGGCCCCCACGCCGGTGGCGATGTTGATGAGCGGTGTGGTGTCGAAGCTCGGCGCCTACGGCCTGCTGCGCTTTGGCCTGGAGTTTCTGCCGGATGCCTGGGCGGCCTGGTCTCCCTGGCTGGCTGCGGTGGGAGCGATCAGTGCCATCTACGGCTCACTCAATGCGATCGTTCAGCTCGATATGCGCCGTTTGGTGGCCTACAGCTCCCTGGGCCACATGGGCATGCTGCTGTTGGCTTTGGCCGCGGCCACACCGCTGAGCCTGCAGGGCGTGATCGCCCAGATGCTCGCCCACGGTTTGATCATTGCGCTGCTGTTCTGCCTGGTGGGCCTGATCGAGCTGCGCACCGGCACCAGCGCTATTCCGGAGCTGTCTGGTCTGCTCAATCCCCAGCGGGGTTTGCCCTTCACCCTGGGCCTGATGCTGCTGGCGCTGCTCGCTGCGGCGGGTGTGCCCGGCCTGGCAGGTTTTGTTGCCGAACTGCTGGTGTTCGAGGGCAGTTGGGTGGCGTTCCCGTGGCCCACGCTGGTGTGCCTGTTGGCCTCGGGTCTCACGGCTGTCTACGCCATTCGGCTGTTCAACCGTGTGGGCTTCGGCCGCCTCGATAACGACCGCGCCGATTGGGTGAGCACCAGCTGGGGTGAGCGCACACCGGCTCTGGTGCTTACGGCCCTAGTGCTGGTGGCAGGCCTCTGGCCCTCGATGCTCACCGGTTTCAGCGAAACGGCCACTGCTCCTTTGGCCCTGCGTTCCAGTGACGCTGTCACCGTGATCGCCATGGCTCCCGCCAATCTCAACTCCGCCCAGCTCCCCGCATGACTGCCACCGTCGCCTCGGAGCGCATCAAGGCTCCGTTGATTCCACCCTCCACCCACCGCTACGCCGATGTGATCCATCGGCTCGAGGCGGGTGGCTCGATGCTCCCCGATACGCCGGAGAACCTCAAACAGATCATCGGCATCTACAAGGCCTACGCCGTGCCGATGGACTTCTATTGGCGCGACCTGCTCTACATCGCTGAGCGGGTGTTTCTCAATCCGCTGCCGGCCTTCAAATACTTCATTTCACAGGAGTATCTTGATCGCCCCAACAGCTATGCGGGCGATCAATCACAGTTGCGCATCTGGCGTGGTGGTGAGAAGGCGCATCCGGAACTGCTCGAGTTCATGGAGCGCGGCGAAGCCGGCCGCATGCCCAAACTGCTCCACCACCTTTGGCACGACCGGGTGAACATGGAGTTCGCCGAGGCCTGCATGCAGGCGATGCTCTGGCATCAGGGCATGGGCGGCCGCTTCAATGACTACCTCGAAAGCGACGCCTACAAGGCCAACGCCGATCGGGCGATCAAGGCCTACTTCAAGGGCAACCCCCTGATGCTGGGGCTGTATGCGTTGTTCCCGGACATGTTCTTGGAGCAGGTGCGTCAGCTCAGTTACACCGCCAACCTCGGCCTCTTCTGGGAGGTGATGGCGCCGGTGTTCTTCGAGATGAGCGACATCTACGACGAGGGCGGCTTCAAGGGCGTGCCCGATGCGATGGATTTCCTCGTGAACGGCATTTTCGCCGTGGCTGGTCGCCCGATCTATCACCACCTCTATATCGGCGACGAGTGCTACGAAATCATCCCCAAGAGCGAGGGATTCACCTGGCTTTATGAGGCTGCTCTGCCCTATGTGGAGGCAGTATTCTACCGCACGGCACCCTTCCGGGGCACCAAGAGCTACAACGCCCAGGCCGGCCAGGTGCCGGCGGATCAGGCGGATTTCCACTACGGGATCCTTTATGCCGATGTGTTCCCCGTGGGCTCAGCCGGCATTCCTCCCACCCTGCTGATGCAGGACATGCTGCATTTCCTGCCTCCGTATCTCAGGGAGATCTACCGGGATCACAAGCGCGGCGAGGAAGATGAGCTGGTGCAGCTGGGGATCACCTTCCAGCGCTCGATGTACAACGTCACCTCGGCGGTGATTCAGGCGCTGCGCTGCGCGCTGCTGTATCCCCTGGATGACACCAATCCCGAGCACCTGATGGCGAATCGGCGCTTCTTTGAGGCGCAGATGGATCGCTTCCTGCGGCCAGAGGCCCGCCTCGCCGATATTCAATCCCAGGACTACCGCTGATGGCTTCGATTCTCGAAACCGCCGCCTCTGTGGGGGTGTTCAACACCCTGCTGGCTGCCGTGGATGCCGCCGGGCTGCGCGAGGCGCTGGCGGGGCCAGGCCCCTTCACCGTGTTCGCCCCGGTGGACGACGCCTTTGCAGCGCTGCCACCGGGCACGGTGCAAACCCTGGTGGATAACCCGCCGCAGTTGGCGCGGATCCTCAAATATCACGTGCTATTCGGTGCCTACAGCCGCGATCAGCTGGTGGCTGAGGACAACTGGGACAGCCTGGAAGGGGCTCCAATTCCGATCCGCAGCAAAGATCCCTTTGAGGTGAAGAACGCCACAGTGCTGACCGCCGATGTGGTTTGCGACAACGGCGTGGTGCATGTGATCGATCGGGTGATTCTGCCCGGCTGATCTCAGGCAGCGCGCTGATTTTTGCCTTCGAGGTAACGATCCCAGCTGCCGCGCCCGCGGTTGGGCTGGTGTGTCACTTGGTTGTGCAGACGCCGCACCCGCAGAATCCGTTCGCGCTCGAGTTTGCGGTAGTGCTCGATTGTGCGTTGGCGGCCCTTGGCCTCATCAAACACGATGGCGCTGGCCAGGGCCACCGAGGTGCCAATGATGCCGGCAGCCAGCAACAGAGCAAAGGTGTCAGGCATGGCCAGATCGCAGCGTCCGTGAGGCTTTTGTATCGGATGGCGCGGTGGCGTCAAGCCTTTGTCTCAAGGGCTGAGAGCCTCAACTCCCGATCGGATCGCGGCGTAGCACTGTTCCAATTGTGTGTCGCTGATCGAGAGGGGCGGCAGCAGATACACCACGTTGCCCAGGGGCCGTAGATAAACCCCGTGATCGAGGCAATGGCGCTGCAGTTGTTTGCCGATCGGATTGAGGTAACTCGTGCTGCCGGCATCCAGCTCGAAGGCGGCCACGGTTCCCTGGCAGCGGATTCGCTTCACCAGAGGCTGCTGCGCCAGCTCTTCCAGCAGCGGAATGTGGCGTGTATTGAACTGCTGGTAGCGCACGGGGTCGTGCTGCAGTAGATCAAGGCTGGCCAGGGCGGCGGCGCAGCCCAGGGGATTGGCGGTGAAGCTGTGGCCGTGGAAGAAGGTTTGTTCCGGCGTTTCGCTGATGAAGCCGCGGTAGAGGCGCTCGCTGGCCATGGTCACTCCCATGGGCAGGAAGCCACCGGTGAGCCCTTTGGAGAGGGCCATCAGATCGGGCTTGAGTCCGGCGCGCTGGCAGCCAAACAGGGCGCCCGTGCGTCCGAAACCGGTCATCACCTCATCGGCGATGAGCAATGCACCGTGGGCCTGCGCCCGCTCTTCCACCGCCCGCAGAAAGCTTGGCCGCACCATGTGCATGCCGGCAGCCCCTTGAATCAGTGGCTCCAGGATCACGGCTGCTGTGGGCACCGCGAAAGCTTGCTCCAGCTGCTGCAGCGCGTGAGCTTCTCGCTCCTCCACCGTGGCATCACCCCAGTGGGTGTGCGGCCAGCTGATGCGAGCCACATCAAACAGCAGGTCGTGGAAGGGGGCGCTGAACACCGAGCGATCCCCCACGGCCATCGCCCCGAAGGTGTCGCCGTGATAAGCCCCCTCAAAAGCAATCAATTGGCGGCGATCACTGCCTTGGTTACGCCACCACTGCCAGGCAATTTTGAGGGCCACCTCCACCGCGGTGGAGCCGTTGTCGGAGAAGAACAATCGCTCCAGCCCGGAGAGGGCGGCCAGACGGGTGGCGAGCTGTTCCGCGGGCTGGTGGCTGAAGTTGGCGAAGATCACCTGCTCCAGCTGAAGGGCCTGGCGGCCGATGGCGGCAGCGATTGAGGGTTCAGCGTGGCCGTGCAGGGTGACCCACCAGCTGCTGATCGCATCGATGAGCTGGCGCCCATCCTGCAGTTCGAGCACGCAACCGCGGGCGCGCGCCACCTGCAGGGGAACTGGGCTGGTGGCTACCTGGGTGGTGGGATGCCAGAGGTGGGGGTGCCAGCTCATGGGGTGATGCCTTAGGCCTCTAGGTAGTCGATCACGCGATCGGAGAGGCGGCGGATCGCTGCATTGGCGCGCCGTTCCATGCCGCGGGCCTGGTCGCGGCTGAGCCCCATCTGCCTGGCCACGGCACTGAGGTTCATGGGGCTGGGCTGATCGATGCCGTAGCGCAGCCGCAGTAACTCAGCCTCCTGATCCGGCAGCTCATCGAGCAGGGCGACAAGGTCGGTCTGCAAAAGGGCGGCGGTGAGCTGATCGCTGGGGAGCTTGGCATCGCAGCGCAGGGAGTCCAGCAGGCGCAGGTCGTCTTCCGGGCCGTGGCTGCTGTCGAGGCTCAGGGGTTCCTGGGCGCGGAACAGGGCTTCGCGGATATCGAGCGGTTTGAGTTCGGTGGCTTCAGCCAGCTCCTCGAGGTTGGGTTCACGGCCCAGCATCTGGCGCAGTTCCTGCTGGCAGCGGCGCAGCCGCTGCAGGCGATCCTGCATGTGGGCTGGCAGGCGGATGCTGCGGCTCTGCTGTTGCAGGGCACGGCCCATGCCCTCCCGAATCCACCAGGTGGCATAGGTGGAGAACTTGTAGCCGCGGGTGGGATCAAAGCGCTGCACGGCTCGGATCAGGCCGAGGGTTCCCTCCTGGATCAGATCTTCCAGGTCGAGGCGCCGGTGGCTGATGCGGCGAGCCAGGCTCACCACCAGCCGCAGGTTGGCGGTCACCATGCGCTCACTGGCCCGTTCCGCCAGCTTCAGTTCGCGCTTCAGCTGCCGGGGTGTGAGCTGCACATTGCTGGCCCAGGCCTCCAGGCTGGGGGCTTGGCCGCCCGAGCGGAGTTTCATTTCTTCGGCCGCTTCAAGCAGGCGCCGTCCGTTTTGCACGGCGCGGCCTAGGCTAATTTCCTCTTCAGCGGAGAGGAGCGGAATACGGCCGATGGCACGTAGGTGCCGGCTGATTGCGTCGCAGTCTCCTTTGCGGAGCTTCTGTGGCGCAGGCATCGAGAGAGATGTCTGTGGGGTGACGAAACCTTAAGGACATCTGCGCCGGGCTGGGTGGGTTTCGGCGTTGATGCAGCAACTGCAATCGCCTTGATCAGTGCTGCTGATCAATCCTGCAGAACCCTTGCAAGCCTTGAGATCTCACCCTGGTCTGGTTCTGCTTTTCTTGCATCACGCCAACACTTAACGCATTCCTGATCTGGTTGGTGTTGATGTTCATCAACCCGCCTAATTCTGGCGATTAAGAGGGTTGGGTCGGCTGGTGATCACGGCGTGCCTGCCGCACCAACCAGTAGGCGGCGGCCAGCCCCACCACGATCACCCCGAATCCCGCCATCAGCGCTGGTTTGTTTTCTGTGCCCGGAGGCAGCACGATCACTTTTCGCGCCACAGCCGTGAGGGCGGTGAGTAGCACCAGTTCGATTTGCACCACCTGATCGCGCAGGTAGGCGGTTATGTTCTGGAGTACCTCTAGCGCGATGAAGATCAGAAGCAGTCGATCCAGCAACTTGATCAGGCTGCCGTCAAACCAGTTGGTTTCCAGTTGCATCAATCCCACGCCTGTTTCCACCAACAGCTCGAGAGCAGCCAAACCCACCACTGCCGCTAACAGCAGTGCCAACAGCTTGGCCAGCTGCCGCTCGTAGCTGTGGATGGTGGAGAGGAACTGCTTGTCGTCGAAGAGCTTCATTGGCAGGTGAGGGCAGAACGTTGCATGAAAAAAGGGCATCCACGGAATGGATGCCCTGGGGTCGGGATGGTCTGGGATTAGGCCAGGGCGGCCACGGCCTGTTGAAGAGCCTCGCAACGGCCGACGCTGGTGCGTTCCGAAGGCAGCTTCTGGTAGAGGCCCAGCTTCTCAAGCCGGCGCTGGGTGGTGCCACTGGCTCCCACCACAAACACCTCGCGGCCCTTCTCGATCGCCTCTTCCACCGCGTTCTCCACTGCCAGAGCGGCAGTCACGCCCAGGTGAGACACCTCGGTGAGATCAAACACCACGGCTTTGCAGTCGCCGATGGCGTTGTGTTCGCGGCCGATGGCCTTCGCCACGCCAAAAATCATGGCGCCATTTAGTTGGAACAGCAGCACCTGGCCGCGGCCTTGATCCAGAAGCTGACGTTCCTCATCGCTGATGTCGAGGTCACCGTCGCCGGTGCTCACCGATTTCACGCTCTTGCTCTGCAGAGCGCTCATTTTGTCGATGGTGAGGATGTTGGCGATGAACACGCCGATACCCACGGCGGCGATCAGATCCACCAGCACGGTGAGGGCGATCACCAGATACATGATCAGCGCGCCGCTGACCGAGATGCGGTGGGCGCGCTTGATGAAGCCCCAATCCACGATGTCGACACCCACCTTCAGGGCGATGCCGGCGAGCACGGCCTGGGGAATTTGAGCGGCGACACCGGTGAAGGCCAGGATCACGATCATCAGGATCACGGCCCGGCTGATGCCCGAGAGGGCACTGCGGCCTCCAGCCTGAATGTTCACCACGGTGCCCATGGTGGCGCCGGCACCGGCGATGCCACCGAACAGGCCAGAAGCGATGTTGCCCAGGCCCTGGCCGATCAGTTCCTTGTTGGAGTCGTGCTCGGTGCGGGTGATGCTGTCGGCTACCACAGCAGTCAGCAAGGCATCGATGCAGCCGAGCATGCCCAGCACCGCTGCATCAATCAGCATCCGGCTGAGATGCGGCAGATCGAAATAGGGGGTGCGCAGCTGAGGGAAACCGGAGGCGATCTCGCCGATGCGGCGGATCTCTTCGCCGCTGCCCTTCAGCAAGCTGAGCGACAGGATGGTGCCGATCACCAGCGCGATCAGCTGCGGCGGGGCGATCTTTTTGATCTTGCCGGGGGTCAGCCAGAGGATCGCCAGGGTGACCACGGCCAGCACCACCTCAGCGGGGCGGGCGTTTCCGATCAGCTGAGGCAGGGCCTGCAGGGTGCCCATCACACCCCCTTTGGGGATGGCCTGCCCCAGGAAGGGACCGAGCTGAAGAATGATCAGGATGAAGCCAATCCCGCTCATGAAGCCCGAGATCACCGTGTAGGGCATCTGGGTGATGTAGCGGCCCAGCTTCAAGAAGCCGAAGGCGATCTGGAACAGGCCGGCCAGCATCACCACGGTGAAGGCCATGGCCAGCCCGTTTTCGGGGTCGCTGGCGGTGAGGCTGGCGATCACCGCCGTCATCACCACGGTCATCGGACCGGTGGGCTCGGAAATCAGCGTGGGGGTGCCGCCGAACAGGGCGGCGAACAGGCCCACGAGCACAGCGCCCCACAGGCCAGCAGCAGCGCCGGCACCGGAGGCCACACCGAAGGCCAGGGCCATCGGCAGGGCAATCACAGCGGCGGTCACACCGCCAAATAGATCACCTTTGATGTTGTTGGTGCTGATGTGATTCAGCAGCCGCAGCGGTGAACGCCCGGGGGGGGCCGAGGCGGAGGTCATCGCAACAGAACAGGGTTGGCGCGGAACCTTAGGGGGTGCGTGCGGAATGTGGGTGGGGTTCTGCCGCTACAGCGCTGGGTGCTTAGAGCAGGCCTCGGTGACGCACCAGCCGTTGCACCATCGCCCAGGAGCCCAGCGTCACCTTGAGGGCCACCAGCAGATTGAGCAACGGAATCCAGCCACCACTCAGCAGGCTGCCGAAGCGGCCTGCTGCGGGATCCAGCCCCACGAGGCTCATCAACGCCACGAGCAGGAAGCCCACCACCGCTGCTTTTTCCCAGAGATCAGCGCGGTAGAGCTTGTAGAGCCGTTCGCTGCGATCAGCGCCGCCACTGATCAGCAGCAGGCCGATGGCTGAGCCGCCGGCGACCCCTGCTGCAAAGCCGCCGCCGGGGCTGAGATGACCGCGCAGCGCTAGCTCCACGGCCACCAACGCGGCAATGGTGGAGCCCAGCTCACACAGCACCTGAGACGGTGGATCGTCGAGCGAGCGGATCCGTTTGCGCTCCGGATCGCCCGCCAGCACCAGGCGGACGCCGATGGCCGCCAGGGTGAACACCACCACTTCCGCCACTGTGTCGAACAGGCGGGTGTGCAGGATCACCCCTGACACGAGATTGGGAACCTGGGTTTGCGCCGTGAGTGCCTCGATCAAGGGAGTGATTCCGGTCGCGTCGGGGAGGGGGCTGGCCAGGGGGGCCGCAAACAGGGCGATGGCCGCCAGCAGATACAGCCAGGTCATGGTTGGGGTTCGGACGCCAGGTGCAGTTCGCCGCCGCTGGCGCGCCATGCGGCATATCCCGGGCATTGCTCCAGCTGCCGGCGCAGGGGTGGCTGCAGCAGCACGAGCTGGCCGTTGTCGTTCAGCCAGCCATGGCTGGCGTTGCGGCCGGGTTCATCGTTGCGCTGCCAGCGCAGCCGCAGATGCAGGGGGGCAATCCAGGCACTCAGCTGGGCATCGCGGCTGGGGTCGGGCTGGGAGCGCCGATCTTCGAGTCGCAGTGCCATGGAGGAACGCAGGGCCACGGCGTAGAGCGTGGTGGAGAGCAGCGTGCCCACCAGCGCCTCGGTGAGGGCCACATCCGGTGCCCCCAGCAGGGCGTAGAGGAGTGTGGCCACAGAACCCAAGATGCCCCGCAGCACCAGGGTTTGGTAGGGATTGCTCTGGCTCACCAGCAGCAGTGCGGTGACCGGCAGCAGAGCGGTGATCGGCAGCAGCAGGTCGAGTTCGCTGCCCAGGCTCAAGGACGCGTTCATCGGTGGTTCACCTCCGCGGGTTGTGAACAGCGGGCCAGCACGTAGCCAAAGATCGTGTTCCACACCACCAACCCCAGCAGTGCCAAGGCCAGCAGGGGCCATTGGCTGGGGATGCGCAGCAGCAAACCCAACAGCATCAGGCCAGAGCCGAGCGTGTCGGACACCGACAATTTGT
>NZ_JBIPMN010000108.1:0-9080 GCF_044369115.1 Vulcanococcus sp. | reverse complement strand
CCAGGGCGGTGTAGCTGAAGTTCAAGCCACCGGGCTGCAGCAATCCCAGAGCCAGCACGGCTGCCAGGAGGGCAACCCCCGACACAGCGCCGTAGGTGAGAAAACGGATCGCCGCACCGGCGCGGCGCTCACCGCCCCAGGCGGCCACCAGCAGGGTGGTGGGGATCAAGATCAGCTCATAAGCCAACAGAAACAGCAGGGCGTTGCGGGCCAGAAAGGCACCGATCAGGCCCAGGTTGGTGGCGAGCATCAAGGCGAAAAACAGGCGCGGCCGGCTCTGATCCATCGGGCTGGCCATCACAGCCATGGCGGTGATCAGGGCCGCCAGCAGCACCAGCGGCAGGGTGAGCCCATCGAGCCCCAGCTCAAGCCGCAGGCCCAGCTGCGGCAACCAGCTCACCGAGATCGCAGCCGGCGGGTGCTGCCAAAGCCACAGCCCATCCAGTAGCTGCAGCAGGGCTGCGGCCAGGGCACCCCGGCGCACCCAGGGGGAGCCAGCGGGCAATAGCGGCAGCAGCAGGCCTGCCAGCAGGGGGATCAACAGCAGAAGCAACAGGTCCATGGCGTTCACGTCAGCGGGACAGCAGCCAGGCGGCCATCAGCAGCACACCGAGCACAAGCGAAAGGGCATAGGTCTGGGAGCGACCGCTGGTGGTGTAACTGAGGCGACGGGCTCCCTCCATTGCCACACCGCCGGTACCGCTCGAGAAGCCATCCACCAGCTGGCGATCGCTCCAGGCGCTGAACCGTGCCAAGCCCACCACCAGCGCCACCACGGTGCGGTGATAGAAGGCCTCTGTGTGCATGTCTTCCGCCAGCCAGTGCTGCAGGCCGCCCAGGCCGGAGGGCAGTTCGGCCAAGGGGTGGGGGCGCAGATAGAACCAGGCGGAGCTGCCGGCGCCCAGCAGGGTGGAGAGCAGCAGCGGCCAGCCCATCGGCCCCCAGCCCGGCACGGGTGAGAGCTTGTAGACGCCCAGGTGCACCAGCAGCTGGGGAATGTGCAGCACCAGGCCGAGCAGAAGCATCGTGGGCAGCACCATCAACCACAACACCTCCGGTGAGCGGGCGGTGAACGGCGTGGGACGGCCACCCCAGATCAAACCAAACACCCGCATCAGCGCGGCACTCAGCAGGGCATTGGTAATCAGCACCAGGCCGCCAAGCACCAGCGGCAGCTGACTGTGGGCCGCCAGCTCCAGCAGTTCCCGCAGGGCGGCAAAACCACCAAACGGCGGCAGCCCCATCAAGCCGGCGGCTCCGGCGAGGAAGGCAATGCCCATCAGCGGGCGGCGACTCCAAAGACCACCCAGTTGCGTGAGGTCTTGGGTGACGTTGCTGATCACGATCGTGCCAATCGACATCAGCATCAAGGCCATCGGCAGCGGATACACCAGCAGCAGGTGATCGGCCACGCCGATGCCGCCGAGGCCCACCGCCACAAACAGCAAACCCAGCCAGCTGCTCACCAGGAAGCTGAGGGCACGCTTCACATCGATCTGGCCCAGGGCAATCAGCGAGGCCACCAGCGCCGTGGTGCCGCCCACCACCACCAGCACGCCCTGCACGAGGGGGCTCAGGGCAATCAGCGGCTCCAGGCGCAGCAGCACCCAGGCACCGCCGATCACCACCACGGAGTTGCGGAGCACCGTGGAGGGCAGCGGGCTCTCCATCGCCTCATCCAGCCAGAGGTGGAGCGGAATCTGGGCGCACTTGCCCATTGGGCCGGCAACCAGGGCGAGCAGGATCAGCTGGAAGCCAGGCGGCAGAGGCTGAGCGTTGTTGGTGAGATCGGCGGCCCAACCCTGAAGGCCGTGGAAATTCCAGGTGCCGGTGATCGGCAAGAGGGCGATCACACCCGCCAACAGGATCAGGTCGCCGATGCGCTTGGTGAGGAAGGCATCACGAGCCCCCTTCACCACCAGCGACTGGTTGTACCAGGTGCCCACGATCACGTAGGTACCCACGGTGAGCAGCTCCAGCAGCACGTAGCTGAAAAACACCGAATCGGTAAGCACCAGGCCGCAGAGGCCAGCCTCAAAAAAGCTGAGGGCACCGAAGAAGCGGGGCCAGCCCCAGTCCATCTCCAGATAGCCGATCGAAAAGATCTGCACCAGCACGTGCAGGCCGGTGATCACCGTCATGGCGATCAGGCCGGGTTCCGTCACCAGGCCGTCAAATCCGATGCTCAGTCCGGCGGTTTGCAGCCAGGTCCAGTGGAAGCTCGGAGGGGCATAGATCGCCGCCTGACCAGCCGCCGAGTTGCCGCTCAGCGTGAGCAGAGCGGTGAGGCTGTGGCCGAAGGCGATCGACACCATCAGCAGGTTCACATAACCCGAGGGGCGAGGCCCCGTGCGGGAGATCAACCCGGGTGACCACAGCAGGCTGAAGAGCGCCCCCACCAACGGATAGAGGGGCACCAGCCAGACCGTTCCAAGCCAGGACACTGGGGACATACAAGATCCCGAAAAGGTAGTGAGCGGCGCGGTGCCGATGGGTTGGCTGTCCCAAAGGCGTCACTAATCAGAACGGCAAGAGCTACTGATCAGCTGCCGCCAGGGCTTGGGGTTTTCAGGCCGGCAGGTAATAGCGCACCAGAGTGAACACGCGATTGCGACGCGCATCGAGCGAGCGGCGCATGTTCAGGCCCCTCTGATTGAGCAGCAGGCCATCGAAGCGGTAGCGGGGAATGGCCATCGGCATCACGATCGTGAAGGTGCTGCCGGGATGGCGCTGCTCTTCCAGGGCCACAAACTCCGTAAAAGGATCCACCAGCGAGGCAAAGGGGCTCTCCAGCAGCACCAGCTCCAGACCCTGGGGCTCGGGATCGCCCACACACTGCTGCCACTGCTGACGGATCAGCGCAGGGTCATCGCCCTCCGCCAACACCCACACCGCCACCACCCGATCCGACACGGTGGTGGCATAACGGAGGGCCTCCAGGCTGGGGCGACTGAGCGAAGGCACCCACACCAGGCTGGTGTTGCCCACCGGATCACGGCGAGACGGCAGACGCAGGCTGCGATCGTCGCCGGGATTGAGGCTGATCGCGCGGTAGACGCTGTCGTAGCGGTGGCGAATGCGGGCGAGCATCCACACCAGCAGGGGGATGGCGATCACCACCGTCCAGGCCCCCTCATCGAATTTGCTCACCACGATCACGATCAGCACCACAAAGGTGGTGAGCGATCCGAGCGCGTTCATCAACAGCCTCCCCTGCCAGCCCTGGCCGCGCAGCCGCCACCAGCGCACCACCATCCCCGCCTGCGAAAGAGTGAAGGCGCTGAACACGCCCAGGGCGTAGAGGTTCACGGCCACGGTGGTGTCGCCGCGGCACACCACGATCACCAGAGCCGCCGCCACCAGAAGCACGGTGATGCCGTTCTGGAACACCAGCCGATCGCCGATCCAGGCCATCTGGCGCGGCAGGAAGCGGTCTTGGGCCAGCATCGCCGCCAGGCGGGGGAAGCCGGCAAACGCGGTGTTGGCCGCTAGGGCCAGGATCAACAGGGTGCTGATCTGCAGCGCCCAAAACAGTGGGCTGCCATCGCCAAACACACGGATGCCGATCTGGGCCAGCACAGTGCGATCGGAATCGGGGGCCACGCCATACAGCCAGCCCAGCCCGCTCACCACCAGAAACATCAAGCTGAGCATCACGCCCATCACGAGCATCGTGCGCTGGGCGCGCTTGGCCGCCGGCTCGCGGAACACCTTCACGCCGTTGGCGATCGCCTCGATGCCGGTCATCGCCGAGCAGCCGGAACTGAAGGCCCGCAGGATCAAAAACACCCCCAGGGGCTCCATCGCCCGCACCATCGGCGGCGGATCAGGCGTAAAGCCGTGGGCGAACACCAGGTTCTGCAGGCCAAACAGCGCCAGCAACACCACCATCACCACAAATGCATAGGTGGGAATGGCGAAGGCGCGCCCCGCCTCCTTCACGCCGCGCAGGTTGGCCCAGCCCACAAGCACCAGCAGCACCAGGGCAATCGGCGTTTCGTAGGGCAGCAGGGCCGGCAGCAGCGAGGACAGGGCCTGGGTGCCGGCCATCAGGCTCACCGCTGCGGTGAGGGTGTAATCCACCAGCAGCGAAGCTGCCGCGATCAGGCTGGGCCAGGTGCCGAGGTTCTCCCGGGCCACCACGTAGGAGCCGCCCCCCTGCGGATAGGCCTCGATCGTCTGCCGGTAGGAAAGCACCACGATGCCGATCAGCAGCACAATGGCGCCGGTGATCGGCAGCGAGAGCTCCAGCGCGCTGCTGCCCGCAAGGATCAACACACCGAGGGCTGCTTCCGTGGCGTAAGCCACCGAGGAGAGCGCATCGGAGCTGAGGATCGGCAGCGCCTCAAAGCTGGGCAGCTTCTCGGAATCCGACTGACTGCGCGGCAGAGGTTTGCCCAGCAGCCGCCTGGCAACGTTGAACAGCAACGGTTGGGTGAGATCTGCACCCAGGATGCACCGATGCGCTGATGTTGTCCCCTTGCAGGCAACACGGTGCCGGTGCCATGACGGAACCAACGCTGCGGAGGGAGGCCCGATGCGCGCCACCCTCCACGAGCTGCTTCAACAATTGGTGCTGCGGGGCTGGCCCAAGATCGACCACCCCGAGCGCTATCCGCGGGAAGCGCCTGGTGGACCGTGGTGGACGATCGAGGTGGGCTGCTTTGCCCTGGGCGATGTCACCACGGTGACGCTGCACCCCTGGCCGCAGGGCCTGCTGGAGTTTTCGATCACCGTGCTCGTCGACGGCGACGACACGATTCAGTCGTTTGAGCTCGACTGCAATGCCATGCCGATCCCCGTGGCCCTGGTGAACTGGTGGGGCGGGCTCGATCTGGCCTTAGGGCAAGCGTGCCTACTCAAAGAGCACCTGATCGCCGCCTGGGACCGGGAAATCAGCACAGGCGGCGAGCTGCCCTGAAGGCTTCAGGCAAAGCGGCGGCGGCCGTCGTTGAAGCTGCTGAATGGAGCCACTTCACCCCGCCGCTCGCTGCCACGGGCCTCACTCAGCTTCCACACATTGCGACTCACCCGCCGGGCGCGCAGACCGCCACGCTCCACCTCGGCGCTGCCGGGGCGGGCACCCATCAGATAGGTCACCTCCGCAGTGCTCAGCGGTGCTCCGGTGTGCAGAGCCAGCTGGGTGAGCTCCAAGCGCTGGCGCAGGGCAGCCACATCGCAATGGCCGCCATCTTCCGCCTCGTTCCACATCCAGGGCAGCTCGCCGCTGGCCGCCATTTTTTGCATCAGGCCCATTCCCACCAGGGCCAGGGCCTGCTCGGCGTTGAGGTCGGTGCCGTCGTGCATCGGCTTGGCGGAAGCGGCGGAGGCGGAACGCTTGGCTGCCACGGGCTCTTCGGCGGATATGGCCGGACGGTACCGGCTGCAACGCAGCGCGCAAGGGAGCGGCGATGGCGTTGATTCCGGGCGGTAAGATCGCGCCGCATTTGAGAGCATCCTTCGCCTTGCCGCAGCGGACCCCAAGGCGACGCTCCTCTGGTGTGCAGATCACCGGCACCAACCTGGGCTTCAGCGGCAGCGGCACACCACTGGATGAGCTGCATCCCTCAGCTGCCAGCTGTGTGATCACCACCGACAGCGAGGCGCGGCTGGTGAGCCAGGCCAGCGCAGTCGAGTCGATCGAGCTGCGCACCTATGTGTTTCTCGATTCCCTGCAGCCGCAGCTGGCGGCCTATATGGGAACGGTGAGCCAGGGCTTCCTGCCGATCCCCGGGGATGCCTGCCTGTGGCTGGAGGTGTCGCCCGGCATGGCGGTGCACCGCGTAACGGACATCGCCCTCAAGGCGAGCACCGTCCGCCTCGGCCAGATGATCGTGGAGCGGGCCTTCGGCTCGCTGGCGCTGTATCACCACGATCAGAGCAACGTGCTCCACTCCGGCGACGTGGTGCTCGAGGCGATTGGCAGCAGCGTGGAACAGCGCAGCCGCTGCAGCGTCACCTGGACTGAGGTGATCCGCGCCATCACCCCCGATCATGCGGTGCTGATCAACCGCCAGAACCGCCGCGGTTCGATGATTCAGGCCGGGATGAGCATGTACATCCTGGAAACCGAGCCCGCTGGTTATGTGCTGCTCGCGGCCAACGAAGCCGAAAAGTCCAGCAACATCACCGTGGTGGACGTGAAAGCCGTGGGCGCCTTCGGCCGCCTCACCCTGGCCGGCTGGGAAGGCGATGTGAACGAAGCGGCCGCTGCCGCCATGCGCTCGGTAGAGCAGATCAACCGCCGCGCTCGCTGATCAGGCCAAGCCCAGCAGCTGCTTGAGCCCGGGGGCGAGGGCGCGGGCAGCCTTACCCCGTGAACCGAGCTTGTCTTTGAGGTGCTGGCCCATCTGGGCGTAGGTCATGCCGGCTTCGCGCACCCAGAAGATCGGGTCGTAGCCGCCGCCATGGCCTTCGGGCGCGGTGAGGATTTCGCCGCGGCAGATGCCTTGGGCCTCCAGCACCACGTCGCCGTTGGGATCAGCCAGCGCCATAGCGCTGTTGAAACTGGCGCTGCGATACGGGGTGCTGCCCAGTTCCTGCAGCAGCCGATGGATGCGTTCGTGATCGGTGGGGGCGTAGCGGGCCGAGTAGAGCCCAGGAGCGCCGCCCAGAGCATCCACCTCCAGGCCGGAATCATCCGCCAACGACCACTGGCCCGTGATCCTGGCCACCTCCAAGGCTTTCAGCCGGGCGTTCTCGCGATAGGTGCTGCCGGTTTCCTCGATTTCGAGGCCCTCGGGCTGACGGCACACCTCCAGATCGACGGCATCGAGCATCGCGCTGATCTCAGCCACCTTGTAGGCGTTGCCACTGGCAATCACCAGCAACGGCCGGGTGGAGGAGGGACGCATCAAGGCCTGAGCCGGGAGTGGGGGCCATTGTGACCCGGCGAGGCGGTGGCGGATTGGGGGAGGCAGGGACGGGTTGAACATTCCACCCCCCGAAAAAACTCCAGGGGTTCCTGCCTCCCCTCAACCGTAAGAAGGGTTTCTGCCTGCCACAACCGGCCGCCACCAGCGTGTGTGCGTGCGCGAACAGTTGTCGAGCCGCCGCCTAGCGTGAAGTTCTGCAGCAGCGCAGCGGTGGACACGAGCCTGATCCTGCAGAACCTGCTCACGCCACCGGTTCTGTTCTTTTTCCTGGGGGTGCTGGCGGTGCTGCTGGGCTCCGACCTGGAGATCCCAGCCCCGCTGCCGAAACTGTTCTCGCTCTATCTGCTCCTGGCCATTGGCTTCAAGGGAGGCCTTGAGTTGCAGCACTCCGGCGTGGGTGGCCCCGTGCTGCTCACCATCGCCGCGGCGGTGCTGATGTCGCTGCTGGTGCCGATTTACAGCTTTGCGCTGCTGCGCTGGAAGCTTGATGGCTTCAACGCCGCCGCGATTGCCGCTACCTACGGCTCGATCAGTGCCGTGACCTTCATTACCGCGGAGAGCTTTCTCGACACGCTGGGCCTGCACCACGACGGCTTCATGGTGGCGGCGCTGGCCTTGATGGAATCTCCGGCAATCATCGTGGGCTTGCTGCTGGTGAAGCTGGCTGTACCCACCGGTGCGGAGGCAGGGCAACCGATGCGCTGGGGAGCGGTGCTCAAGGAAGCCCTGCTCAATGGATCGGTGTTTCTGCTGGTGGGAAGCCTGGTGGTGGGCGCACTCACGGCAGCAAACAACCCGCAGGGGGCCGAGAAAATGCTGCCCTTCACCGACAAGCTCTTTTACGGCGCGCTGAGCTTCTTCCTGCTGGATATGGGGATCGTGGCCGCGCAGCGGTTGCGGGATCTGCGCCAGGCCGGCGCCTTCCTGATCGGCTTCTCCCTGGGAATGCCCCTGTTCAATGCTGTGCTGGGCGGCTTGATCGCACGTGGGCTGGGGCTCGAAGCCGGCAATGCCCTGCTGTTGGTGGTGCTCTGCGCCAGCGCCTCCTACATCGCTGTACCTGCAGCGATGCGGATGACCGTGCCGGAGGCCAACCCCAGCTTCTACATCTCCACAGCCTTGGGGCTCACCTTCCCCTTCAACATCGTGGTGGGTATACCTCTCTATATGGCCCTGGTGAATCGGCTGCTGCCATGAAGCGGGTGGATCTGATCCTGAGCGAACGAGAACTGGATCCGGTGCTCCAGGCCATCGATCAGGCCGGTTGCAGTGGATACACGGTGATGCGCCACGTGACGGGGCGAGGGCCTCGGGGAGCCGTATCGGAAAACATGGAATTCAGCGGGCTCGGGGCCAACGCCCACGTGATTGTGTTCTGCACACCTGAACTGCTGGAACCTCTGGGCCGCGCGCTGCGACCGCTCCTGGGGTACTACGGCGGCGTTGGCTTTGTTTCGGATGCGGAGCCGCTCTGAGGCGCGAGCCGACCCAATCGCGTGCCAGAGCGAACATCAGAACGTCAAAACCGTTTGCAGAGCGGCGGTTGAGCCAAGAGCCGACAAGCAGTCGAGAAGCATCTCCAAAGTTTTGTGATGCACTGATCAGCCACGCTTATCAGTAGCAACGAAGACGGTGATCGTGACAACAACCCAAATGGCTTGACGGGAGGTTCGGCTGCCGAGCATGGTTGCAGGCGAACATTCCACCCCTCCTCCAGGAGCAGGTAATGGCAAACGAAACCATGGGCATCGCCCTCGGCATGATCGAGACCCGGGGTCTGGTCCCCGCGATCGAAGCTGCTGACGCCATGACCAAGGCCGCCGAAGTGCGCCTGATCGGCCGTGAATTCGTGGGCGGCGGTTATGTGACCGTGCTCGTCCGTGGCGAAACCGGCGCTGTGAACGCTGCCGTTCGCGCCGGCGCCGATGCCTGCGAGCGCGTGGGTGATGGCCTGGTTGCCGCTCACATCATTGCTCGTCCCCACCGTGAAGTGGAGCCTGCTCTGAACAGCAGCGCCGGCTTCGTTGGTTCGAAGGACTGAGGACTGAGCAGCGCCCGTAGTGGCCGCTCCATCCTCTGACTTATTTCCCTCGACCCACCCGGAGATTCTCCATGGCTAAGAAGTACGACGCTGGGGTTAAGGAGTACCGCGACACGTATTGGACTCCTGATTACGTACCCCTCGACACCGACCTGCTGGCTTGC
>NZ_JBIPMN010000163.1:0-6004 GCF_044369115.1 Vulcanococcus sp. | reverse complement strand
GCTCGTTGAGATCCAGGTGAACCTGCAGGCTGGCTTTGGCGCTGGCCGCATCGGGTGCGGCGGTGATCATCTCGATCACCTTCGGCAGGGCATTGAGGGCCGTGATCAGGCCTTCCACCACCTCCAGCCGACCCTCCGCCCGCTTGAGGGCATGGCGGGTGCGCCGGATCAGGGTGAGCTCGCGGTAGTCGAGGAATTCCTGCAGCAGCTGGCGCAGGGTGAGCTGGATCGGCTTTCCATGCACCAGCGCCAGCAGGATGGCGCCGTAATTGCTTTGCAGGGCGGTGCGGCGCTGCAGCTCCGCCAGCACCGTTTCCGGGTTGGCGTCGCGGCGCAGTTCCACCACCAAGCTCTTCGGGATACTGCCGCGGCCGGTGAGGATCATGGTGCTCATGCCAGGTGCCACAACTCCATGCCGGACCCAGCGCTGCTGTTTCACTACAGAAAATTCCAGCCGTTCTGGAAGCAGACCGGCTTGATCCAGGTCGGTCCGCGCCTCACGGGCGGCAGCAGCAGCGTTCAGGTTAGAACCCTTGGCGTTCAACGCCTTCAGGCATCTCTGGCCCATGGCGGCATGCTAGCGCGGGGAGTGTTGCTGCACTACACCGACCCCTTTTTGCTGCGCGCCCAGCCCCTGCGCGGGCTGCTCCACTGGTGTGGCCCGCGGTTGCTGGTGTGCGGTGACCTGCACCATGGCGAGCGTCCCCTGGATGCGCTTGCGGCCTACCTGGAGGCAGAGCCGCATGACGCGGTGCTGCTGACGTTCAATCCGGCGATGCTCAGCGCTGTGCGCCAGCGGCTAAGAGTGCCCGTGCGAGCGCTGCCGCCCACGTTTTTTCGCTATCCCGCTGCGGAACGGGTGCCGCAGCCACGGCTTGAGCTGCTGCATGTGGGCAGCCTGGGGCCCCATCACCCCCGCCGCCGCGAGCTGGTGAGGGCGTTGCAGGCCAGGGGGCGGGTGCCGTTTTGCCATGCCACCACAAGCAGCCCTGAGGAGGCCGCTGCCCTCTACGCCCAGCACGCCCTGGTGCTGAATGTGCCCCTCAACCACGACCTCAACCACCGCTTCTTTGAGGTGATGGCCGCTGGCGCGCCCCAGGTGGTGTTTGGTGATCCGGGGCTGGTGGGCGACCACCGCCACCTGGCCGAGCGGCCTGATGTGTTCTGGGCCTCCACCGTTGAAGAGCTGGAGGCCCTGGTGCTGCGGTTGTTTGCCGAGCCCGCGCGCCTGCGGGCGATCCCGGTGGCGCCGCCGCCCTATTGGGAGCTCAAGGATCTGCTCAAGGCGGCGTTTGCGCCGTAGGGGCTCGCGCCAGGCCGGCCTTGGGGAGTGTGTCTTGCCGAATGCCTTTACGGCAAATGGCCAAAATTGGGGGCCGCAGACACCAGATATGTGTGGCGCACAGATGTACTATTGTTGGTCTCGCTGAACTCGTGGGCTGCCGTGGACGGTTTAGGTGCTGAGGATCGATCGGGCGAGTCAGCGGGGGTGGCCCAACGCGTTTCACCCCGGACAGCCAGTTGATGCGCACTAAGATGCGCACACGATGGGCCGTCGCGATGCGAACCACGCTCGAGCTGCCAGATCCCCTGTTTGCCCGGTTGAAGGCTCGGGCCTCCAGTCAGCGCGTCACGCTCAAGCAGCTGCTGCACAGCTATGTGGAACAAGGGCTGAACACCCCCTGCCTCAAGCGCCTGTTGAGCGATCGGCGGCCACCTTGCCCCGGATCAAGGGCGCCATCGCTAGCGAGGCAGGCCCCCTAAGCAATGCAGTGTTGTTTGAGCTGCTCGACGCGTGAACACCACGGCCGACCTGCCTGATCTCAATGTGTGGCTGGCCCTGTCATGCGTCGATCACTGTCACCACAAGCAGGCCTTGCTGTACTGGGAGCAGCAGGCTGCCGATCGTGTTCTGTTCTGCACCGTCACAGCCCTGGGCCTGCTTCGCCTGGTGCAGCAACCGAAGCTGATGGGCACAGCGGTGATGCGTGCGGCAGATGCCTCGGCGCTGTTGGAGGCGTTGTGCCGTCAGCCTGGGGTGAGCCTGGCTGCGCCAGAGCACGATGGCTTTGATGTGTTTCACCAGCTGCTGCGCAACGGAGCGTTGCCGGCTCGGCTCTGCACCGACGCCTATCTGGCAGCCCTGGCCATCGCCAACGGCTGGCGACTGGTGAGTTTCGATCAGGATTTTCAGCGTTTCAAGGGGCTCCACTGGCTCCAGCCCGCCTAACCCATCGCCCTGGTCGCCCTGGTGCTCAACGTGCCCCTTGGTCACGACCTCAACCACCGCTTCTTTGAGGTGATGGCGGCTGGCGTGCCCCAGGTGGTGTTCGGCGATCCTGGCCTGGTGGGTGAACACCGGCACCTGGCCGAGCGGCCCGATGTGTTCTGGGCGTCCAGCCTTGAGGAGTTGGAGGCCCTGGTGCTGCGGCTGTTTGCCGAGTCCGCGCGCTTGCGGGCGATCCCGGTGGCGCCGCCGCCCTATTGGGAGCTCAAGGATCTGCTCAAGGCGGCGTTTGCGCCGTAGGGGTTCGCGACAGGCCGGCCGCGGGGAGTGTGTTTGGCCGAACCCCCTTACGGCAAAGGGCCGAAGTGGGGGGTTGCAGACACCAGATATGGTGTGGCGGCCGAGATGTTTGTGGTTGTCGCCGACCGCTTCTCGCCGAACAGACGCTTCTCTGGGGCAGCTCGTCGCCGGCTGATTGCTGCGTTTGTACAGATGTACAAATCTGCGCATGGTAGGCAACTTCGACACGCTCGAGTTGAGGCTGCAGCAAGCCGCGCCCAGCTCGCCTACAGCGTCGACCCCTCCACAGCCCAACGAGCCCAGCTTGAGCAAGCCCTGATCAAGCTCAGCAGCCTTGAAGTGCAGGCCCTCTACGACGATGAGGCTCTTGAGCGGCTGGTTGGTCTGCGATAAAGGGCTGTGGCGTTGCTGTCTAACTTCGGAGCGTTTCCAGCCTTAACCACAGCCACCTTGCTGAACAGATCAACTACGGCCTTGCCAGGGAAAGTTCCGCACATCGAGACGTCGCTCTTTGACAACCTGGCCGCCCTCTCACCTTCTCAGGAAGCCCCTAAAGCCGTAGTCCTGCTGCAGGCCCCGTTCTGCCGCGAACAACGGTGCGGCAAAACTGCCATTGCCCAGGCGGAGCGAAGCGGGACTTTCGGGATTAATGTAGTGAAATTCACTAGTTATCCCCATTGGCTTCCGATCCCGCTGTTGTCACCGCCTCTGAGGCCAATCGAACCTTCTCCTCCCTGTTACGGCAGGTGGCGAAAGGCCAGAGCTTCACGGTGCACTCCCACGGGCGGCCCGTCGCCCAGCTGACGCCAGTGGATCAGGGCAGCCGCACAAGCCCAGCAGCGCGCCAAGCCCTCTTGGCTCGCCTGGCTACCCAGCCTGCCAGCGGCGAAGCCCGAGCCTGGCAACGCGACGATCTTTACGACTGATGCGCGCAGCGCTCGACACCAACCTGTTGGTCTACGCCGAGGGCTTTGGGGATGTGCAGCGGGTGAGCGCCACGAGGGCGCTGCTCGAGCAAATCAACGACGCCGATCTGGTGGTGCCCCTGCAGTGCCTCGGTGAACTGTTCCGCGTACTCACCGGCAAGGCCGGTCGCTCGCCCGACCAAGCCCGGGACGCAGTTCTTGGCTGGATGGATGCTTTTCCATTGCTGGAGAGCACCACCACCGCCTGGCAAGGGGCCATGGATCTTTGTGTGGCGCACCAGCTGGCTAGCTGGGATGCGCTGGTGGTCAACGTGGCCGCTGAGGGTGGTGCCCGGCTGTTGCTGACCGAAGATCTCCATGCCGGCTTCTGCTGGCGTGGTGTGCGGGTCGTCAACCCACTGCTGGAGCCTGCTGATCCCTACCTGACGCAGTTGCTGGCCTGAGTCAGCGCAGAGGAGGCGTCCACTGGACTGGGCCCCTCCGGTAGTCGACGGCATAAGGAAACTGCCGCACCACGAGCCGTCGCACCTCCCCATGCACACGTGGGAATGAGGCAGGATCGTGCTCGATTCGCACGATCGCTGTGGCGATGGCTTCGGCGAAAGCCAGCCCCAGATCGGCTTCTCGTCGGGCATACCAGTGACGGGTTTCGAGAAGGTCCTCCCGCGCCGATCAAGCTCGGCAGACAGCTCGTCATCCAGCGGCAGCGCGTCCCTGCGGCCCTCTTCATCGAGGCTGTCCCAAAGAGCCATGGCCAGCGCCATGCGCTCCCCCATCGTGTTTGGCGACGATTGGATAGGTGCCCCGCCCTACGTAGTTGACACCGGGCAGTTTGGGGTTGTGGCCGCCGCTGCCCCAGCAGGTTGAAGGACCCTGACTGTCTGGCGGCACTCAGAGTGGCGGCCGACAGATTTGCCGCGACACACCGGGTTCGAGCTGCGCACACCCTGCGGGCCGTGGGGGTTTGTTGGGCATGGCAGGCCCGGCCCACCGTTGTGGCTGGTGCGCCTTGCGGCGCCAGGAGGCCCAGCCCCCTTGTTTTGCTGTTCCTGGCTGCCGCAGCTCGCGCGGGAGTGTGTCTTGCCAAACCCCTTACGGCAAAGGGCTGAAATGAGCGGCTGATTGCTGCTGTTGTACAGGTGTACAAGCGTGTGCAGGGTTCTCTGAAACCCGCCCGCCTGCGGTTCGTTTGCTGCCCTGTGAGCCGACAGAGCACGGGTGGGCCCCCAGGCCTGGCCCGCCGAGGATCGCCGGGATGGGTGCCCGGTGGAATGTGCGCGCGATCGCAACACTGGTGGCTGATTTTTAGAGTGATCGCAGCTGATGGCCCCGTCCATGGCTTTGATCGATCCCTATGCCGAAGAGCGCGCCTTCATCGCGACGCTGCCGGCTTGGCGCCGTTTTCTGGCCAGGCTCAACTGGCGTTCACCGCTCAACGCGTACGTGCTTGTTGATGAGGCTTCTGGTCGCCGACCTTCGCTGAAAAAAGCCATCAAAGCAACGCTGCTGTTGTTGCTGGGGGCTGGTGTTCTTGTCGTTTTGGTCTGGTCGCAGTTGCTGTTGGTTGTGTTGCTGGCCGTTCCTGTGCTGCTGATCGTGGCGGGGGTGGTTGGTGGTTTGTGGCGGGTGATCTACGACACGCTTCAGGAAGGCGAATCGGCCCCCACAAAGACCTTGCCTGACGCCGAGACTTGATGATTGGCAGTCCTGAATGGCAGGACCTCCGCGTCAGGGGATCTGCACCAGGATCGGTCGCAGGTCATCAATACCGCTACGGGTTCAGCTCAGCTGCGCTTCGACCCAGTCGATCACCTGGTGGGGGCCGACGCCCTCCATGCAGTGGTGGCGTTCGGCGGCGCAGGCGTCGTTGCGGTAGCGGCGCGTTGTGCAGCCATCGCAGCTCTGGGTGCTGACCGTGCGCTGCAGTTGCGGCGCCCAGGTGGCGGCCGTCGTAGCGCTGCAGTGTGCCCATGGGGGCATTGTGCCCGGCCCGATCGCCGCTCAGCCCTGCCAGATCTCGCTGAGGTCGATCTGCAGGCCAGGAAACAGGTCGCCGGCATCCAGTGTCTGGGCTGCCTCGATGCGCTCCTGGGGTTGTGCGATGGCCTCAGCTCCGGCATCCCCAGTACTGCCACGCCAGATTTCGACGGCCTGTTCGGCGGGCAGCAGCAGCCACGCCAGCTGGGCGCCGTTGTGGCGGTAGAGCTCCATTTTTTGGCGCAGGGCGCTGGCGCCCCGCGGCCCCTCGTCGCTGGGGCTGGCCAGCTCGATCACCACATCGGGGCACAGCGGCGCAAAACTGCGCTGCTGCTCGGGGCTGAGGGCCTGCCAGCGCTCGAGTCGCACCAGGGCGGCATCGGGGCTCAGCACCGAGCCATCGGGCAGGCGGAACCCGCCCGAGCTGTCAAACAGCTTGAGCGGCAGGCCACTGCTGCGCAGCGCGATGCCCAGCAGCACGAGCAGTGTGCTGTTGCGAGCGCTGGTCTCGCTGCCGGTGGGCGTCATGGCGATCAAATGGCCGTCGGCAGAGAGTTCAAGCGCCGCGTCGGGG
>NZ_JBIPMN010000230.1:0-3141 GCF_044369115.1 Vulcanococcus sp. | reverse complement strand
TTGCAGGCAGGGGGTGTCCGGAGCTGTTGCAACCACCATGGCCAGGCCCTGTCGCCATTGACCAGGGTAAGGGCCATTGCGCCGTTCGGATCGTGGAGTTTGGCAGTCCCTCATGGGCGCAACCGCCCCGTAGCCTCGAGCCATGCGCGTGCTGGTGGTCACCAACCTCTATCCGCCCCAGGCCAATGCAGTTGGTGGCGCTCACCAGCAGCAGGTCCATGCGCAGCGATACCGCCCGCGCCTCGCCGTGCCGCAAAATCTTGAGCGACTGGGGCACAAAGTCGCCCACGGTGAGCATCGAGGCGACGGTGCGATCTGGTTGGCGAGGCTGACTGGGTTCAACCACAGTTTCTCAAAGGCCAGTGCAGGCACTCCATGCATGGGGCATCGGGGTTCCGCAGCACACCCAACCCGCCTGCTTGGTTCAGCTGAAGACCGTGTCGGCGCTGACGCTCTCGCTGCTCTCTCCAAACACCACCAGCGAGCCTTGCGGGTTGTCGTCGCTCTCGGGCTCTGCACCCCACAGCTCAAACGGTGACGCCAGGCCACTGGCGTTGACCTCGGTGAAATCGGGTTCCCGATCGGCTTCAATCTCAGCGTTGTCGATGGGTTGCGCGCGCGTGAAGGTCACGACGGGTTCCTGATCGCCCGTGGCGGTCGGCGCCCAGGGTTCGTTGAGCACCAGATGGTCGGCGTCGCCGCCTCCCTGCGCTGGGCTGCTCACCCAGCCCAGATGGGTGGCGTCGGCGGCTTCAGCAGGGTTGCTGGGCATGGTGTTCTTCGGCCTCTGGCTCCTGTTTAGCCAGGTTCGCGGCCGCTGCCAGTCGTTTGGGTCGTTTGAACACCATGAGCGGCAGATCGGCGATCTGTTGCACCTGCACCAGCTCCCAACCGTCGTCACCAAGGCGGTTGAGAAAGTCGTTGATCTGACGGCGTCCGTTCTGGTTGGCGTAGTACTCCGGAAACTGTGACCGCAGGGCTTCGGCACTGAGCGATCCACCCAGCTTGCGGCTGGCATCTTCAGGTGAGGCCGGTGGCTGCGCCACCAGCTGCACCACCTTGTATTCCCAGAACGGCTGGGCTGGGGTGCCGCGCAGGCGCTGCCGCAGACGTTTGAACACGGGTGGGCTGCGCTGAACTCTGGAGCCAGGCTGCCATGCCTGGCTCGTTTAGGTTGAACTCAGGTGTTTGCAGTCCGGTGGATCTTCCCCTGCTGCCGAAGCGCAACCACCCCGAGGGGATGGCCCTGGTGCTGGCTGCTCACAGCGAAGGGGCCTACCTGGCAGCGGCGGTGCGGTGTGCCGTGGAGGCCCTGCGGGCCCTGCAGGTGCAGGCCGTGCCTGTGGAGCTGGTGCTCGTGCTGCATGGCGCCGACGGCACCACCGGTGAGGCGGCTGCCCAGTTGCGCCGCCGCTGCGCCGTGCCGCTGCGGCTGCTGAAGCGTCACCGCCACGGGCAGGCCCAGGCATGGCAGGCCGGCATTCGCCACACGCGGCAGGCCTGGATCGCCCTGGGCACGGTCGACGACCTGTTGGCGCCCAACTGGTTGAACGCGGTGACGACGGCGATTGGTGCCCAGGGTGAAGGCTCGGCCCGGTGCAGCGTGTTTCACCCCCGCGCGCTCTTCTGCTTTGAAAACGAGCAGCAACTGCAGCTGCTGCCCGATCAGGGCGAGCTTGATCACCCGCTGGCGGCGTTGCTGAGCCAGGAGCTCTGGCCGGGGAGCTGCGTGGCGCATCGGTCTGTCTTTCAGGTGTGCCCCCTCCAGCCCGTGGCCAGCACCCTGCCCCCGGCCTTGGGCAATGTGCTGTGGAACTGGCATTGCCGCAGTTTGCAGGCTGGTTTTGTGCACCGGGCGCTCGACGGCACCTGTCAGTTCAGGCGGCAGCGTGCCGCCGCGTGATGGTGGATCCCGCGCTCTGGCAAAGCCTGCACCGCCGGATGGCGGCCCAGGAGCCGGGCCTCGGCAGCCTCGATCTGGCCGGGCTTGTGCAGCAGGCATCGCCCCCCACGCCCTGCCTGCGCAGCCTGGTGATGCAGCGGGTTTTGGAGCAGACGCCCAGGCCACCGCGTCGCCTCCTTCTGATCCATGGTTTTGTAGTGGGCGGCGTGGAGCGGGTGGCGGCCCATGCCGCCCAGGCGGTGGCCGCCCACTGGGGCAGCGACGATCTGCTGGTGCTGGCCACGGATCAGCCCCAGGTCGACACCTTGCCCTGGTTTGCTGATGCGGGCAGGACCCTGGCCCTGCCGGCCCTGGAGCCCGAGCCCTTGCCGTTTGACGAAAGGGCATTGCTGCTGGCGCAGCTGATCAGGTTCTGGCGTCCAGGGGCCGTGCTCAACCTGCACAGCGCCGCCGGCTGGCGGGCCCTGGAGCGGTTCGGAGAGCACCTCACCTGTACAACCCGTTGGAGTGCGGGGCTGTTCTGCAGGGATCGCTTGCCCAATGGCATGCCGATCTCCCATGCCGATCGCTACCTGCGCAGCACCCTGCCCCATCTGGAGCGGGTGATCTGCGATCACCAGACCTTTCTTGACCAGCTCAGCCACGATTTTGCCCTGGGGCGCTGCGACCGGGCGCGCTTGCAGGCCCTCTATCAACCGGTCGCCATCGAGCTGCCGGCCCGCGTCTGTCGCGGAGAGCGGCTGTTGTGGGCCGGCCGGCTCTGCGCGCAGAAACGCCCCGACCTGGTGGCGCGGGTGGCGAAGCTGCGCCCCGATCTGCCGATCGATATGCATGGCCCGGCGGTGTCGGCCGATCAATGGCGCGCCTGGGGGCTCGACCGCCTGCCCAATGTGCAGGCCTGTGGCCCTTACCAACGCTTTGCCGATCTGCCCCTTGAGCGCTATGGGGCTCTGCTATTCACCTCCGACTATGAGGGTCTGCCTAATGTGCTGCTGGAGGCAGGCGCCGCCGGCGTGCCGATCGTGGCCATGGCGGTGGGTGGGGTACCCGAACTGATCCACCACGCCACGGGCTGGCCCGTGCCGCCAGCGGCGGGAGCTCAGGGGTTGGTGGCGGCCCTGGATCGGCTCTGGGCCGATCGGCAAGAGGCCGAGCGGCGCGTGAGCGCCTGCCGCGACCTGCTGCGCCGGCGCCACAGCAGCGCCCGCTACTGGCAGACTGCCACCCACGCCAGCGCT
>NZ_JBIPMN010000107.1:0-9204 GCF_044369115.1 Vulcanococcus sp. | reverse complement strand
CGGCCGGTTGAGCCGATTGAGCACCGGCGTGCCCAGGGGCCAGCGCTCCAGTGGTGCTCCCAGCGCAGAGCCGAGCAGGGCACGGTGCAGAGCTTCCACCCCCCAGGGCCCCTGGCGCAGCGGGCTCAGGGCGATGCGGTCCTCTAAGGCTATGAGCAGAGCGGCGCTGTCCTCAGGATGAACATGCTCCTCCTGCCAACGCAGCGCTTGGCTGAGTTCCAGCAGCCGTTGTTGCTGCTCCCGTAAGGGCTGAAGCACAGCCGTTGGCAGCTGGGGTAAAGGTGCCTCCAGCCACTGCAGGTTGGCCTCTGGCGGCAGCTGCTCCAGCTGTGGCCGCAGGGCTTCGAGTGGTTCGCGGCCGCTCGTTGGCGGGTGGCGCAGGGCCGCGGCCACGGCGGCGATTGCGCCGTTGTTGCGGTAAGTGGTGGTGAGTTCGATCACGGCTGCCCCCAGCTGCTCGCGGCAGGCGGGGCGGCAGAGCTCCTCGAGCACGGCTCCGGTGCCCACTGGCGGCAGTTGGCCCGCATCGCCCACCAGCAGCAGGCGCGCGGTGGGGGGCAGGGCTGTGAGCAGGGCGCTCATCAAGGGCAGATCCACCATCGAGACCTCATCCACTACCAACAGATCCAGCTCCAGCGGCCGCCTTGCATCGCGGCCAAAGCGGTTGCTGCCCCGGGCCTCCAGCAGGCGGTGCAAGGTGGAGCAGGGCAGCGCTGGTGCGCCGCTGAGCGCTGCGCTCAGACGTGCGGCGGCCTTGCCTGTGGGGGCTGCCAGCTGAATCCGCAGTTGGGGCTCGATCGCCAGGGCGGCCTCGAGCATCCGCGCCACGGTGGAGGTTTTTCCGGTGCCCGGGCCGCCGAGCAGCAGCACCAGCTGGCGTTGCAGCAGGGCCTCGGTAGCCGCCAGCTGCTGGGCATCCAGACCGCCCGCCGTTACTGCGGCCAGGGCCTTTTTCAGGGCGCCCGCGCTGGGGGCGGGAGTGAGCGGTGTGGATGCCCGCGTGATCACACCGCTGAGGCAGCGCTGCAGCTGCTCCTGCCAGCGCCGCCAGCGCAGCCAGGGACCATCGCGCACGAGTAGAGCCTCATCAGGCCAGGGATCGGCGTCGCTCGCCCGGCCGGCCAGCTCCTTCGCCTCCACCAGCCAGCTGCTGGCCGCCAGCGCCTCGAGGCATCCTTCCGGCAGCTCGGCCTGGCGTAGATCGAGCCCCAGTTCGCCCTGTTCCAGGGCTTCGATCAGAGCTGCGATCAGCGGCTGCAGCAGCGCCGGATCCACGCCGGCTGCTGGTGGTTGGCGGCGCAGCAAGGTGTCGTACAGGGCAGCGGCGAGTGCGCTCATGGCTGACCCTCCCGCAGCAGCGCATCCAGGGCGAGCAGGCGCTCGAGCGGTGGGGTGTCCACCAGCACACCCGGAACACCCGCTTCCGGATTCGCTACGGGGCCGGGCACGCCCCGCAGGAACACGTAGGCGTAGCCGCCGAGGTGTTCGGCCGGGTCGTAGCCCGGCAGGCGCCAGTGCAGATAGCGGTGCAGGGCGACCAGATACAGATGGGCCTGCAGGGGGTAGTGGCTGCGCAGCATCAGCTCGGCCATGGCGGGTTGCTGGTAATCGGCCGGGCCGCAGGCCACCACCTGGCCCTGGCTGCCTTTGCGGCCCAGCCAGTTGCTCTTCCAGTCGGCCACCCACCAGCGCTGTTGCCACTGGAACACCAGATCGATCGAGCCGGTGAGGAAGCCGCGACTGGCCACCTGGAGGCTGCGCAGTTGCCGGCCGTAATCGGCCCCGAAGCGGCCGCCTGGATGCTGCTCAAAGGCCGCGGCCAGCCCTGCGCTGCGCACCAGACGATCGGGAGCGACATGGGCCAGGGGTAGATCGAAGTTGAGTTCGCTCAACCAGCTACCGCTGGCCAGATCCATCAGCCGGCAGGCGCCCAGTTCCCCACCCAGTGGACTCTGGACCAGTTGCACCAATGCTTGGAGCAGCGGATCCAGGTGCTCCGCTTCCAGGCCTGCTCGCTCCAGCTCCTGCAGCAGTAGCGCTTGGCTGGCTTGCGGGTCTTCAGCCAGCTGAGCGAAATCGAGTTGCTCGAGCATGCGGTGCAGCGCATCACCAGGGCCGGCGCCCCGCGGGAAGTGGGCCAGTGGGCCCAGGGCGGGCCAGAGGGCGCTGGCGGCTGGAGCGGCTGTGGCATCGCTGTCGTCTGGGGCGGTGAGGGCATCGCTGTCGCGGCCTTCGTCTTGCGCCTGGGGCGGCAGCGCTGCTTCGGCGTGGGCCCAGGCGGAATAGCTGGCGCGGCCCCAGCGGCTATCGAGCGGGCGGTTTGGGGTGGGGCCGAGCTGCAGGGCTCCGCGTTCGGGATCGGGGCGCCAGGGGCGCTCCGGTGGTGGCAGCTCGGTGGGCTCGATCGCGTGGAGATCGAGCGGCTTGGCTTGCTCCAACCAGGGGCTGAGCGGGTTGCCGGCTTCGGCGTGTTCTGATCCAGGCCAGGCGAGCACCAGCAGGTGTTGGGCGCGGGTGCAGGCCACGTAGGCCAGGCGTTCGGCTTCCTGCAGCTGGGCTTCGTAGTCCTGGGCGGCGGCGGCACGGCCGGGGCCCCAGTAGGGATTGAGGTGCAGATCCAATCGCGGTTCAGCGCTGCCGGGCGGCAACCAGCGCCGCCCCAGCCGCTGGGAGCCTGCGCGGGCCGGCGCTGGTGCTTTCCAGAGGTAAGGGCAGACCACCACTGGATATTCGAGGCCTTTGCTGCGGTGCACCGTCACCACTGCGATCGCCGACTGGGCGGCGTCGCTGCGGCAGAGGTGGGCATCGGGCGGGTCGCGCTCCTCCTGCAGCCGAAGGTTGCGCAACCAATCCGCCGCCGCCACCGCCCCCAGCCCCTGGCTGTGCATCTGTTCCTGCACCAGCTCGGCCGCCTGTTGCAGATCCGCCAGGGCCCGGCCCCGCAAGGAGAGCTGGGCCAGCCCATCAGCCGCGAGCAGTTCGGCGAGGACGCCGGTGAGCCCCAGGCGCGGCAGCTGCTGCGCCCATTGGCTCAGATCGGCTGCCAGTTGATCCCAACGCTCCTGCGGGCTGCCGTGCAACTCTTCGGCTGACCAGCCCAGCAGGGCTGAGGCCGCCAGTAGCCGTTGGCGGCCAGGATCTCCCGGGCTGGCCAGGGCATCGAGCAGGCGCTGCAAGGCGGTGGCCCCCAGGGTTTCGAACACATCGCCGCGGCTCACCAGCCGGCTGGGCAGCTGCCGTTGCTCCAGGGCGGCCCGCAGGCTTTCGGCCTGGCTGTGACGGCCCACCAACAGGCAGAGATCGCCCGGTTGGAGCAGCAGCTCGTCGTCGCCCTGCCGCAGCAGCAAGCGCCGCTCCAGCAAGGCCTGGCACCAGGCCGCCACGCGGCTTTCGAGCTGGGCGGGCTCCACGGGCAGCGCTTGCAGGGGCGATTCGCCCGCCGCCAGCAGCAGCTCTCCCTTGCAGGCTTTGGCCTCCACGGCGGGCACGTCCAGGCCGGAGCGCACCAGGCCGGGCCGCATCAGGGCATTCAGCCCCGCCACCAGAGCCTCGCTGGAGCGGCGGTTTTCGGTGAGGCCGTAGCTGGTGCTAGCTGCCGCCGCCGCTTGGCGATAAGTGGCCAGCTCGCCGCCGCGGAAGCGGTAGATCGCCTGCTTGGGATCGCCCACGATCACCAGCAGATGCTCCGAGCTAGAGCCGGTGAAGGCCCGCTGCAGGATGCGCCACTGGATCGGGTCGGTGTCCTGGAATTCATCGACCAGGGCGGCGCGGTAGCGCTGGGCCACGGCCGCCAGCAGCGCCGACTCTCCACCTCCTGGATCCGGGCCTGGATCGAGAGCCTCAAGCAGTTGACCGAAGCCCATCTGGCCGCTGCGTTCGCGCCGTCGGGCCAGCTCGGCGCGGCCCCAATGGGCGAAGTGCAGCAGCGCCAGTTCCGCCGGCCCATCCACGAGTGCGGCGATCGCTTCCAGCAGCGGCCGCTGCGGCAGTGACACACCATCGCCATGGGCCAGTGCTGCCACCTTGCAGAAGCTCCCCGGGTGGAAGTAGCCGAGCAGATCGCTCTGGCTGAGCACCTGCTGATAGCTCGGGGTTGCGCTGGGATCGGGCCGGCCATCGAGCCAGGCCTGCACCCGATCGAGCTTGTCGGGTTTCGGTTTGAGCCGGTACGGCTTGGCCGCGATCCCCAGGCTTTTCAGTTCACGGGCCGCGGCGGCCAGATCGTCTTCCAGGGCGGCGCTGCGCTCCAGCCATTCCTGGTGGAAGCGCTGCCAGAGCGTCGGCCAGAGCGCCTCAAGCTGCGCGGCCAGAGGCGCTTCGCTGCTCAGCTCCGGAGGCAGGGGATCGAGAACCAGGGCGGGGTCGCCATCGAGACTGCCCAGCAGCCCCGTGAGCTGCTCGGGCGTCACGTGACGCTGGCGCAGACCCGCTAAGAGACCTGCGGGCAGGGGCAGCACCTGGCGGCTCCAGTAGTCGTGCACCAGCTCGGCGCGGCGCTCGCGGCCTTCGCTCTCGAGGCTCACTGCCGGCCCCAGGCCAGCCTCGAGCGCCTGGCGCTGCAAGGTGCGGCGGCAGAAGCCATGGATGGTTGTGATATCGGCACGATCCAGCTGCTCAAGCGCCAAGAGCAAGCGGCCGCGCAGAAGCGCTGCTGGGTTGGGGCCGAGGGCTTCGAGCCATGCCGCCAGGGGGGCATCGCCGGGTGTGGCCGCACTGCCGGGCTCGAGCAGCTGCAGGGCCTCCTGCAGGCGGCGGGCGATGCGATCGCGCAGCTCCGCGGCCGCAGCATCCGTGAAGGTGACCACCAGCAGCTGCTCCACCGTGAGCGGTGCGCTGCCTTCGCTGAGTAGGCGAAGCACCAGGTGAGCCAGGGCGAAGGTTTTGCCCGTACCCGCGCTGGCTTCTAGCAAGCGGATGCCCGGGCTCAGGGGCATGGCGTTGGCATCAAAGCGGAGCAGGCTCATGCCTTCACCTCCTGGCGCCGCTCCAGCAAGGGCCCGTGCAGTGCCAGGGCCAGCGCCTGCCGCTCCGGCGTGAGCAGCTGCTCGAGCGGTAGATCGGCACCGAAACACACCGCCTGCACCGGATCGCGCCGTTCCCCCCGCTGCATGGCATTGCCCTCCCAGGCGGCCAGGGCCGCGTTCCAGCGGCGCTGCTCGGCCGCGGCGGCATAGGCCCAACCGGTTTCCGGGGGGAGGAGCCAGCAGCGCTGGCGATGGTGATGGTGCCACTGGCGCAGTTGCTCCAGCTGCGCGGCCGCGGCGGATGCGGGCAGCGCCTCCAGCCGCTCCAGCACCCGGAAGCGATGGCCATCCCGGCCCACCAGGGCGGCGCCAGCGGGGGTTTGGCCGGCGGCGCAGGCGAGCAGTAGCTCCAGCCAGAGCACCAGCCGCTGCGGTGTGCGCGGCTTGGCGGTGTGCACCAGCACCAGCTGGCGGCCCCGCCAGGGCAGCTCCGCCGCCAGCCCATCCCAGCTGACCTGGCGCAGTTGCGGCTCCCCGAGCAGCTCCAGGCAGCTGCTCAGGGCCAGCCAGCGCTGCTCCAGCTGCTCCACCTCCAGTTCACCGGCGGCCAGCGGTGGGAGTAGGCCCGTGCCCCGCTCCAGCTGCTGCCAATCGGGCAGGGCCGGCGGCAGCGGGTCGAGCTGTTGGCGCAGCAGCACTGAACGCTCCCGTTCCCCCAGCTCCAGGGCGTCGCGATCGAGCACGGGGTGGTCGAACTCGCGGGGGCGCAGGCCCAGGCCTTCCAGCCAGCTGCGCTGCGGCTGCTCGATCCATTGGCGCAACGCACTCCAGGCTTGTTCGGGCGTGGCCGCCGGCTCGCTTACCGGGGGCGGTTCTGCTGGCATGGCGCTGAAGGCCAGCCCCCGTGCCGGTGGTGCCGCCAGCCCCTGCTCGAGCTGTTGGCGGGCCTGCAGCAGGCGGCGATCGCAGCTGGCGGGCGGCCAGGGCTCGGCAGGCAGAAAATTGGCGCGCTCGAGTGGATTGGCGCAGTGCACCCGCAGGGGCAGTTGCGGTAGCTCGCGGCTCAGCCATTCCAGCCACTGCCGCACCGGTGTGCAGGCCTCGAGCGCTTCTCCGGTGCGCTCATCGCGATTGCTCCAGCTCACCAGCAGGTGCTGCCGCGCCGAAAGCAGGCTCTCGAGCAGCACGTAGCGGTCTTGATCGCCGCTGCTCGGATCCCCAAGCTGGCGCTGTTGCTCGAGCAGGTGGAAACCGGGCCGTTGCCGCTGGCGCGGGAAAGCACCAGCATCCAGGCCCATCAGCACCACCACCCTGTGGGGAATGGCGCGCATCGGCTCGAGGGCGCTGATGGTGAGCGCACCGGATCGATGCCCGAAGCGGCCGCTGCCCTCGCTCAAACGCTCCCCCAGCAGCTCCGCTACCACCGGTGCCGCCAGCTTCAACGCGCTGGCCTCCGCCACCGCTTTCCAATCGGCCAGGGCGGCATGAATGCTCTGCAGCTCCCAGGCCCGCTCCCCGCCCTCGCCGAACAGGGCGCTGAGCAGCTGGCGCAGGCTTGTGATCCATTGCGCCGGTGTGCGCGGTTGCCCGAGCCAGCGCAGCTGCTGCAACAGGGCCCGCAGCAAGGCGATCCAGCGTTGCTGCTGCTCGAGGCTCCCCTCCATCGCCAGCGGGGCGCAGTTGCTGGGCGCCAGGCCCGGCTGCTCCGGCAGCACCAGGCCGAGTATGAGGCGATCGAGGGCCCACTCGAGGCTGTGGCAGTCATCGCCGCCGCGATCGGCGCCATCGAGCCCCCAGCGGAAGCCGGCCTCCTGCAGCACCCGGCTGATGGCGGCGGCATCGTCGCCGGTGAGCCCCTGGGCCTCGAGCAAGGGCGTGCAAGCCAGCAGCCGTTCCAGAGCTGAGGCGGTGAAGCGCTCTCCCCCCAGCCGCAGTAGTTCGAGTAGCCCCTGGCTGATGCCCGCCTCGCTCTGCTGGCTGCGGTCGGTGAGGCGCCAGGGCAGGGTCACGCCGGTGGCGCGGTTGTCGCCGAACACCGCCCCCACCAGGGGCGCGAAGGCCTCCACCTGGGGAGTCATCACCAGGATGTCGCGCGGTTCGAGCTTGGGATCGGCAGCGAGCAGTTGCAACAGCCGATCCCGCAACACCTGCAGCTGGCGCAGCCGGCCGGGGCAGGCATGGAATTCGAGGGAGCTGTCGCCGGGTGGGGCCTGCAGCGCTTCAGCGGATTCGCCATCAGGGTTGCCACTGGCCAGCCGCTCCTGCAGCTGCTCCAGCAGGGAGGCGGGCCGATCCTGCTCGGCGGCCACGGCGGCGGGCGCAAAGAACAGATCGCCTGCTCGCCATTCCCCCAGCTGGCTTTCGCCATTGCCCTCGAGCAGCTGCTGAAATTCAGCGCCCAGCCGCCCGAACCGGGCCTCCAGTCCGGGCACCTCCAGTAGCCAGTCGCTGCTTAAGGGATCGCGGCTGCCGGCGCCTTCGCGTCGCTGCCAGAGATCGCGGCAGGGGGTGAGCAGGTAGAGCTCCACGGCCTGACAGGCCGAGATCGCCTGGAGCAGCTCCACCTGCACCGGCGCCAGGCTGCTTAGGCCAAACAGCCGCAGCGGCTGGGTGTTGTGGATCTCTGGCCGCCAGCCCTGCTGCAGCCGGCGGATCAGCGCCAGGGCCCGCAGGCCGAAGGGCTCGCCCGGGAGCGCCTGAGCCAGGCTGCGCACCAGCAGTGGCTGCCAGAGCAGCGCCGGTGGGAGGGGCTGGCCGCGGCTATCCACGGCGTTGCCTTGCAGCCAGGCTTCGAGCATGGCCGGGCGATAGAGGCCGTAGTCGTCGATGGCATCGGCGATGGCGCGGGCCAGCTGCCAGAGGGGGCGATCAAGCTGACGCAGCTGGTTGTGGCCCTGGCGCTGCTGCAGCCAGTGCTGCAGTGGTGCGGCCTGCGGCTGATCGAGTAGGGCGGGCAACTGCTCCAGCAGCGGCCACACCAGGTTCTGGGCACGCCATGGGTCTGGGCCAGTGGCGGGGCCATCCCCGAGCCAGTGATCCACCAGCTGCCGCAGCTGGCTGGTGGGGAAGGGAAAGCGCAGGTTGGCGGCGATGCCGGCGCTGAGGCCCGTAGCGATCTGCTCCCCCAGCCAGCGGCTGGTGGGCCAAGTGTTGACCACCACCTGCACTTGCTCCAGTGGCCCGGGGGGGGCGAGCTCCAACTGGGCCGCCAACACCTGGGCCAGCAGTTCGGCGCGATTGCTGCGATACAGCGTGAGCAAGGCTCAGCCCAGGGCGGCAGCCGGCTCCGGCGAGCGGCTGCGGAAGCCGGGCAGCGCTGAGGCCTGTTCGGCTCGAAGACCGGGAACCGCAATCACCGCTTGGGTTTCCGGGCAGTAGGCGCTCAGATCACCCCCGTAGCAGGCGCCCGTGTCCACCATCACGATGCGGTGGAGTCGGCGCACGTGGGGGCCAGGGGTATGGCCGATCACCACGTCGCCGAAGCGGCCGTCGTAGTTCTGCCAGAAATTGAGCCGCACCCGTAGATCCGGCTGCCAGGTGCTCGGATCAAAGCCGGCGTGGGTGGCGACCCAGCCTTCACCCCAATAGGCGAGAGGCAGGTGCTGCAGCCGCTCCAGCCAGTGGCTGCAGCGGGTTTCCCCGAGCTGGCGGTAGGTGTCGCAGCCGGCCAAGCGACGCTCGGCCTGCCAGCTGCCCCGCTGCAGGCCGCTGATCAGGTCTTGTTCGTGATTGCCTCGCAGCCACACTGCTCGGCCTGATTCCACCAGGCCCCAGATGCGCTCCATGCTGGCCTCGATGCCTGGGCCACGGTTGATCGCATCACCGCAGAAGATCAGCCGGTCGCCTGCGGGAAGCCGCAGTAGCAACTGCTCAAGGGCGTCAGCGCAACCATGAACGTCACCGATCACCCAGTGGTGAGAGCGGTGCTGGGATGGCGTCATGCAGACGGCGCGTTGCATCCAGTCTTGCCATTAGGGGGTGGTTCTGTCACCCCTGCAACGCCATTAACCTGCCGGCAACCATGCCAGCGCAGATGGAGAGCCAGCCCACGGATCCGAGCACCCTGTCGGTGGGGCAGCGGGTGGCGATCCTGGTGAAAGCGCTCGATGGGGCTAAGCGCACCAACGAGGCGCTGGCGAACTGCAGCAACGGCGATCAGATGGTGGAGGTGCTGCTCGATGCCTCCAGCAAGCTTGGGCTGGGGCTCACCCGCGCGGAGCTCACCCGCACTCCCCCCATC
>NZ_JBIPMN010000106.1:0-9297 GCF_044369115.1 Vulcanococcus sp. | reverse complement strand
GTTCAGATCCGGTGTGGCCGTCATCAGAAGAAGTTCGCTGCCGCGCATGCTGTGCAGGATCACCTCAGCGGCCCGCAGGATGCCGGGGCTGATGCTCACCAGGCCCACGCAGCTGCCGGTTTTGAGGTCTTTGAGCAGGTCGAGCTCGTGGCGGAAGTCGTTGAGGTCCACCGGCACCGAGCGCACGCCGTGGCGCTTGGCGATCTCCTCCACCGGCTGCAGGAAGTAGCGGCTCGTCACAACCGTGCCGTTGCTGGAGGTTTCCAGCACCGCCTCCAGCTCCTCCATCGGCACCACTTCCACAGGCACCTGCAGGTGGGGGGCCAGCTCTTCCGAGATCAGCATCGAAGCGCCGATGTCTTCCCGAGGGGTGCTCACCAGCACCCGGGCGCCGCAACGCAGGCGCCAGTCGATCTCGCGGGTGAGCAGGTCGCGGGCCTGCTGCAGGGTGCAGCCGGCGTTGAGCAGCCCATCCACGCTCTGGCGCACCTCGCGGTCGATGTCCGGCAGGTGGCGGCTGCGGGGGCCTGGGGCTGGTTTGATGTCGCGCGGGTTCTGCTGGTCGCGCACGTAGATGCCCGAGCCGGCCATGGCTTCAACAACGCCATCGTTTTCCAGCTGGCGGTACACCTTGCTGATCGTGTTGCGGTGCAGGCCCGTCTGCATCGCCAGCTGGCGCGTGCTTGGCAATCGATGGCCGGGCGGGAAGTGGCGCGCGGCGATGGCAAAGCAGATCTGGTTGTACAACTGGCTCGACGCCGGGATGTCGCTGTCCTGCTGAATGTGGAACCGCAAACCGGATTGGCACAACGCTGTGGCGCCACCTTACGGATCTTTGGCCCCGGTGACAATTGCCATCCCGGCATAACCTGCTGTGCCGGTTGGGGACGGTTCACGAGCGGGAGCGCTGCCGGGCGTTACTCCCGTGGAGGCTTCGGCGGCACTGTCCAGGCTTCTGTCCATTCCGTACGGAATTAGGGACAGTGCTTGCGCGTTGTTCTGCTCTGCCGTTCGGGTGGCGCTTGCATAGTGCTCTGATGCCGCACGGGCTGGGTTGATGGCGATTCAGGCGAACTGGATTGAGGTGATCACGCCTGAGGGCGCAATGCCTGCCTGGTGGGCGCGGCCCGAGGCCCCTCGGGCGGCTGTGCTGGTGCTGCCTGAGGTGTTCGGCGTTAACGGCTGGGTGCGCAGCGTGGCCGATCGTTTGGCCGAGCAGGGCTATGCGGCTCTGGCGATCAGCAGCTTCTGGCGCACCGCCCCCCATCTGGAGGCGGATTACAACGAAGCTGGCCTGGCCCTCGGCCGTGAGCACCGCGACCAGGTGCAGGCCCAACAGCTCCGCTCCGATGTGGCTGCCGCTGCTGCCTGGATGCAGCAGGCCCATGCCGCTGACGGCCTGGCCCACAGGCCCCTGGGCTGTGTGGGCTTCTGCTTCGGGGGGCACCTGGCGATGCTGGCCGCCACCCTGCCGGTGATCGCCGCCAGCTGCGACTTCTACGGAGCCCGTGTGTCCACCGATCGCCCCGGCGGTGGGGCGCCCACCCTGGCGGATGTGCCGCAGATTCCCGGCCGGTTGTGGTGTTTCTGCGGCGATCAGGATCCGTTGATGCCGCCGCAAGAGCTCGCCGCCATTGAGCGAGCCCTCGCTGCGGGGCCTGCCGGCAGACACCGCTTTGTTCTGGCCCCAGGCGCCGGCCACGGCTACATGTGCGAAGCCAGGGCTGATTTCCACCCTGAGGCCTCAGCTGCTGGTTGGCAGGCGATGCTCGCGCTGTTCGGCGAAGCGCTTTAAGCGCCTGTCTGGCTGGGCCAGGAGCCTCAGCCCTCGGCTGCTGCCGCAGCGGCCTGCTGGCGTGGCGTTTCAATCGTGCGCACGGCCTTGCTGGCGGCGGCTTCCGCTTCTTTCTCTTTGGCCAGCGGGGTTTTGCGCGGCGTGAGGAACATGATCATGTTCCGGCCCTCACGCTTGGGTTCCTGCTGGATCTCGGCCTTTTCCTCGAGATCCTTGGCCATGCGCTTGAGCAGCTGTTCAGCCAGGGCGGTGTGCTGGATCTCGCGGCCGCGGAAGATCACGGTGCACTTCACCTTGTCGCCAGCCTTGAGGAAGCGGGAGGCCTGACCGATCCGCACGTCGTAATCGTGCTGATCGATCTTGTAGCGCATCTTCACCTCCTTTACTTCGGTTTGGTGAGACTTTTTCTTGGCTTCTTTGGCCTTCTTTTCCTGCTCGAACTTGAACTTGCCGTAGTCCATGATCCGGCACACCGGCGGATCAGCCTTCTCGCTCACCAGCACCAGGTCGAGCTCGCGGTCTTTGGCCACTTCCAGGGCCGCCTCCCGCGTGATCACCCCCAGCTGACTGCCATCGGCATCGACCACCCGCAACTGGGGGTAACTGATGCGGTCGTTGATGTTGGGGAGCTCCCGCACGGGAGCGCGGCGGTCAAAACGAGGACGGGGTGGCATTCAGGCGGGCGAGAGGACGAAGAGAAAACAGTGTCTGTTCACCCTTCACCCTAGGACGCGCTCGATCGCAGGCAACGCCTGCTGTAAAGCGTCACCTCCATCGAGCCAGATCGGCTGGTGTTGCCGCCGAAACCAGGTGCGCTGGCGCTTGGCGAACTGCTGCGTGCGCTTGGTGGTGAGGGCAATCGCATCGTTTCGTTGGAGATCCCCCTGCAGCACCGCTTTGGCTTCGCCGTAGCCGATGGTGTCGAGCAGTGGGCAGTCGGCGCCGTAGCGCTCCATCAGGCCGCGGGTTTCCTCGATCAGGCCTTCGCCATAGAGGTTGGCGCTGCGCAGGGCGATGCGGCGCTTGAGATCCGGCGGATTCAGGCCCAGCTCCAGCACCCGCCAGGGTGGCGGTGTGGCGCCTTGCTGGCTGCTCAACGGTTGGCCGGTGGCATAGAGCACCTCCAGCGCTCGCTGAGTGCGCACAGCATCGTTGGCCATGATCCGCGCGCCGGCGGTGGGATCGGCCTCCCGCAGCAGCCGGTGGCAGAGGGGCTGGCCAAGCGCTTCGAGCTGGGCCCGCAGTTGCGGCTGCGGCGGAACGGCTGGCGGCGTCATCCCTTGGGTGATGGCTTTCAGATACAACCCACTGCCGCCCACCAGCAGGGCGATGCCGCGGCGGGCGTGTTCGGCGGCGATGGCCTGTTCGGCTTCGGCGCGGAATTCCTGCAGGTTGATCGGCTGATCAGGGCGGCGTAGATCCAGCAGCTCATGCCGCACCGCCGCCCGCTGGGCCGGGGTGGGCTTGGCGGTGCCGATATCCATCTCTTGATAGAGCTGGCGCGAATCCACCGACAGCACCGCCAGATCCAGCGCCTGGGCCAGCTCGATGCCGAGGGCCGTTTTGCCGCTGGCGGTGGGGCCCAGCAACACAATCACCAGGGGCTGATCGGGGTGTTGTCGACCGCTTGTGGCGAGGCTTTCGGCTTGGCTCATCCGGGCACTCTGCCGGCGGGCCTGTTGCCTGGCCTGCAGCCCGCTGATTGCACCCCTTGCTGAAAAGCACACGGAGCGGCCACCAGGAGCTTCTCTATTGCATCGGTGGTAGATTGGGCCTTCAGGCACGGCCTTTGCGCGCCTCCCTGCCCCTTGCCGCGCTTGCCAACGGGCTCCTGCGGCAGGAGGACGTGCCCCCGCCGGAACCCATGAGCGAAGCCACCAAAGTTCAGGCCGCCTACGGCGCCGAGCAGATCCAGGTGCTGGAAGGCCTGGAGCCGGTGCGCAAGCGCCCAGGCATGTACATCGGCTCCACCGGGCCGCGGGGCTTGCACCACCTGGTGTACGAGGTTGTCGACAACTCGGTCGACGAGGCACTCGCCGGCCATTGCAACGAGATTCTTGTCGTCCTCAATGAGGATGGCAGCTGCGCCGTCACCGACAACGGCCGTGGCATCCCCACCGACGTGCACCCCCGCACCGGGAAGAGCGCACTCGAAACCGTGCTCACCGTGCTGCACGCCGGCGGCAAGTTCGGCGCCGGCGGCTACAAGGTGTCGGGCGGCCTGCATGGCGTGGGCGTGTCGGTGGTGAACGCCCTCTCTGAATGGGTGGAGGTCACGGTCCATCGCCAGGGCCAGGAGCACCAACAGCGGTTCGAGCGCGGTGCCCCGATCGGCACCCTGGCTTCCAAGCCCGCCGCCGACACCAGCCGCACCGGCACGTCGGTGTGCTTCAAGCCCGACATCCAGATCTTCTCGGGCGGGATTGAGTTCGATTACCACACGCTCTCGGCCCGTTTGCGTGAACTCGCCTACCTCAACGGTGGCGTGAAGATCGTCTTCCGCGACGAGCGGCCCGCGGCCCGCAATGCCGAGGGCGTGGCCCACGAGGAGATCTACTACTACGAAGGCGGCATCAAGGAATACGTCGCCTACATGAATGCGGAGAAGGATGCCCTTCACCCCGACATCATCTATGTGAACTCCGAAAAAGATGGGGTTCAGGTGGAGGCGGCGCTGCAGTGGTGCGTGGATGCCTACTCCGACAACATCTTCGGCTTTGCCAACAACATCCGCACTGTGGATGGCGGCACCCACATCGAGGGTTTGAAAACGGTGCTCACCCGCACCCTCAACGCCTTCGCCAAGAAGCGTGGCAAGCGTAAGGAGGCTGATGCCAACCTGGCCGGCGAGAACATTCGCGAAGGCCTCACCGCTGTGCTGTCGGTGAAGGTGCCGGAGCCGGAGTTCGAGGGGCAAACCAAAACCAAGCTCGGCAACACCGAGGTGCGCGGCATCGTGGATTCGCTCGTGGGTGAAGCCCTGAGCGAATACCTGGAGTTCAACCCCTCGGTGATCGATCTGATCCTCGAGAAGGCAATCCAGGCCTTCAACGCCGCCGAAGCCGCCCGCCGTGCCCGTGAGCTGGTACGCCGCAAGAGCGTGCTGGAGAGCTCAACCCTCCCCGGCAAGCTGGCCGATTGCTCCTCGCGCGACCCCGGCGAATCCGAGATCTACATCGTGGAGGGCGATTCCGCTGGTGGCTCCGCCAAGCAGGGCCGCGACCGTCGCTTCCAGGCGATCCTCCCCCTGCGGGGCAAGATTCTCAATATTGAGAAAACCGACGACGCCAAGATCTACAAAAACACCGAGATTCAGGCCTTGATCACCGCCCTCGGCCTTGGCATCAAAGGCGAAGAGTTCGATCAAAAGAACCTCCGCTACCACCGCATCGTGATCATGACCGATGCGGATGTGGATGGTGCTCACATCCGCACTTTGTTGCTCACCTTCTTCTACCGCTACCAGAAGGCGCTGGTGGAAGGCGGCTATATTTATATCGCCTGCCCTCCGCTCTACAAGGTGGAGCGCGGCAAGAATCACACCTATTGCTACAACGAAGCTGATCTGAGGGCCACGATCGAAGGTTTCGGTGAAAAGGCGAATTACACGATCCAGCGTTTCAAGGGCTTGGGCGAAATGATGCCCAAACAGCTCTGGGAAACCACCATGGATCCCACCACTCGCATGATGAAGCGCGTTGAAATTGAAGACGCTGCCGAAGCCGACCGCATCTTCAACATCCTGATGGGCGACAAGGTTGCCCCCCGCCGCGAATTCATCGAAACCCACAGCGCCGAGCTTGATCTTGCGCAGCTGGATATCTGAGTGAGCCGACCTCTCGCGCGCTCCGTGGATCAACGCTTCAGCACCTGGCGCTGGGGGGCCGTGTTGGCGTTCGCCTTGTTTGCACCGGTCTCCTTGCCCGCGGGCGGGGCTGATCGCCGCCTTCCTGATCTGCGTCGTCGCAACGCGGGTGAGCCACTGCTCAGCATTGGCGGCCAGGTTCTTCAGGCCGCACCGGATCAACAGGCTCCTGCCCTGGCCCCGGTGGATGCCGATCAGCCTCTACGCGTTGTGCGCAGTTGGCGTGATCACGAAGGCGATCAGTGGCTGCAAGTGGAAACAGCTGAGCAGCGCGGCTGGCTCGCTGTGGCCTGATCTATGCGCGACGCCCTCCTGGTGGCGATCGGAGCAGTGCCTGGTGCCTGGCTGCGGTTCCGCCTCGTGAACCACTTCGAGCCGTTGGTGCCCCGCAAGCATTGGGCCACGTTTGGCGTGAACATCACCGCTTGTTTTGCCCTGGGCTTGATTGCGGCCCTGGCGGGTCGTTGCGGTCCTGACCAACAGATCGGCTTGCTCCTGGCCACGGGCTTCCTCGGCAGCCTCAGTACGTTCTCCACCTTTGCGGCGGAACTCTTGCAGTCGTGGCTGGCGGGCCAGCGCCGCGAGGCTCTCTGGCTCATGGGCGGCTCGGTGGGCGCAGGCCTGGTGGCCGTGGCGGCCGGGATGGTGATCGGTGGCTGATCAGCTGGAGGTCCGGCGCCTGAGCTTCGAGCTCAGAGAGCTGTTGCTGGTGGGGCTCGGTGCCGTTCCTGGTGCCCTGTTGCGCTGGCAGAGCGGTGTTCAGCTCGGTCCGCATCTGGGAGGCAATGCCGGCGCCGATCTGCTGGTGAACCTGGTGGGGTCGTTCATCCTTGGATTCCTGGCCGGCCCAATCCCCCGGCGCACCAGCCTGGTGCTGCTGCTGGGGATCGGCTTCTGCGGTTGCCTCACCACCTTCAGCAGCTGGATGTTGGATGTGGCCAAGTTGATCCAGGCGGGGAAACCCGCCTGGGGCCTGCTGTTGATCGCCGTGAGCCTGGTGCTGGGTCTTCTCTGCGCGGCTGCTGGCCTGCTGTTGAGCCGAGCGGTGTTCAAGGCGCAGTCCGACTGATGCCGGTGGCGGCACAACCGCGGCAACCGTCCAGAATTCCGTGCAGTCTGTACGAAACCCTGGACAATGCTGTGAGCTGCTCCTGGCGAGCTGGCGAGCTCGCCAGAAACCGGTTGCTCAGGCTGCCAGTGCCGCTTCGATCGCGCCTTTCAGCTCGGCTGATTCGGGCTCCACACCGCTCTTGAAGCGTGCAATCACGGTGCCGTCCTTACCCACGAGGAACTTCTCGAAGTTCCAGGCCACGGCACCTGCCGGCTCGGCTTGCACCAGCGCGTCGAAGGGGGCGGCGCTGATCGCCACCTTGGCGTAGATGGGGAAGTTCACGCCGTAGGTGGTGGAGCAGAACTGCTGGATTTCTTCCACGCTGCCGGGCTCCTGGGCGCCGAAGTCGTTGCAGGGGAACGCCAGCACCGAGAAGCCCTGGTTGGCGTAGGTGTCCTGCAGGGCCTGCAGGCCGGCGTACTGGCGGGTGAAGCCGCAGCGGCTGGCCACGTTCACGATCAGGCGCACCTGGCCGTCGAGCGCACCAAGCTTCTGCTGCTCGCCAGAGGCGGTGCTCACCACCACATCGCTCACGTTGATGGCCATCAGATTCGCCCGCCCGCGCGGGTGTTCGATAAGGCCGGACCTTAGCCACTTCAGCCCATACACTCGGACTGCCGCAGCCCTGGGGCCATGAGCGAGGCGTCTGCCGCAGCTGCTGTTTCCCCTACCAACGGCCCGGCGTTGGCTGAGGTGCTCACCCAGCAGCTCAAGGCTCTGCTTGAGGCCGGCAATTACGACGGCGTGAAGCTGTTGCTGCAGCCCGTGCAGGAGGTGGATATCGCCGAAGCGATCGGCGGGTTGCCGCGCACGCTTCAGGCGCTCGCCTTCCGCCTGCTTCCAAAAAACGAAGCGATCGAGGTTTATGAATACCTCGAGCCCAGCGTCCAGCAGACGCTGCTCGAGCGCTTGCGCTCCAGTGAGGTGCTGGAGCTGGTGGAGGAGATGTCACCCGATGACCGGGTGGATCTGTTTGATGAGCTGCCCGCCAAGGTGGTGCGCCGCCTGCTGGCGGAGCTGAGTCCGGCGGAGCGGCGCGTGACCGCCCAGTTGCTGGGCTACGAGCCGGAGACCGCCGGCCGGTTGATGACCACCGAGTTCATCGACCTCAAGGAATTTCACAGCGTGGCCCAGGCGCTCACGATCGTGCGCCGCCGCGCTCGCGACACCGAAACGATCTACGCCCTCTACGTCACCGACGCATCGCGCCATCTCACCGGCATCCTCTCGCTGCGGGATCTGGTGGTGGCTGATCCGGAGGAGCGTGTGGGCGATGTGATGACCCGCGAGGTGGTGAGCGTGGGCACCGACACCGACCAGGAGGAGGTGGCGCGCGTGATCCAGCGCTACGACTTCCTGGCCGTGCCCGTGGTGGACCGCGAGCAGCGGCTGGTGGGGATCGTGACCGTGGATGACGTGATCGACGTGATCCAGCAGGAGGCCACTCGCGACCTCTACGCCGCCGGTGCCGTGCAGGCCGGCGATGAAGACGACTACTTCCAGAGCAACCTGTTCAGCGTGGCCCGCCGCCGCGTGGTGTGGCTTTTGGTGCTGCTCCTGGCCAACAGCGGCACCGCCGCCGTGATCGCTTCGATGGATGGGGTGCTCAAGCAGGTGGTGGTGCTCGCCGCCTTCATCCCGCTCTTGATCGGCACCGGCGGCAACGTGGGCGCCCAGAGCTCCACGGTGGTGATCCGCGGCCTCAGCACCCAGCGCATCCAGAGCCTGGGGCCCGCCAAGGCGATCGGCCGCGAGGCGATCGCAGGTGCCCTGCTGGGGCTGTTGATGATGCTGGTGGTGGTGCCCTGGGCCGGCTACGTGAGCGGGGGCAACTGGCTGGTGGCCAGTGCAGCCGGGATCAGCCTGGTGGCGATCACCACCCTGGCGGCCACCGCCGGCGCGGCCCTGCCCCTGCTGTTCAACCGCCTGGGGCTCGACCCGGCTTTGATGTCGGCCCCGTTCATCGCCACTGCCACCGACGTGGCGGGTGTGTTCATCTACCTGCAGACCGCCAGCTGGTTGCTGAGCCGCAGCGGCGGCTGACGCGACGCCACGGTCGCCCCTGAGAAATCCCAGGCTTTTCTGAGAGGCGCTTCACACTTCTTCAGGTAGGCTTTACATCAGTTCACAGGCCTTGCCGTGGTCGTTGCTGTTGATGCCTCGGGGCTGAGCACCGATCTGGTGCGCTCCTACCTGCGCGACATCGGTCGCGTGCCCTTGCTCAGCCATGAGCAGGAGATCACCCTCGGCCGCCAGGTGCAGGAGCTGGTGGCCCTCGAAGAGCTCGAGCAGGAGCTCGAAATGCGCGCCGGCGGCGCCAAGCCCGATCACGAGCAGCTGGCCAAGGCGGCTCAGCTCACCCCCCAACAGCTCAAGAAGCGCCTGCGCTCCGGCCAACGGGCCAAGGAGCGGATGGTGGCGGCGAACCTGCGCCTGGTGGTGAGCGTGGCGAAGAAATACACCAAGCGGAACATGGAACTTCTGGACCTGATCCAGGAGGGCACCATCGGCCTGGTGCGGGGCGTC
>NZ_JBIPMN010000105.1:0-9322 GCF_044369115.1 Vulcanococcus sp. | reverse complement strand
CGAGGCCTATGCCTCCCTCAACCTGTCGCATGCGGTGGCGATCTGCCTGCACGCGTTGCAGGCCTGCCGCACACAGCCTCTGCTGCCCGCCATCAGCCCAGTCCCAGCCACCACGAACGACGTCGAGCTTTGCAACCGCGGCGCCCTAGAAGCTGCCTTGGCGGATGCTGAGGCACTGCTCCTGGAGGTGGGTTTCCTCTACCCCCACACGGCGGCAGCACGCATGGCCAAGCTGCGGGCACTGCTGCAACGAGCCCAGGTGCAGGAGCCGGAGGTGGCGCTGCTGCGGGGCATGGTGCGTCAACTGCGCTGGGCAGCCCAGCGGGAGACCCCTTAACGTCCGGTCCGATCGCCAGCAGGCAGCACCCGTGAGCGCGAGCCGCCCCAAACGCTCCAGCAGCACCCCGGGATGGGGCGGGCCGCTGCGCCTGGTGCTGCGGCTGGCCGTGATGGGAATCGGCCTGGGCGTCATCACCGGCACCACCTTGAAATTGCTGGCGCCGCAACTAGCAGGCGGATCCAACCCTGCGGCCTCTGGCAAGGCAGCGCCGCCCCTGCTGCCCAGCGCGCAACCCCTGCCGCGGGGCCTGGCCCTCGGGCGGTTTGAGCCCAAAACTGAACTCACCGCGGTGAGCCAGAAGTGGGCCCAGCTGGCCGCGCGCCACAAAGACCTGCAAGCCAGCGGCTACCTGCTGGTGCTCGACGACGGGCGCTTCGCCCAGCTGCTGCCGGATCAGGCGATGCCGGCCGCCAGCTCGATCAAAACGCCGATCCTGCTGGCCGGGCTGGAAGAACTGGATGCCGGCAAGCTGCGCTGGAACGAGCCCCTAGCCCTCACCAAGGAGGTGATCGGCGGCGGCGCCGGCTGGATGGCCAACAAACCGGTGGGAACGCGCTTTCCCTTCTGGGAGGCGGCCACCGAGATGATCCGGGTGAGCGACAACAGCGCCACCAACCTGTTGATCAAGCGCCTGGGAGGGAAAGTTGCCCTGAACGCCCGCTTCCAGGCCATGGGCCTCACCGCCACGGTGGTGAACAACTGGCTGCCCGACCTTGACGGCACCAATACCACCAGCTCCCTGGATCTGGCTCGCTCGATCGCCATGGTGGATACCGGCGAGATGCTGAGCCCCCGTGCGCGCGATCTGTTTCGCGGCGTGATGGGCACCTCACGCACCAACACCCTGCTGCCGCTGGGTCTGCTGATGGGCTTGGGCGGCGACTCCGCTGACCCCGACAGCGCCCTGCTGGCCCACGGCGTAACGGTGCTCAACAAAACCGGCGACATCGGCATCGCTTATTCCGACGGTGGGCTGATCGAGCTGCCCAACGGCCAGCGGGCCGTGGCCGCTTTCATGGTGAAAGGTCCCTTCAACGATCCCCGCTCCACCGACCTGATCCGCGCCATGGCCGCTGAGGTGGCCCGGGCCCTGATCGGCAAGCCGGGCGGTACTGCACCTGCTGCAACCCGATGATCCTGCCCCTGCTGCTGGCGGCCGCACCGGCTGCCACCACTCCAGCAGCCCCTGCTCCGCCCCCACCGGTCCTGCGGCCCCAGACCGTTGCGCCGCTACCGGGCGGCCTGGATCAGGTGCTGGTGGTGAACGACAACAACCCCGAACTGATCTCGGGGCCAGGGATCCTGCTCTCCACCTTCCCCAGCGTGGGCCGGCCCAAGCCCGATGCCCATCTGGATGTGGCCCTGAACGGTCGTTTTGATCTGTTCAGCCACCACGTGTATGCCGGTAAGCCAGGCAGCCTCGATTCCACCCTGTGGCTGGCCGTGGTGGCCGAACCCCGCAGCAGCCAACCGGTAACGCTGCAACTCTTGGGCGGCTCCACAGCCCTGTCGCAAGCCACCGACAAGCAACAACCGGAGGCCCCCTTCCTGCCTCTACCGGCAGTGATGCCCCAAGACGGGCACGTGTACAGCGGCCCCGGCAGCCGCGTGGCCACCGAACTGCTGGCCCGCCAGCGCAACGCGCTGATCCCCGAGCGCTGGACCCTGGCGCCGGGGCAGCTGAGCACGCTGCTCGTGCTGCCGATTCCGGTGAAAGGGCTCGATCCCCTGCTCAATGGCCGCAATCTGCAGTTGCGCCTGCAGAGCTCGGGCCCGGTGAGCCTGGCCACCCTGGCGGCCTACGGCAAAGGGGATCAACCGCCGGCGGCGAGCAGCTGGGCGGAGTTGCTCAATGGCGGCCTCAGCCCCAAGGAGCACCAACCCACCCCGCGCGGCGCCAGCGGCCGGATCGTGTATTCCCGCGTCAGCGGTGTGCAGATCGGCAGCATCTGGAACGGCACGATCACCGATCCCGGTAAGCCCTACCTCTCGGCCAGCCGCGCCCCGATCTCCTGGCCGATCGCTTCGTTGGATCGGGGCAGCCTCGGCACCAGGCAGGTGCAAACCGCCGAGCTCAAAGCCTTCTACCCCGGCACCGCCTGGGCCGCCCACGGCAACTACGGCGTGGAATACAACGTGGCGATTCCGCTGCGCAACACCGGCAGCAAGCCCGTGCAGCTGGAGCTGGCCTTCGAATCACCGCTGAAGAGCGATCAGGCCCAGGGCGGGCTGCGCTTCAATCCCGAGCCGGGAAAGTCGGTGATGTTCCGCGGCACAGTGGAGGCCAGCGGCCTCGACGGTGACAACGGCGCAGCCGCCGGCCGCCGCAGTTTCCACTTGGTGCAGCGGGTGGGTCAGCAGGGGCCAACCCTGGGCACGGTGAGCCTGGCTCCGGGGGGCAGCCGGCAGCTGCGAGTGCGGCTGATCTACCCGGCTGATGCCACACCGCCGCAGGTGATCAGCCTGCTGCCTGTGAAACAATCCCCAGACCAGCCATCCGTCTCCCACTGATGCAAGCCCGCAAGCGCAGGGTCTTCCCCTTCACCGCCATCGTGGGTCAGGAGGAGATGAAGCTCGCCCTGCTGCTCAACGTGATCGACCCGCGCATCGGCGGCGTGATGATCATGGGCGACCGCGGCACGGGCAAGAGCACCACGATCCGCGCCCTAGCCGATCTGCTGCCCGAGATCGACGTAGTGGCGGGTGACCCCTACAACAGCTCGCCCTCCGACCCCGATCTGCAGAGCAGCGAGGTGCGCCTGCGGGCCGAGCACGGTGAGCAGCTGCCGATCGAGCAGCGCCAGGTGCCGATGGTGGACTTGCCCCTGGGCGCCACGGAAGATCGCCTCTGCGGCACGATCGACATCGAGAAAGCCCTGAGCGAGGGCGTGCGCGCCTTCGAGCCCGGCCTGCTGGCCAAGGCCAACCGCGGTCTGCTGTATGTGGACGAGGTGAACCTCCTCGACGACCACCTGGTGGACGTGCTGCTGGATTCGGCCGCCTCCGGCTGGAACACCGTGGAGCGCGAGGGCGTGAGCGTGCGCCACCCGGCCCGCTTCGTGCTGATCGGCTCCGGCAACCCCGAGGAGGGCGAGCTGCGCCCACAGCTGCTTGATCGCTTCGGCATGAGCGTTGAAGTGCGCACGGTGCGTGATCCCGAGCTGCGCGTGCAGGTGGTGGATCAGCGCACCTCTTTCGACAACGACCCCGACGGCTTCAACAACGCCGTGCAAACCACTCAAGACGCCTTGCAGGCGCGGGTGGTGGAGGCGCAGAACCGTCTGCCCCATGTGCAGATCGACGATGATCTGCGCATCCGCATCTCCGCCATCTGCGGTGAACTGGATGTGGATGGTCTGCGCGGCGACATCGTGACCAATCGCGCCGCCCGCGCCCTGGCCGCCTTCGAAGGCCGCACCGAGGTGACCGAAGACGACGTGGCCCGCGTGGCCGCCTGCTGCCTGCGCCACCGCCTGCGCAAGGACCCACTGGAGCAGATCGACTCGGGAGACCGCGTGGTGAAGGTGTTCTGCAAGGTGTTTGAGCGCCCCGAATCCAGCGACCGCGGCGCCTTCGAACTGGCCCTGGCGGCCTGATGCAGCGCCGGGGGCACCGATGGTGATCCTCGGCCTCGACCCTGGCCTGGCCCGTGTGGGCTATGGCCTGATCCAAGTGGATGGCAGCCCGGGCCGGGGCCGCCAGATCCTGCTCGATTGCGGGATCATCCGCACCGATCCCGGCCGCAGCGAAGGGGAGCGGATGGTGGAGATCGCCCGCGACCTGCGCCAGCTGATCCGCGCCTGGCGGCCGCAGCTGGCGGTGGTGGAGAAGTTTTTCTTCTACCGCTCCAGCACCACCATCTCGGTGGTGCAGGCCCGCGGCGTGCTGATGATGACGCTGGCGCGCTTCCAGATCCCGGTGTTGGAATTCCCGCCGATGCAGATCAAGCTGGCCCTTGCGGGGCACGGTCACGCCGAAAAAGACGACGTGCTTGCGGCGGTGATGCGCGAGCTGAACCTCGACACTCCGCCACGGCCTGATGACGCCGCCGATGCCCTGGCAGCAGCACTCACCGGCTGGTTCCAGCGATGAACCCCGACAGCACGGGAAGCACCAAAGCCAAGCTCCGCCAGCTCTATCGCGAGCGACGGCTGCAGCATCTGCCCGCCGCCGAAGCTGGCATGCAAGCGGCTGCCCTTGCTCTGGCCGAGCACCGACAGGACGAGCAACGGCTCGGGCTGTATTGGCCTCTGAAGGGTGAGGCCGACTTACGGCAGCTGGCGGAACACCCCTGCCTGCGCGATCACCTGGCCCTGCCGCGGGTGGCAGGCGGGCATCTGCGCTACCGGCAATGGCAACCTGGCGCGGCCCTCAGCCCCGACGACACCGGTATTCCCGCACCAGAACACGGCCCAGACCTCGAAGCCAGCGCCCTGGGCCTGCTGCTGGCCCCTGCCCTGGCCTTCGACCAGCGCGGGTTCCGCCTGGGCTATGGCGGCGGCTGGTTTGATCGGCTGCGCAGCGATCCGCAGTGGCAGGCCATCCCCGCCCTGACGGTGCTGCCAGCCGCCTGCTTGGTGGCAGAGCTGCCGCGGGAGCCCTGGGATGTGCCTTTTGCCGGTTGGCTCGATGAGCAGGGCATCCATTGGTTGCAAGCTGTTTAAACCTCACCCACAGCCACGCGGCTCTGATCAGGGTTTGGCAAGATCACTACAGGCAAAGACCTCAGCTGTGGATCTCCAGGCCAACGACGCGTTCCAGTCCTCCAGCAATGCCAACCGGCGGACTCCCGGCATCCGCGTGAACCGGGGCACTGCAGCCGAGCAGGTGCTGGCCGCTGAGCTGAGTGGTCGCCAGGAGAGCGGCGATGCCCTGGCGATGATGGTGAGCTCGATGGTTCATATGGTGCAGGCCGGCAAAACCCGCAGCGCCGGCAACCGCTGGTCGGCCTGAATCCCAGGCGCTTAGCTGGCTCAATCGTTCCACGGCATCGCGATGACGCAGCCCACCACCACAGCTCTGCGTGCTTTGGCGCTGGCGTTGCTACTGAGCCCTGCAGCTGCTCAGGCGCACGGCATTGAAAGCAGCCTCACAAGGCTGGAATCCCTCACCGACAGCCTGGTGTTGGAGAGCCGCTTCTCCAATGGCGAGCCCACCAGCGACGCTGTGGTGCGCCTGGTGGGCCCGGACGGCGAATCCCGCGAGATCGGCCGCACCAATGCGCAAGGCCAACTGAGCTTCGCGCTGCCCAAACAAGCCAATGGCGAGTGGGAGCTGCAAGTTGATGGGGGTCCAGGGCACCGCGACTACCTGGAGATGCCCGTGCAGCAAGGGCAGGCCAAGCTCGACCAGATCAGCCAGCACTCGCACGGCTCAACCTCTATGGGCTGGCTCGGCGCCCTGGGTGCGACTGCCATGCTGCTGGGAGTCCTGCGCATTCGTCGTCACCGTTGATGGCCACCGGCAGCGAAAAGCTCGATCAGATCGTTGAACGCCTCAAAGGCACCGCCGATCCCAAACGCCGATACGAATACGTGCTCTGGTTGGCGAAGAAGCTGCAGCCGCTGCCTGATGAATTCCGCAACGACGCCTTCAAAGTGAAGGGCTGCGTGTCGCAGGTGTACGTGGTGGGGCAGCTGGTGGAAGGGAAACTCCACTGGCAGGGCGATTCTGATGCCGCCATCACCAAGGGGCTACTGGCACTGCTGATCGAAGGGCTCGAAGGGCTGGATCCCGCCGCTGCCGCCGGCATCGATCCTGCCTTCCTCAGCGAAACGGGCTTGCAGGCCAGCCTCACGCCCTCCCGGGCCAATGGCTTCCTCAACATCCTCAAGGTGATGCAGGCCCAAGCCAGCGCCCTAGCAGCGAGCTGAAGGCTCCGGCGAACCGGCCGATTTCTAGGATCGATCCTTTCATGGATTGGGCGGCATGACCATCGGCATCGGCTTGCTCGGGCTTGGCACGGTGGGAGCAGGCGTTGCCGAGATCCTGCTCAACCCTCAGGGCCGCCATCCGCTGGTGGGGCAGCTGGTGCTTCAACGCGTGGCCGTGCGCGATCTGAACCGGCCAAGGCCGGTGCATCTTCCTGCCGAGATCCTCTGCACCGATCCGCAGCAGGTGGTGAACGACCCTTCGGTGGACATCGTGGTGGAGGTGATGGGCGGTCTGGAGCCGGCCCGCAGCCTGATCCTCGCGGCCATCGCCGCGGGCAAGCCGGTGGTAACGGCCAATAAGGCCGTGATCGCCCGCTACGGAGAAGAGATCGCCGCCGCTGCCGCCGAGCGCGGTGTGTATGTGCTGATCGAGGCCGCCGTGGGCGGCGGTATTCCGATCATCGAACCGCTCAAGCAATCGCTGGGCGGCAACCGCATCCAGCGGGTGAGCGGCATCATCAACGGCACCACCAACTACATCCTCAGCCGCATGGCGGATGAGGGCGCCGCCTATGGCGATGTGCTGGCTGATGCCCAGCGCCTGGGCTACGCCGAAGCCGATCCAGCCGCCGACGTGGAGGGCGGTGACGCCGCCGACAAGATCGCGATCCTCTCGGGCCTGGCCTACGGCGGCTCGATCGAGCGCAGCGCCATCCCCACCGAGGGCATCAACCGCCTCGATTCTCGGGATGTGAACTACGCCGCACAGCTCGGCTATGTGGTGAAGCTGGTGGCCACTGCCCAGTGCCTCGGCACCGACACCGATGGAACCGTGCAGCTGGATGTGCGCGTTAACCCCACCCTGCTGCCCAAGGAGCATCCCCTGGCAGGTGTGCACGGGGTGAACAACGCCATCCTGGTGGAGGGTGATCCGGTGGGCCGGGTGATGTTCTACGGACCCGGCGCCGGCGCGGGCCCCACCGCCTCGGCAGTGGTGGCCGACATCCTCAACATTGCCGGCATCCGCGAAGCCTCAGGCCAGGGCGGTGGCCTTGATCCACTGCTGGCAGCCAGCCGCTGGCGCACCTGTCGCCTGGTGGATCCTGGGCAGACGCAACACCGCAACTACTTGCGCTTGCAGACCGGCGATCAGGCCGGGGTGATCGGCCGCATCGGCAGCTGCTTCGGCGATGAGGGCGTCTCGATCCGCTCGATTGTGCAATTCGAAACCAGTGGTGATAGCGCCGATGCGGAGATCGTGGTGATCACCCATGAGGTGCAGGAGGCCAAGTTCCGCCGTGCCCTCGCCGCGATCAAGGCTCTGCCGGATGTGAAGGCTGTGGCGGCATGTCTACGCACGCTCTGAGCCGGCGTTGAGGCAGATTGGACACAAAGCGAGAACCACCCCGCGCCCCAGCCCCATCCGAATCCGCTGACGCAGCGCTTGCTTTGTAGCGACGAGAACCTTTGATCAGCCCATCGCCGAGAAGGCTGCTGTCCGGATCCTCTTTTCTCTCAACGCCACCACCGCTCTGTTTCACACCAGACCCATGACCCTGCATCAGGGTGATTGCATCACCCTCACCAGCGACGAAAACCTTTATCAGGTGATCGGCGTCGACGATCGCCACAACCGCTGCTGGGTGCGGCGCTGGCCCCTGGCCCGCCACGGCTCACCCGTGTTTGAAATTTCTCTGCAGCAGGTGGCCAGTCAGAGCCACCATCACCCCCCTCGCCTTGTGCATGGGGCTTGAATAAGCGGGCTTGCCCGCAACCTTGACCCGCCGACCCCTGTTCCGCTCAGCCCTGGCGGCTCTGCTGCCGGCCGTGGCTTTGCTGTCCGGCTGCCAGCCCCCTCATCCCAACGGCCAGCTGGTGGTGGCCAGCAAAAGCAGCCTGGCCTCGGTGGATCCGGTAGATGTGACCACCCACGCCGGCCTACAGCTGCTCAGCGCCGTCGGTGATCCGCTCTACACCGCAGCCGCCGATGGCCAACTGAAGCCGCACCTGGCCACGGCTGTACCCCAGATCAGCCCGGATGGCCGCAGGGCTCGCATCCCCCTGCGGCGGGATGTGCTGTTCCACGACGGCAGCCGCTTTGATGCCGCGGCCATGGTATTCAGCCTGGAGCGCTTCCGCAGCCTGGCCAAGATGGGCTACCTGCTCGATGACCGCATCAGCAGCGTGCGGGCCAGCGGGCCCTATGAGCTGGAGCTGCAGCTGAAGCGCCCCTACAGCGCCCTGCCGGCCCTGCTGAGCTCGATCAGCCTCACGCCGCTCTCGCCCACGGCCTACCGGCAGCACCAAAGCCAATCCCTGGCGGATCGCTTCGTCGGCACCGGCCCCTACCGGCTGGTGAGCAGCACCCCCCAGAAACAAACCCTGCTGCCCTTCGAGCGCTACTGGGGTCCTCCGCCCCGAAACCGCGGCCTGCATTTAGTGACGCTCAGCAACTCCACCGCCCTGTTCGGCGCGCTGGTGAGCGGCGAGGTGGATGTACTCACCTCATCCGGCATGGACAGCGACCAGCAGCGCGCCCTGGCGCAGCGCGCCCAGCAGGGGCGACTGGTGGAGGGGATCGGCCCAGCCGGGGAAATCGGCTATCTCACACTGCTCAGTGATCGCCCACCCCTCAATCAGCCGTTGCTACGCCGGGCTGTGGCCCTGAGTCTGGATCGTGAGCTGATCAGTCAGCGGGTGAGTTACGGCATCCGGGCTCCGCTGCGTTCGCTCGTGCCGCCGCCGCTGGCTGGTTCAGAGCCGCCGGCCTGGCCGGCCTACAACCCCACAGAAGCGCGCCAGCTGTACCAACAAGCCGGGTACTGCCAGGGGCGACGCTTCACCCTGCCGCTCACCTTCCGCTCCAACGTGCCGGCCGACAAGTTGTTTGCCCTCACCTGGAAAGCACAACTGCAACGCGACCTGAGCGACTGCGTGGCGTTGGAGATCACAGGCGTGGAATCCACCACGGCCTACCGCCAGCTGGCGGATGGCGCCTTCCCGATGATCCTGTTCGACTGGAGCGCCGATTACCCCGATCCCGACATCTACCTGGCGCCGATGCTTGCCTGCAGCAAACCGAAGGGCCAGCAGTGCCTGGAGGGCAATG
>NZ_JBIPMN010000214.1:0-3725 GCF_044369115.1 Vulcanococcus sp. | reverse complement strand
TCAGAACCAGGAGGGCTTGGTGGGAGACCACTACCTGGAGATCAGCGCCGATCCACAGCCACACGGCCGTGGCGCCACCCTCAATGGCCGCACGATTCGCTACGAGCCGCCCATCAACGTGGCCACCATGATGCGGCAGTTGATGCAGGCTCAGGATGAGCTCACGGCAACCCTGCGTAACACCAGCCGTTTGACGGCAACAGATGTTCCTCAGACCCTACGAGAGGCTCGCCGCAGCTTGAATGGGGTGAGCGAACTAGCGACGGTTCTGCAGCGAGAGAGTGTTTCCACTGCGCCAGAGCTTCGCCAGGCCCTCCGCCAGCTGAGCCGCACTGGCATCAGCGCCGAACAGACGTCGACCCAGGCGCAACAGCTCATTCGTCAGAGCCAACCGCTGCTCATCCGCACCCTCGACGATCTGCAGCAGATCACTGGCGCCAGCCGCCGCTTGTTGCACAGCCTGATGGGCCTGAGTGCAACCGAGGAAGCCCCCGCCTCCGCCAGCCCCGCTACGCCGGCGCAGCCTTGATCGGGAGCTATCTGAGGCTGGGGTAGAGAAGTTCGTGACATTGCTGAGCTGAACACCCTCGCCTGCGAACTGGATTCCTGGCTTAGCCGCTAGGGAGACCAGGTCTTAAGTAGCCCGTATCCAGCTGAGCTGCTGAACAACGTGGTGGGACTACACATCTAGGGCTTTCGGGCAGTGTTCTCGCAGATGAACCCTGAAAGCGCAGGGGGCTCACCCGTTTTGGGGATGACACTGCCTTAAGCCCTCGCCATGGTGGACGGAGATCAATACGCACGATGCGGCGAAACCCTGCGCAGGACTTCTTGTCGTTCTTATTCGGCGGTGGTTTATTCGCCGGTGGAATCTTCCTCTTGCTGAACCAGGTGATGGTGTCCAGCACCGGTCGGATCGGTGGTTTGGGTCGGTGGGGTGGCGCCTACCGTCACGGCATGCGCTATGGCTATGGCGGCGCTTGGGGCATGCCTGCGTTCGGTGGAGTCACTGGTGGCATGGGGCTCCTCATGATCCCTCTAGGCATAGGAGTGGCCATGCTGTTCATTAACGCCTATCGCAAGCTGGCTTGGCTTTTGATATGGGGGTCGGCAGCGGCATTGACGGCTGGGATCCTCCACAGCCTTAACATGCAATTTTTGCCAACAACACTCTGGTCTCTTGTTACCATAGTGCTGATGATTGCATCTGGTGCGGGCCTGATGTTCAGGTCGCTTTATGGAGAGAAGGATGGCGAAGATTAATTCCCATGAACAGGGGAACAGTCGGAGGCTGCAGCAACTGATGGCAGAGGTTGATGGGTCTGGTCTCCCTGACTCCCAACCCACGAGCACTACAGTCGATGCCCATGCTGGGGAGCTCCTATCTCGATTCCTGTCTTGGTCTTGCTTTGGGCTTTTGTGCCTTGGGATTGGGTTTTGGGTTGGTCGTGAAAATGCAAGATTGAGTTCGTTGTTAAGTCAGCCTTCTGATATGCAGCTTCTCTCTGCACAGGGATGGCGTCATGACGGAACGGGGGTGTTCTATCGCTGGTGCCAGGAGAGTTGCCATGCACCTCAATTGTATGGCGGCGGAGTGATCAAGGCCTTTGATGTGAAGTGCGTGGATCGGCCTTGTGGCGACATCACGATGCGATTCGATGTGCTGAATGCCAAAGGTGAGGTGATTGATCAGCTGGTGTTCAATGAGGCTGGTCTCCAGGGCGAAACCAGGCGCTTCCTGATTGAGTCGCAGAAGCCCGAGGCGGCATCGATGGAGCTCAGTGAGTTCTCCGCTCGCGCGAAGGTCTAGGGCTGAGAGACGCTCCTGAAACCCGCCGATTCGCCTATTACTGAGTCAGCGCGCTGCTCGCCTCTATGGCCAGCGCCAGGCGGCGCGCTCCAGCACCGTTTGGCCAGGTAGGACCGTGGCCCCTTGCTCACGCTCCAGCCGCAGCAGTTTGCAGTCTTCCGAATCGGCGAGGGCGTTGATCAAGGCATCGGCGTGGGCAATCACCCACACCTGGGTGCGCTGGGCTGCGGTCGTTATTAGACGGGCCAATGGCTCTAGCAGATCGGGATGCAGGCTGCTCTCTGGTTCGTTGAGTACCAGCAGCGGGGCAAGGCGTGGGCTGAACAACGCCGCCACCAGCAGCAGATAGCGCAGGGTGCCGTCGGAGAGTTCACTCGACTCAAGCGGGCGCAGCAGACCGGGCTGGTGTAGCAGCAGACGAAAACAGGGCTGGCTGGTGTCCACACACAGGTGGCAGCCGGGGAATGCATCGGCCACGGCGGCCTGCAGGCCATCACCATCACCGATTTCTAGAATTGTCTGCACCGCGGCCGCCACGTCACCACCATCGTTGGCCAGGGAAATGGTGCGCGTGGCTAGCCCCGCGGTTCGTGCCGGAGCGTTGCGATCGCTGCGGAAGCTGTCGTAGAAGCGCCAGCTGAGGATTGTGCGCCGCAGCTGGAACACCTCTGGTGCCTCCAGCGGATCGGAAACAGCCGAGAAGAGGCTCTCATGGGGAGAGAGTTGCAGGGCCAGCGCGTGGCCCCGAGTGCCGTTGCCACTGCAACGCTCTGCCACGGCACCATCGCGCTGTACTAACAGGCTTCGGGGATGGAATGGGCCCCCAGCCCAGATCCATTCACGTTTGATTTCCGGATCGAGCACAAAAGCGCTGGTCTCGTCGTCGGCCCGATAGCCCAGCTCGATTGCATAGGAGAGGGTGTGGCCGGCAAAGCCCAGCCGCAACCGCGCTGCATCACGTCGCGACTCTGGGCGTGGGCCGGCCCAGAACACAGCTGGTAAGCCGCCTTCTTCTGCCAGAGCTGCAACCAGATCACCGCGGGCAGCTGCAGCGATCAGGCCGAGTGAGCGATAGAGGTTGCTCTTGCCGCACCCATTGGCACCTGCCACAACGGTGAGGCCAGAAAGAGGCAGAGCGAGCTGCTTGAGGGATCTGTAGCCCGCCACAGCCATATGGCTTAGCCCCGTGGGGAATAGCGTGCTCATGTGGATAAACGGTGGCGGAGCGATCTCAGAACGTGAGGACGCTGGTTGGATGCAGTCTCAATGTTGCTCCTCCTGCACGGAGCTTGTAGCAGATCTGCCGTTTACCACCGGTGGCTGTGGCGTGGTTGGACGTTGCGGTTGAGATCGGTGCGATTTGACTACGCGAGCCTTTGGGTGCTGATTGTTAGCAGCTGCTGTGAACCTTCACTGCTGGTCTGGATTCGAACGCTGACGCCGGTGTGATACGAGTTGCTGGTGAAGGGTTCTGCACGGTCTATGTGGGGAGAAGACATCCCAACAGCAAGCTGGCATCCAGCAGCAAAGCAGGGCAAGATGACAAAACTGATGAGATTTGTGAGTAGGTGGCGAGCCCTTCGAATCGATGCTGCTAGAGCGTCAATCCTTGCGATGGCTGTCGCTACAGCTGGGGCTTGGCCTGGGGTGGTTGGTCCTCATTGCCAGCTGTTCCGCTAGGCCGGGGATGGTGACAGTGATGTTGCTTGTGGCCGGCTGGCTGCCATCTCTGGCCCTGGCCTTCTGGCAGGTGCAGCACCGGCGATGGCGTGAGTTGATCATGAGTGATCTGCTTGCTTCCGGGCTGCTGGTGCTAATGGCCTGCACTATCTATCTACCGCTTTTTTTCTTCAATGTCGCTTGGTTTGTGCCCCTGGCAGTGATGCCAAGGGGCTTGCTTGCGGAGGTATTGGTG
>NZ_JBIPMN010000104.1:0-9512 GCF_044369115.1 Vulcanococcus sp. | reverse complement strand
GCCGTAGAGATTGTGACGAACCAGTTCCTCCCACAGTGCTGCTGGTACCTGCTCGGGGCTGGGATGCCGGCGGATCGAGGAGCTCGCTGTGGCCGGCACCGGCAGGTGCAGCAGCTCTGGCTGCCCTCCCAGGTTGCGGATCGCCTCCAGCGCAGCTGGGTCCAGGCTGAAGCCCTGCCTTGGCACCACCGCCAGCCGGCAGCGCTGCAGCAGTTCAGTCGCTTTCCACCAGCTGGGCACCTGCGCGGCCAGATCTCCACCCACCACAAACACCATCGAGCGACCTGGCCAACGCTCAGCCGCTCGCTCTAGCGTGATCAGGGCCCGCGGACTGCTCAGGTCCTGAGCATGACGAATGCGGGGATCGCCGATCGCCTCCACCAAGGCCCCCAGCAGCCGGGCTCTGAGTTCCAGCGGGGCACCGTGCTGTTTGAAGGGGTTGTCGCTGGCCCAGGTGGCCACCTGGCCGTAGTGATCGGCCAGTCCCTCCAGCAGAGCGCGGTGGCCTTCGGTGGGGGGGTCGGCGCTGGTGCCGAGCAACGCCAGGCTGGGCAGTGCGTTCATGGCAGCAGCGGCAGCAGCGCTGCGGGTTGCCTGCTTTGGTCATGCCATTGCTGCAGCCAGGCTCTGGCCTGGGGGTCTTGGCGGGCTAGTCGCCGCAGTAATGAGGCTGGCCGCAGTCGGCCGCGTTCAGCGCTGCGCAGTAGTTCGGCTGCCGCCAGGCGGCCGGTGAGCCGGGTGGTGTGAATGGCAAGGGCAGCCTGGGCCAGCGCCACCGGCGCCGCGGGCGCCAGGCTGAGGCCGCCGCTCAAGGGTGCCGCCAGTACCAGCACCTGGCGCAGCCCACCCAGCAGCAATTGGATCCCCAGCTGGGTGCCGCCCAGCAAGGCGTTTTGAGCGGATAGGCGCGTGAGCAGCGCGCGGGCTCCGCCACCGCCAAGCTCCAGGCCGTACAGCTCACAAAGCTGAACCACCAGAGCCGTATCGAGGGCGATGCCGCCGGCCAGATCCAGCAGCAGCAAGGGATTGGCGGCAACGCCGGTGGCTTTGAGGGCGGCGTAGCGGCCGATCAGGGCCTGGGCCCCCTCCCGGCCGCGGCGTAGCCGCCACTGGTGCAGTCGCTGGCTGAAGCGATCGGCAGCCCGCAACCCGTTCAGCCCCAGAAGCAGCGCACCGTGCTGGCTGAGTCGATCGATCAGGACCTGGCGCAGCGGCGCCACCTGGGGCGGCATCGGTTCACTCCGCACTCGGCCATCGGGCAGCACCGTGGCGCGCCGCGGCGCTGAGGCCACTGCCAGCAGTTCCAGATCGCGCCGGGCCGGCGGCAGGCGGCGCCGGATGCTGTTGATCAGCTCGGAGCGCTCCTCCTCTGGCCAGCAGTCGATCCGGTTGAGCACGAGCAGCACCGGTTTGCCGGCGGCCAGCAGCTGCTCGAGGGCCTCGGCTTCCACCGTGGTGAGGTCGCTGTCGAGCACCAGCAGCACGAGATCAGCGTTCAGTGCCACCCGCGCAGCCAGGCGTTGGCGTGCCCGGGCGGCGATTTCATCAATGCCGGGGGTGTCTACCAGATCCACGCCCGCCAGGCCTGAGATGTCCACGGCCCAGGGGCGGCGCTGTTGGTGGCGGGTGCAGCCGTGGGCTACATCGGTGGCGAAGGCCGGCTGCTCCAGCAGGGCATTGAGCAGGCTGGATTTGCCCACCCCCACCCGGCCGAACACAGCCACCCGCAAGCGGCGCTGCTTCAACGCCAGCAGCTGTTGGTCCAGGGCTTGCAGTTCGGGGCCGAGGGCACTGCGCTCCCGATCGCTCAGTCGCAGGCCGCTGCGCCACTCCGCCAGGAGGAGCTCGCAGCGCTCGGCCGTGGAGGGAGGGTGCAAGGGCGGCGGCGGGAACGCCATGCATTGAAGCGGTTGTGCCATCGTCGCGCTCAGCCCCGCTCGCTTCCATGCTGATCAGCCCAGCCGTGTACGCCGAGCGCCGCGCCCGCTTCTTTCAGGCCCTTGGTGGAGCCGCCGCTGTCATCCCGGCGGCTCCGCTGGTGACCCACCACGCTGATTGCGAGTGGCCGTTCCGTCAGAACAGCGACTTCTGGTATCTCACCGGTTTCGATGAGCCCGATGCGGTAGCCCTGTTCCTGCCGCACAAGCCCGAAGGTGAGCGCTTCGTGCTGTTCGTGAACCCCAAGGAGCCCAGCGCCGAGGTGTGGAACGGCTTCCGTTGGGGCTGCGAGGGAGCGGTAGCCCAGTTTGGCGCAGACCTGGCCCATCCCCGCACTGAGCTCGCCCAGCGGCTGCCGGAGTATCTGAGCGGTGCTGAGGGCATTGCCTTCCGTGTGGGCAAACATCCAGAGGTGGAGCCGCTGGTGCTGCAGGCCTGGGCGGGCCAGCTGGATCGGGCCCCCCGCAGCGGCGCAGCCGCTCTGGGGTTGGTGGCACCCTGCCCGCTGCTGCACAGCCTGCGGCTGCGCAAAGCCCCCGATGAGCTGGCACGGATGCGTGAGGCCGCCCGCATTTCGGCCGAAGCCCACGAGCTGGCCCGCCAGGTGGCTCGGCCTGGTTTGAATGAGCGCCAGGTGCAGGCGGTGATCGAGCAGCACTTCCTGGAGCAGGGCGCCCGCGGACCGGCCTACAACTCGATCGTGGCCGGTGGCGATAACGCCTGTGTGCTGCACTACACCGCCAACAACGCTGAGCTGCGCAACGGCGATCTACTCCTGATCGACGCCGGCTGTTCCCTGAACGACTACTACAACGGCGACATCACCCGCACCTTCCCGATCAACGGCCGCTTCAGCGGTGAGCAGCGAGCGCTCTATGAGCTGGTGTTGGCAGCTCAGGAAGCAGCGGTGGCTGCGGTGGCGCCGGGGCAGACCGCCGAGGGCGTGCACGGCACCGCCGTGCGTGTGCTGGTGGAGGGCCTGCTGGAGCTGGGGCTGCTGGCTGGCGAGGTCGACGGGATCATCGAGCACGGCGCTTACCGCCACCTCTACATGCACCGCACCGGCCACTGGCTTGGCCTTGATGTGCACGATGTGGGGGCTTACCGCCTGGGTGAGCACCATGTGGAGCTCGAGCCCGGCATGGTGCTCACCGTGGAGCCGGGCCTCTATGTGAGCGATCGCCTGCCGGTACCGGAGGGTCAGCCGGCGATCGACGAGCGCTGGAAGGGCATCGGCATCCGCATCGAAGACGACGTGGCGGTGACCGAGCACGGCCACGAGAACCTCACCGCCGCGGCACTCAAGGCGCCGTTGGCGATGGAGCGTTAGGCCAGCGCCTGCTCGAGCGCCGTCAGAGCGGCTGTTGTGTTGGGGATCACGGCATCAGCTCCTGCCTCCAGCAGCTGGGCTTCGTAACGGCTGCGGCGATCGGCGGCCTCGGGCGCCTGCAGGTGGGGTGGCACCACCGCCAGGCTGAGGAACGCCTGTTCGCTCTGCTGCTGGCGGGCGCGTTGCACTGTGAGCACATCGGCCACGGTGTCGCCGAGGTAAGCCACGGGGCGGTTGCCGGCTCCCAAGCCGCCACTCAGCTCAGCGGCGAGGCGCAGGAAGCCCGTGGGATCGGGTTTATCAGGGGCATCGCCCATGGCGATCAGCGGTGGCTTGCTGAGGCCCAGGCGCTGCTCGAGCACAAAGCGGGCCGATGGTGGCTCGGCGCCGCTCACGAAGCCCCAGGTCACCCCGGCGTCAGTCAGGGCCTCAAAGAATTGGCGTTCCACCAGCAGCGGCTCGCTGCCGATGAAGCCCTGCCAGGCACTGGGATCACCGTTGGGATCGCCGCCGAAATAGAAGCCGTTGAACACCTCCACCAGCGCTGTGTAAGCCGGGAGTTCGGCCAGGCCGCCGCGCCGCAACAGCTCGAGAGAGGCATCCCAATCGTTGTTCCAGCAGCCTTCGCCCTTGAGGGCATCGATCGCCGCTGCGTCCGGCCGCACACCGCTGTAGTGGTGCACCGTTTCCACGATCGCTCTGCGGTAGCTGCCACTCACATCCCGGATCACTCCGTCGATGTCGAACAGCAGGACGGCGCGTGGGTTCAGGGGGCTGGGAAACAGCGGCTGGTAGGTTAGTTGTTTGTGATTAAGCCTTGAGCGCTGACACCATGAGCACAGAGAGCGCTGAAAGCGCCGTGGCGACAGCCGCCGCTGAGGTTTCCTTGGAGGACACCACCGAAGGCCGTCCCGTGCTGCGTGGTGCCAGTGCTGTTCTGGCTGCCGCCACCATCGACGAGAACGGCGTTCCCTCCGGCCGTACCCCCAAGGCGGATGAGGGTCGCTTCCTGGTGAAGATCCTGTGGCTGCCCGACAACGTGGCTCTGGCTGTGGATCAGATCGTGGGTGGCGGCCCCAGCCCCCTCACCTCTTACTTCTTCTGGCCCCGTGAGGATGCCTGGGAAACCCTCAAGACCGAGCTTGAAGGCAAGAGCTGGATCACCGACAACGAGCGCGTTGAGATCCTCAACAAAGCCACCGAGGTGATCAACTACTGGCAGGAAGAGGGCAAGGGCAAGAGCCTCGAAGAGGCCAAGCTCAAGTTCCCCGATGTCACTTTCTGCGGTACCGCTTGATCGTTCCGCACGACGCACATACAGAGCCCCCGCGAGGGGGCTTTTTTGTGGCTGGTTGTCTGAGGTCAGATCACTGCCTGCCGCGGGTCACCTGGCCAAAGCTGCTGCCGGTGATCAGGGCTGGATCGGTGCTGGTGTCCACCGTGAATTGGCGCGACTCGCTTTGGCTGGTGCCATCGGGATACACAAACGTGACCACACCTTCGAGGCTCACCTGTGAACCATTGATCCCGATGGTCCGCAGCTGATCCACGCTGACGCGTTGAAACTGGCGGAAGAAGGCGGGATCGAACTGATCTGCCGCTTCAGCGCTGAAGCGTTGGCGTGCCGCCTGGATATTGCCTAAAGAGAGGTCGTTGTAAAGCTGCTCCACGCTGGCGAAAGCCTGCGAGGTGGCGGTATCGCTGCTGGCCTGCTGGCTCAGATCCGGCGCTGGTGGTGCCTCGGTGGTCGCGGTGTCAGCTCTGGGGGTGGTGAGCTCACCGGGCAGCTCAGGCCGCTGACCATCTGCAGGGTTGCGGCTGGGCAGGGTGCTTTGCAAGATCAGCCAGGCCAGCCCACCACCCACACCCACCACCAGCACGCCGGCCATGAAGCTCAGCACGGCCACCAGGCCATTGCTGCCGCGACGGCCTGCAGCAGGTTCCAGCTCCTCGTTGTATTCCTCCGCGAGCTCCTCCTCCAGTGGCGGCTCCTCTTGCAGAGGGATGGGAGCGGGTTGGCTCGGCCACGGAGTGACTGCCTGAGCTGGCGCGCTGGCCTCCTGCAGGCCCAGAAGGCCGCGCAGCACTGCATCCATACGCGCGCAAATGGGTGCGGCGAATACCGCATTCAGTTCCTGCTGCAGCCGCAGCTGCAGGCGCGGATCGGCGGGCAGGGGGGGGTGCTGGCTGGCGGCGCTACTGAACCCTGGTGCGAGCACCAGGTATTTCAGGGCTGGCAGCAGGGCCAGTTGGCTCTGGCCGCAGAAATCACCCACCAGGGCCTGCAGCCTGCGTCCATCGAGGGGAAGGCCCCGTTCCAGATCGCTGAGGATCTGGCGGCGCAGATTGGCTCCGAGCGCGTAATCGTTCACGGGTTCCTTGGCGCCGCGGCTGGCGCTGCAGCTGCAGGCATCTTGCCCTTTGCCGGCACGGCCGTGGCGCGGGCCCGCTGCCATTGGCGGCTTAGCTCAGCGTTCAGCTCGGCACAGCCGGCGATCGGGCCGCGCTGGCTGGCGGCGATCAAAGCGCCGAGGGGATCGATGCCGGTGTTTTTTTGCAGTTGGTTGGCCCGTTGCGGCTGATTGAGCAGGGCCTTGAACTGGGCGCGGCGTTGGTTGAGGGTGGCCTGGATCTGCTCAGGGTTGCTGCAGAGTTGGCGCGCTTGGGCCTGCAGCGGCGTCTCCTGCCGTGTGATCAGCCACGCCGCTAAGCCAACACCGGAAGCCGCCAACAGCAGCCGGAGCCAGCGCCAGCCCCGCGGCAGCACGCTGCTCGGCCTCGGCTTTGAGGCCCGGTGGGCCATCGCCAGCGATACGTCATCGCCGCTGCCCGCCTGGGTGATGTGGGCGAGCCCCTGCTCGAGCTCCTGGGTATCGCGCAGATCCAGCAGAGCGGCGCAGAGCTGCAGATAGTCGGCGTCGGTGGCACAGGATTTGCGCACGCCATCGGTGCTGAGCACCAGGGCCTGCAGATCCGTTTGCGCCCCCAGTGGATGCAGCTGGGTGCGCTCGCGCCAGAGCTGCTGATCAAGCTCCTGGCAGAGGCTGCCGGTGGCCTCGCTGCCGCTGTGTTCGCGCTCCTCGCTGAGCAGCGCAGCTTTGCCCTGTTGATCGATGGCGCTCAGATCCCAGTCGCCGATGCCGGTGCAGCCCCACCACTGTGGCGCCAGCAGCACCAGCCCCAGGGTGCTGCCGTAGAAGAGGGGTGAGAAGGGCGTGTGCTGGGAGTCTGGTTGCAACGCCCAGTCGGCTGTGATTGCCGCCAGCCAGCGCTGATGAATCGTGGCGGGGAGCTCCTGCTCCAGCAGTCGCCGCCAGCGCTCTGGATCCGTCAGCGGAGTGCTGCTCAGCCACTGCTCTACCGCCTCCTGGCTCACCTGGCAGGCCAGGGCACTGCCCCGGTGGCTGAGCCGGTAGCGACGGCCGCCGTGGCCATCGGCCACCACCAGTAGCTGCAGGCTGCCGCCGCGGCCCTTGAGCTCCACGCTCAGGCTGGCGTCTTGGCAGGGTTTTTGCTGGCGGCGATGGGCGGCTCCGATCACGCTGCAGGCCAGCTGCTGCTGCCAGCGCGGGCTCACCACACCAGGGGGCCCACGTCGTCGCTGGGATCCAGCAGCGTGGGGGGCAGATCCGGCAGGGGGATGTTGGCCGGGCTGTGGGACCAGTCCGCATCGGCTGCAGCCACGCGACTGGCGGGCATGGAGGCGGCCCCCACCACGGCGGTGGAGGCCCATTGGATGTACTGGGCCAGGGTGGTGGCGTTGCTGGCCTGCAGCGGCCGCCGCGGCGACTTGCCGCGTCCCGATGGCTCCGGACCGATGAACTGCTGCAGCACGTCCAGGTCAGCGTCATGGCCCATAGCAATCGCCAGGCGCACCGCCTTCTGGGCCCACGGCCGGCGCATCAAATTGGCCAGGCCCGCGTCGAAATCATCGGTGGGCTGGCCGTCGGAGATCAGCACCAGCACCGGCGGCAGCGCCCGCTCCTCCATCGGCGGGGACTGCAGCGCATCGGCTACCAGGTTGAGGGCATCCCCCATCGCTGTGATGCCGCCGGCCTCCAGGTCGCGCCACTGCAGCTGCGGCACGGGGGTGGGGTCGGCCAGGTGCCAGGCCGCCTGATCGGCAAAGCGCATGGCCCGCACGAGTACTCGCGCTTCCGGATTCTCGCGGGCCACCTCGGCCATGCCCGGCAGGGATTGGCGGATCGCTTGGTTGAGGGCCTGCATTTTGCCCTGGGCGGCCATCGAGCCGCTGCAATCGCAGAGGTAGATGAAGTGCAGCGGTCGGTTGCTGAGCCGAACGTTGGGGAAGGGCATGGCTTAAGGGCGTCGCACCAGGATCGCTCCGGCGCTGCTGTTGAGCTGCTGCAGGGCCGCGAGATTACAGGTTTTGCCCGGGTCGAGCTCAATGCTTTGCCCCGTGGTGGTGCGTCCACTCCAGCGGCTGGTGCTCAGGTTCTGCAGACCCAGCAGGGTGGGGTCGCTGGGGTGGGCCACCAGCCGGGCCAGGGGGTTACGGATGGCTTCGCCCACCAGGGGATCGAAGTGATGGGGCTGCAGTTCGTTGCCGGCCGCGGCGCTCACCAGGCCATGGGGCAGCTGCAGGCGCAGCGGAGCAGGCAGGGGCGTGCCACAGCTCCAGCAGGCGCCTGGGGTGCCGGCAGCGGGGAAGGTTTCCTGGCCGCAATGGCTGCAGAGCTGGCGTTGATCCAGGCAGAGGCTGATCGCCTGCTTCCACTGGCCCGTGAGCGTGCGTTGCTCGCTCCGGCGCAGGCCGGGGCCAAAGCTCTGCTCAAACAGCTGCTGCAGGCTGGCTGGATAAATGGGCCAGGTGATCAGAGCGGCGCTGTGCTCGATCGGATCGGGCCTGTTGCGGGGATCGTTGGGATCAAAGATGAACAGGGCCTCATCGCCATAGAGCCGGCGCCGGGCCGGTTCGTCCAGGCAGCGGATCGCCAGTTCCCGTTGGCCGCGGAAGGGGTCGTGTCGCGTCAGTAGCCGGAACAGCAGCACCGCCAGGGAGAAGAGATCACTGCGCGCGCTCGGTTTGGCCTGGCCCAACAGCACTTCCGGCGCCATGAATCCAGGTGTTCCGAGCACGCTTCCGCTGCTCTGGCCATCCACATCCACGTTGTCGTTGTCGCAGATGAGGATCCCGCCGCTGCTGGGATCCAGAAACAGGTTGCCCAGCGAAACGTCCTTGTAACAGAGGCCCTTGAGGTGCAGTTGATGGAAGGCCTCCGCCAGGTGGAAGCAGGCCTTGAGCACGCACTGAAGGCTGATGGCTAGATCGCCCCCGGCGTGACGATGGGCTCCCACAAACGCGTCCGGGCGTAGGCCCATCAGGTAACCGACGCCGCCGGCGGCAGCAGGAAAGCGCCCCAGGCTTCCGGGAATGGGATCCAACAGTGCCAAGGGCCAAAGGAAATCACGGTTCGGGGCGCCGAGCCGGATGCTCTGCTGCAGCCGCTCCCGCAGTTGTGGATCCCTGCCGATGCAAGCCGGGAAGTACCACTTCAGTGCCAACCGCTCACCGCCGAGCTGCACGGCAAACACCTGGCCCTGGCTGCCTCCCCCCAGCCCCTGCTCAATCCGTAGGGGTTGCTCCAGGCCTGCAAAGGGCAGGCTGGCGCCTTCGGGCAGCAACCAGTTCATGCGGGGGCTGGGTCCTGGCCGATGGCCTGGCGGATGCCGTTGCGGTGGGCCAGGGCCGTGCGGCGGTTGGCGAAACCGTGGCGTATGGCTCGCCCATCGCGCAGCACCAGCACCAATTCGTGCTGCTTGCGCGAACCCAGCAGGATCCAGCCAGTCAGAGCGCCGGCCTGCAGCGGCCAGAACACCAAGGGAAACGGCAACAGCAGTAGGCCGCCCAGACACAACAGCAGCCACCAGCTGAAGATGTGGGGGTGCAGCGGCAGGCTCTGCACGGCGGCAGAACGGATGTCCGCGACGCTCACGTGTTGCGTGCCAACACTGATGCTGCGCGGCGGTGCGGCGGGAGCTGCCGCTTCTATGGCTGTGGCGGATTCGAACAGCAGCACCGGGCCACTGCGGCCGAGCCGGATTTCATCGCCGTTCTCCAGGCGCTTGCACTGATGCACCTGGCGGCCCTCCAGATAGGTGCCGTCGTTGCTTTGCCAGTTGCACACCAGCCAGCCCTGACTGCGGGAGAAGCGCACCACGGCATGGTGCTCTGAAACCCCCTCCAGGTTGGCCAGGCACAGGCTGTTGCTGGCCGCGCGCC
>NZ_JBIPMN010000103.1:0-9535 GCF_044369115.1 Vulcanococcus sp. | reverse complement strand
GCCTGGTCGTGCCCTCAGATTCGCACCCGGTCGGCCAGGGCTGCTGCGTCTGCGTTATGGAGGCTGGCGACGGGGGCAACGAGTGTGGCGCTGCTCAGGCGTGTCCAGCTCGGGATATCCGTGGATATCCCGAGCTGGACGACTCTCAAGACACCCCACACCCAGAACACGCCGCCCGTCACACCGCGAAGGAGCTGCCGCAGCCGCAGGTCTGGGTGGCGTTGGGATTGGTGAAGTTGAAGCCGCCGCCGATCAGGGCGCTGGAGAAATCCAGCTGCATTCCATAGATGTAGAGCAGGCTTTTCGGATCGCTCACCACCGTGAAGCTGGGGGCACCGGCGGGCTCATAGATGTAGCGCTCGTCGTCGGCCTGGATCTCGGCCGCATCGATGAAATCCATCGTGTAGCTCATGCCGCTGCACCCGCCGGAGCGCACGCCCACCCGCAGCACCTTGCCTTCGCCTTGGGCTGGGAGCAGGGTGGCCAGCTGCTTCATCGCCGATTCGGTGATTTGAATGCCTTTGCCGTCGCGGCCGGTGTGGGTGGCCTGCGCGGGTTCAGCAATGGCGGTTGTGGTGGCGGACTCGCTGGTCATCGAAAGGCCCTGGCCTGATCACCCCATCGTATGGAGCACAACCCACACCTGCCGCTCCGGTGGGCGTCTCCATAGAGTCGTGCCCATTCCGTGGGAGTAGCAGGGTGCGCGTCGCCATCGTGGGTTCGGGGTTGGCCGGGTTGGCGGCGGCGGTGGATCTTGTGGATGCCGGCCATCAGGTGGACCTGTACGAAGCCCGGCCGTTCATGGGCGGCAAGGTGGGCAGCTGGGTGGATGAAGGCGGCAACCACATCGAGATGGGGTTGCATGTGTTCTTCTTCAACTATGCCAATCTCTTCGCCCTGCTGCGCAAGGTGGGAGCGATCGACAACCTGCTCCCCAAAGACCACACCCACCTGTTCGTGAATGCTGGCGGCGACCTGCGCGAACTCGATTTCCGCTTCGCCCTCGGCGCTCCTTTCAACGGCCTCAAGGCCTTCTTCACCACCCCACAGCTCGACTGGCTCGACAAACTGCGCAACGCCCTGGCTCTGGGCACCAGCCCGATCGTGCGCGGCCTGGTGGATTACGAGGGGGCGATGAAGGTGATCCGCGATCTCGACCGCATCAGCTTCCAGCAGTGGTTCCTCGGCCACGGCGGCAGTGAGCAGAGCATCAAGCGGATGTGGAATCCGATCGCTTACGCCCTGGGCTTCATCGACTGCGAGGCGATCTCGGCCCGCTGCATGCTCACCATCTTCATGATGTTTGCGGCGAAAACCGAAGCTTCCAAGCTCAACCTGCTCAAGGGCTCGCCGCACCGCTGGCTCACCGGCCCGATCCTCGACTACATCCAGCAGCGCGGCGGCAAGTTGCACCTGCGCCACCGCGTGACGGAGGTGGTGTTTGAAGAAGGCGCTGCGGCCGCCGATGGACAGCCCGCCACTCAGGTGAGAGCTCTCAAGCTCGGCACCCCCGATGGCGATATCGAGGTGAAGGCCGATGCCTACCTCGCCGCCTGTGATGTGCCTGGCATCCAGCGGATGATTCCCGAGGCCTGGCGCCGCTGGCCCCTGTTCGACAACCTCTACAAGCTCGAGGCTGTGCCCGTGGCCACCGTGCAGCTGCGTTACGACGGCTGGGTGACCGAACTGGGCGACGGTGCCCTCGAGGAGGCCGCCCGCCGTGAGGTGGAGCGCCCCGCCGGCCTCGACAACCTCCTCTACACCGCCGACGCCGACTTCAGTTGCTTCGCTGATCTGGCCCTGGCCAGCCCTGTGGACTACCGCAAGGAAGGCGTGGGCTCGCTGCTGCAGTGCGTGCTCACCCCCGGTGATCCCTGGATTCCCAAGAAAACCGAAGACATCGTGGATGCCACCGATGAGCAGGTGCGGCGCCTCTTCCCCTCGGCCCGCAACCTGAAGCTCGTGTGGAGCAACGTGGTGAAGTTGGCCCAGTCGCTCTACCGCGAAGCGCCCGGCATGGAGCCCTACCGCCCCGATCAGGCCACGCCGGTGGGCAACTTCTTCCTGGCCGGCAGCTACACCAAGCAGGACTACATCGATTCGATGGAAGGCGCCACCATGAGCGGACGACTGGCCGCCGCCGCCATCCTGGGGAGCAAGGCCGAGCTCGCCACGAATGCGGCTGTTGCCTGATCACACCAGCCTGATCCCCCCTCGCTTGATTCCCATGGGCCGTTGGCTTGAACACAGCGTCACCACGGAGGTGAAGGCCTCGGCCGAGCGGGTGTGGACGGTGTGGAGCGATCTCGAGGCCATGCCGCGCTGGATGAACTGGATTGAGTCGGTGGTCACCGAACCCGGCGATCCCGACCTCACCGATTGGACCCTCGCTGCCCAGGGCTTCCGCTTCCACTGGAAAGCGCGCATCACCCAGCGGGTGGAAGCGCAGCAGCTGCACTGGGAATCTGTCGGTGGGCTGCCCACGAAAGGCGCTGTTCGCTTTTATCCCCAAGGGTCTGAACTCACGGCTGTGAAGCTCACCGTGAGCTATGAGCTGCCGGGGGTGTTGGCACCCTTGATGGAACCCTCCATCCTGGGGGGGATCGTGACCAAGGAGCTCCAGGCCAATCTGGATCGCTTCCGCGATCTGGTGCAAAGCGGGTATGGCGAGCAGCAGGGATAACGCCTCCAATCCGAGCCGTGTTTCGGGCAGCCGCCGCGCCTGCTTGGGCTGGCTCAGTCGGCTTGCTCTGCTGCCGGCCCTCACCGCCTGCGCCTCCAGTTCGGGGCCAGAAACCATCACCCTGCCGCCCCCGAACCCCAAACCGGCTGCAGCTGAAAAACCAGCCGGAGCCGAGCCTGCGCCGGCGGCTGGCTTTACGCCGTTGCCCACGCCGCAGGAGGTGGTGGCAGCGCTGCCCACTGGCCGGCTTGATCCCTTTGCCCCCTTGCCCCAGGCGAAAGCTGCTGCTTCCGGACGTGCTTCGGCTGGCGACCTGCGCTTTACCGGCGTGATCCGCAGTGCCGGCCAGGCCCAGGCCTTGGTTCAGGTGGGGGATCAGAGCGGGTCGGTGTGCGTGGGTCGCCGCGGTGTCTGCGTGGGTTCTGGGTTGCCGGCGTTGCTTCCGGCGGATTGGTCAGTCACCAGCATCGATGTGGCCAGTGGTCGTCTGGTGCTCAACCAGGCTGGTCAGCGCCGAGTGTTCAACCTCTGAGCGGCCTCCCTTCCAGCGCTTGAGCGCAGGCCGCCACGAGGCCATCGAGGTCGTGGGGATCGGCTTCACAATCCACGCGGCCCAGCTGGCTGAGGCAGGTGTGGCTGGTTTGCGGTCCGATCGAGACCAAGGCCACTCCGCTCAGCAGCTCCTGCCACGGATCACCAAAGTGCTGCTCCAGCAGCTGGGCCGTGTGCTGAACAGTTTTGCCGCTGCTAAAGGTGATCGCATCCACCGTGCCGGCGGCGAGGGCCGCTGCGGTGGCTGGCGGTAGCGACGCCGGGCAGCGCGATTCGTAGGCCGCTACTTCCACCACCCGAGCACCCGCTTCCCCAAAAGCTTCCGCCAGCACCGTGCGGCCGCCGCTCTGCACCCGAGGCAGCAGTAGCCTCAGGCCCCAGCCCGATACCGGGAAGTGATCGATCAGGCTGTCGGCCACAAAGTGGGGCGGCACGAAATCCGCCGGTGCCCCCAGCGCTTCGAGGCGGGCGGCGGTTTTGCGGCCCACGGCGGCGATCTTGAGGCTCTGGGGCCGGCGGGCCAGGCTGCCGCCTAGCCGTTGCAGCCGCTGCTCCACGGCATCCACTCCGTTGCTGCTCGACACCACCAGCCAGTGGAATTCATCCAGTTCGGCCAGGGCGTCATCGAGCGGGCCCCATTCATCGGGTGGACCGATCACCAACGCCGGCAGATCCAACACCGTGGCCCCGGCCTGCTCAAACAGGCGCCGTGCCTCGCCGAGTTGTTGTTCGGCGCGGGTGACGGCAATGGTGCGGCCCTCCAGAGGGGCGGAGTTCGGCATCGGGATCAGCCCTCCAGTTTCACCATCGCCCCGGCCTGCTGGCGCAGCTGAGCCGCTTCACTGCTGCGGCCCTGCTGGTTGAGCAGCGCGATGGCCTGGCGGAAGCTGCTGCGAGCGCCCTCGATGTCGCCGCCCAGCAGGAGCGCCACCGCCAGGTTCTGATGGGTTTCTGCGTGCTCAGGATTGAGCCGCCGCGCTTCGCGGTAGGCCTCCAGGGCACCGGCGATGTCGCCGAGGCGGCGGCGAATCAGGCCCAGGTTGTACCAGCCCAGGCTGATTTCGGGGGCAGCGGCGGTGGCCCGCTGGCAGAGCGCTTCGGCCTCCTGCGCTTGGCCCTGCTGGAGCAGCAGGGCCGCCAGGTTGAGCCGCGCGGCGAGGCTGAGGCGTGGTGCCAGGGGCAGCGCCAGGGCTTCGCGATAGAGGGCCACCGCAGCGGCGGGATCGCGCGCGGCTTCCGCCAACGCCAGATGCAGCAACAGCTCGTAGCGCTCGGGGTGGGCGTCTGCCGGGCACTGCCCCAGCCCCCGGCGCAGCAGTGCTGTGCCGCGCTCCAGGTTGCCTTCGGCCACCTCCAGGCTGCCGAGCTTGGCGCAGGCGTAGGGATCACCTGGCCGCTCCAGCAGTTCGGCTTCCATCGCCTCGCGCAGCCGCTGCGGCTTGTTGCCCTGGGCCAGCAGCTCCGGCCGGTAGCCGTCGTGGAGTAGAGCCGGTTCGGGGCAGTCGGCGATGCGCCAGTGGCTCTCCTGCTGGAGCAGTTCGGCCACGCTGTCGTCCACCATCGAGTGGTAAGCGCGGCTCCAGCGGAGCGCCGGGTGGCGCCGGAACAGGCGGCTCACATTGGAGTAGGGCGATTGCACCGCCCCGCGCTCGTGGCGAAGCAGGTTGATCAGCAGAACATCCGGTTGCGCCATCAGCGCCCGCAGCGGCGCCATCGCTTCTGGCCGCAGGCGCTCATCGGCATCCAGCACCAACACCCAGTCGCCGCTCACCCATTGGAGGGCCTGGTTGCGGGCCGGGGCGAAGTCGCCCGGCCAGTCGATCTGCTCCACCCGCGCCCCCAGCGCTTGCGCCAGGGCCACGGTGTTGTCGGTGGAGCCGGTGTCCACCACCACCATCTCGTCCACGAAGCCCTGCACCGAGCGCAGGCAGTCTTCGATCTGCGCTGCTTCGTCGCGCACGATCATCGAGAGGCTGAGCATGGCGGTGGTGCAGGCGGCCTGAGGCTAGTGGCAGGGCCGGGAGGGCTTCAGTCGGTGAAGCCTCCCTCCAGGGCGGCCGCCCTCAGGCCCAAAGCCTCGAGCACCACAGCCTGGGCCTGCGGCATCTGGCCTGGGCTGTAGGCCGCAGGCAGCTCCGGCGGCAAGAGCGTGCGCAGCTGCTCCCAGAGATAGGGGCTGCCATACACCGCCAGAGCCGCCAGGCGCCCTGCCCCCAGCAGCTGCCGCACCACCTGCGGCCAGGGTTCATCGCCGCCGGCGCTGCCGCGGAAGGGATTGCCGCGCACCAGCAGCTGCAGCAGTACCGGGCCGCTCCCCAGGCGATCCAGTGCCAGCGGTGCTTCTGCGTTGCCGCTCCAGGGGCTCGGGCTGCGGCCATCGAGCAGCACGGCCCGATAGCCCTGGGCTGCTGGCCGCAGCAGCGCCGGCGCCATGGCCGGCAGCTGCGGGGCATTCAATTGGCTGTCAAGCCGGATCAGGTTCACGCCGTCCGCCGCCGCCCGCACCGAGCCGCCCTGTCGCTCCAAACTCAGCTCCAGCAGCTCATGGGTGAGCGCGCGCTCCTCGTCTGCCACCAGGGTGCTGAGCTCCTGCACCACCGCCTCCAGGCGCTCTGCACCCAGAGGGCGGCAGCGCTGCAGGGCTGCCCTGCGCCGCTCCAGACTGGCCTTCACGCGGGCCTGACTGATGCGCCCGCTCTCCACAGCCGCTGCCAAGCCATCCAGGGCGGCGCTGGCATCGGCGGGCATCAAGATCAGATCAGCACCAGCTTCAAAGGCCAGCACGGCCGCTTCAGCTGCGCCGTAGGCCTTGGTGATGGCGTCCATCACCAGCGCATCGGTCACCACCAGGCCCGTAAAGCCCAGGTCCTGCCGCAGCAGGGTGGTGAGCACGGCCGGCGAGAGGGTGGCGGGATGGGTGCTATCGAGGGCCGGTAGCTGCAGATGGGCAGTCATCACCGAGGCCACATCTGCGGTGATAGCCGCCCGGAACGGGGGCAATTCCACAGCGTTCAAGCGCTCTTGGCTGTGGGGAATCAGCGGCAGTTCCAGGTGGGAGTCGCTGCTGGTGTCGCCATGGCCGGGGAAGTGCTTGGCGCAGGCCAGAACCCCTTCGCCCTGGCAGCCGCGCACAAAGGCAGCCGCCAGGGCGCCGGCGCTCTCGGGCGTTTCACCCCAGGCCCGCACGTTGATCACCGGATTGAAGGGGTTGTTGTTTACATCGCACACGGGCCCCAGCACCCAGTTGAGCCCCAGCAGCCGCGCCTGACGGCCGCAGCAGCGGCCATAGCATTCGGCGAGCTCCACAGCTCGCGCCGGGTCGTTGCCATGCAGCCGCCCCAGAGCGAGGGGTGGCACCAACCAGCTGGCCCCTTCAAAGCGCTGGCCCACGCCTTCTTCCACATCGGCGCAGAGCAGCAGGGGCTGTTGAGCCCAGAGCTGCAATTGGGCGCAGCGCAGCCGCAGGTCTTCGGCGCTGCCCCCCAACAGGATCACCCCGCCCACGCCCAGCTCGAGCAGCTGCTGTAGCTCGGCATTGCTGAGCTCCCAGCGGGGATAGCGGCGCTGGCTGTCGCGGCTGAAGCCGCTGCCGCGCACCACCAGCAGCTGCGCCAGTTGGCGGCGCAGATCAGCTGAGGTCATTGTCGAGTTGGCCGGTGCCCTCGGGGATCTCGCCTCGTTCCTGGCGCTTTTGCTCCAGCTGGTTCAGCAGCCCCAGCACCGACGTGCCCTTCTCGATGCCCCGATCCAGGTGAAAGATCACCTCCGGGGTGCGGCGCATGTTGAGGCGGCGGCTCAATTCGCCTTTCACGTAGCCCGCCGCTGAGCGCAGCCCGGCCAGAGCCTGATCCTGCACCTCCGGGGCGCCATAGACGCTCACGAAAATCTTGCAGTGCTGCAGATCGCCCGCTACCTCCACATTGGTCACGCTCACCATCCCCAGGCTCACGCGATCGTCTTTGATCCCGTTCACCAAAAGCTCGCTGATCTCACGGCGGATTGAGGCCGCCACCCGTTCCACCCGCCTGCCCTGCGCCATGCCTAGGCGATCACATCTGTGCTCACCATGGCACGCAGGATCAGTCCCAAGCTCAGCAGGCCGCTCACCAGCGCTCCCACCAGCGCCACAGCCGTGACGGGATTGCTGCGCCGTTGGGCCAGGGGCTCCAGCACCGAGTTGGCCACCCCCAGGCCAAAAGCGATCAAATAGCGCGGGTAGCGCGTCACATTGAGGAAGAAATCCCGCATCGGGGCTCGGGCGCTGGCCGTTGAGTGCTGGCTACTCTGCCGTGAAAAGGGTTCGATGCTGGAGCTCCATCAGTTCCGCCACTCCGCCTTCTGCGAGAAGGTGCGTTTGGTGCTGGCGGCCAAGGGCCTGGCCTACAGCGTGGTGGAGGTCACCCCTGGGGTGGGGCAGCTGGAGCTCTATCGCCTCTCGGGGCAGCGGCAGGTGCCGGTGCTGGTGGACGGCTCCAACGTGATCGCTGATTCCAGCGCCATCGCCCAACACCTGGAGCGCCACACGCCGCAGCCTGCCCTGCTTCCCTCCGATCCAGCCCAGCGCGCCCAGGCGCTGCTGCTCGAAGACTGGGCCGATACAGCTCTCGCCGCCGGCGTGCGGCTGGCCCTGGTGCAAGCCGCGGCTGCCGATCCTGTGCTGCGGGGCGGATTGCTCCCCGAGGCCACCCCAGCCCCCCTGCGCAGCCTGGTGGGAGCGCTGCCCTCCAGCGTGCTCAGCGGCCTGGGGCAGGTGATCGATCACGGCGGCCTTGAGCAGCTCCGCGCCAACCTCGAGCAGCTGGCTGTGCTGGTGCAGCAGCAGCCCTATCTGGTGGGCGATCAGCTCAGCCTGGCGGATCTGGCCGTGGTGGCTCAGCTCTCGCTCCTGCTCTTCCCGGCCAGTGCCGGAGCTCCCCTGGCCGGCCGCGGCGTGCCAGGGCTGGCGGATGACCCCCTCCTGGCGCCGCTGTGGCAGTGGCGCGATGCCATCGGCACTCAGGTGGGGCGAACCTAATCCAGCCGTTCCAGTACTAGCTGGCCTCGCCAGCTGTGCCGAGCCTCAGCCGCCAGTCCCTCGGCCGGTGCGCCATAGCTCGCCTGCCATTGCTCGGCTTCAATGCGATCTGGCTTCACCAGCCTGTAGCGGCTGAGGGTTTCCACGCGGCTGACCCGCGGATCCCCGGGGCCATGCAGCACCTGCAGAGCTAGTTCATCGGCCAGGAAGCAGCTGTCGCTGGTTTGGGCGCTGCGCCGCCCCACCACTGTGGATTCCAGCCGCTGATCACCGGCGAGCAGGGCGAGCTGCCGGTTGGGATTGAGCGGATCGTTGCGCACCTGCAGCAGCTGATCCCCCAGCAGTGCAGAACCGATGGCGGCGGCGTTGAAAGCTCGATCGCCCACCACCGCACCCTGCGCATCCAGGGTGAAGCGCACGTCGTAGTGGAGATCGGGTTCGATGCCGCTGGGGTCGTGGTTGGTGGCCTGCCACCGCCCCTCAAACCACTCTGGGTAGAGCAGGTCGCCCTGGCCGGGCCGCGGCAGCGGTGCCGGCAGGCTCCAGCTCGGCCAACTTGCCAGCCTCTGCTCCAGCGGCTCGGCAGCGGAGGCGGCCAGGGCCATCGGCGTGTGCAGCAGCAGCACCAGTGCGGCCAGGCAGCAGACGCGCAGCAGTGCGATCCCCATGGCTGAACAGGCGTGGCAGGCTGCGCTGATCCTGGCGCCACGCCCCAGCCCCATGTCTGATCCGCTGATCCGTGAACTGGATCATTACGTGGTGCTGGAGCCGGGGCTCCCCCAGCAGCTGCTCAGCGCTGAAGACACCCGTGCTTGGCTCACGCAGCAGCTCCAGCACCTTGAGCCGTTGCCGGCTGATCTGCTCGCTCTGCCGGATGCGGCGGCCAGGGCCCAGCGCCTACTGGAAACCGCCTGTGAGCTCGAGCTCGAGCCAGGTGTGGTGGTGCAGTGGTTTGCGATCCGCCTGGAACCGCCAGGGAGCTAGTTGATCGAGTTGCTCAGTTCACCGGCGTCATTCACCACCTGGAGGCGATGCTGCGGCGCTGCGGTGCGCTCTTTCAAAACACTCGGCAGGGCTTCGAGGATCTGGGAGGCCACCTGCTCGGCGGGGCCGCCGTCTTGAACGATGTGCAGATCGGCCTGGGCATAGAGCGGTTTGCGCTCGGCCAGCAGGGCCGCTAGCCGCCCGGCTGGATCTTCGGCCTGAAGCAACGGCCGCGGGGTGGGATCGCTGCTCAGCCGCTCCAGCAGCAGGGCATCGGGGGCATCCAGCCAGATCACCACACC
>NZ_JBIPMN010000102.1:0-9565 GCF_044369115.1 Vulcanococcus sp. | reverse complement strand
CCTGGGCTGGCCTGAGACGCAGATGGCTTCTGTGGCAAGGGAGTTGCTGGCGCAGCGAGTGCTCCTGCTTCGGCCAGGCGTGGGCAGCGCTGCGTGATAGATTCCGCGCGCCTTTTCAGAGCGCAGGAGCCCTTGCTGGCAACCCCCCCGCTCCCTCATAACGACAGCGCTTCAACCGAGGCGATGCACGCTGAGGGCGAGGATCTGCCGAAGGACCCGACGACGGCGGTTGAGGTGGCCTCCCCGGCTGCAGCTGCCCCTTCCGACGACTACCTGCGCCTCCAGCGGCGTCTGCTCCTGGCCACCTTGATCGTTTCCGCCATGGCGGTTGTGATCACGGCTCTGGCCTTCAACCTTCATATCGCCGGCTCTCTGCTGGTGGGTGCACTGGGCGGTTTGCTCTATCTGCGGCTTTTAGCTCGCAGCGTGGGCAAGCTCGGCAACGGCGCCAAGAAGGTGGGCAAGACGCAGCTGCTTGTGCCTGTGGTGTTGGTGTTGGCCTCGGCCCGCCTGCCCCAGCTGGAGCTCCTGCCGGCGCTGCTCGGCTTCCTGCTCTACAAACCGGCCCTGATTCTTCAGGTTCTGCTCGATTCCTGAGCTGGCCTCTCCCTGAACCGTCGCTTCGCGACACCGAACGCACAACCCGATGGGTTTCTTGCCACTCGCTCTTCCCTTTGCCGAACTGGAGGTGGGTCAGCACCTCTATTGGCAGCTGGGCAATCTCAAGATCCACGGCCAGGTGTTTCTCAGCTCCTGGGTGGTGATCGGTGCTCTGCTGGCCTTTGTGCTGGTGGGCAGCCGCAAGATGGAGCGCGATCCGCGCGGCATGCAGAACCTGCTCGAGTTTCTGTGGGATTACATCCGTGATCTCGCCCGTGAGCAGATCGGCGAGAAGGCCTACCGCGATTGGCTGCCCTTCATTGGCACGCTGTTCCTGTTCATTTTCGTGTGTAACTGGGGCGGCGCCCTGGTGCCCTGGAAGCTGATTCATCTCCCCGAAGGTGAGCTCGGCGCTCCCACTGCCGATATCAACACCACCGTGGCACTGGCTCTGCTGGTGTCGCTGGCCTACTTCTATGCAGGTCTGAGCCGCAAAGGATTCCGGTACTTCGAGTACTACGTGGAGCCGACCCCGATCATGCTCCCGTTCAAGATCATCGAAGACTTCACCAAGCCTCTGTCGCTGTCGTTCCGTCTGTTCGGGAACATCCTGGCCGACGAATTGGTGGTGGCCGTGCTGGCTTTCCTCGTTCCTCTACTGGTTCCCCTGCCGGCCATGTTCCTCGGCCTGTTCACCAGTGCCATCCAGGCTTTGATTTTTGCCACCCTCGCCGGTAACTACATCGGTGAAGCGGTGCACGAAGAACATCACTGAGGCCCGTCCTCAACCCCGCCAGAGCGGCACACCCTCTCTGGCAAACTCCTTGCGCGCAGGTCCGGCACGATCCGGGCCCATCTCGAGTCAATCCGAGATGTCCCAGGCGCAGGGATAACGTCCCGGTCCCCGTCCGCGCTCTCCCAGCGCCCTACATCCTTCGTTCCACCATGGATTCCATCACCTCCGCTGCGTCTGTTATCGCGGCTGGTCTGGCTGTCGGCCTCGGCGCCATCGGCCCTGGTATCGGTCAGGGCACCGCAGCTGGTTCCGCTGTTGAAGGCATCGCTCGTCAGCCTGAGGCCGACGGCAAGATCCGCGGCACCCTGCTGCTGTCGCTGGCCTTCATGGAAGCTCTCACCATCTACGGCCTTGTGGTCGCACTGGTGCTGCTGTTCGCCAACCCCTTCGCCGGCTGATCGCGCTTGAGGTGAGCGGGGGCCTGGCAGACGCTGGGTCTCCGCACTCATTTCACCTCACTGCATCCGCACGCGACCGCTTTCATCCGCCCGCACCCCCGCCTCATGACCAGCTGGCTCCTGCTTGGTGCAACGGAGGGAGGTCTGTTTGACCTCGATGCCACCCTGCCGCTGATGGCGGTGCAGGTGGTTCTCCTCACCTTCATTCTCAATGCCCTGTTCTTCCGCCCCGTTGGCCGGGTTGTGGAGGAGCGCGAGGGCTACATCACCACCAGCCGTGCCGAGGCCAAGCAAAAGCTTGCTCAGGTGGAGCGTCTGGAGGCGGATCTGCGTGAGCAGCTCAAGGAGGCCCGCAAGGCCACCCAACAGCTGATTCAGGAAGCGGAACAGGATTCCGACAAGCTTTATCGCGAAGCTCTGGCCACCGCCACGGCTGAAGCGAATGCCTCCCGTGAAGCGGCGCGTCGTGAGATCGATGCCCAGCGGGAATCGGCCCTTGGCCAGCTCAAGGGTGACGCCGAGAAGCTCGGTGACCTGATCGTCGACCGTCTGCTGGCCGCCAAATGACTTTCCCAAACCTTTTCGCCAACCACGGTGGCTTTGGTCTGAACCTCAACCTGTTCGAGACCAACATCATCAACCTGGCGATCGTCATCTTCGCCCTCTACAAGTTCCTGCCCAATTTCCTGGGTGGCATCCTGGAGCGGCGTCGAGCGATCATCCTGGCCGACCTCAAAGATGCCGAGGAGCGTCTGGCCAGTGCCACAACCCAACTCGCTCAGGCCCAGAAGGACCTGGCCGAGGCCCAGCAGAAGGCCGAACAGATTCGTGCCGACGGCAAGGCCCGTGCCGAATCCATCCGTTTCGAAAGCGAGAAGCGCACCATCGATGAGATGGCTCGTCTCAAGCAAGGCGCTGTTGCCGATATGGATGCCGAGGCTGCTCGTGTGAGCAACCAGTTGCGCCGCGAGGCTGCCCGCCTGGCGATTGAAAAAGCACTGGCCACGCTCCCCGGCAAGCTCAGCCCTGAAGCTCAGGCTCAGCTGGTCAGCCAGTCCATCAAAACTCTGGGGAACGCCTGATGCCGCTGCTCAACACGATCACCACCCCTTACGCCGAAGCCTTCCTGCAGGTGGCTGAGAGCCGCCAGGAAGTGGATCAGGTGGTGGATCAGGCCAAGGCCGTTCTAGCGCTGTGGCACGAATCCCCCGAGCTGCGCCAGGCCATGGCCTCGCCCGTTCTGGAAGTGGATGCCAAGAAGGCTGCTCTTGAAAAGCTGTTCAGCGATCAGCTCACCCCTTCCTTCCTCAATCTGCTGAAGCTGCTGGCGGATCGTCAGCGCATCGGCGTGCTCGATGCCGTGCTTGAACGCATGCTCGAGCTCTATCGCGATCAGCGCAACATCGCTCTCGCCAAGGTGACCTCGGCCACCGCTCTCACCGAAGAGCAGCAGGCCGAGCTCAGCAAGAAGGTTCAGGCCGTGGCCGGTACCGACAAGCTGGAGATCAACCTCTCTGTGGATCCTGATCTGATCGGCGGTTTCGTCGTGAAGGTTGGCTCCAAGGTGATTGACGCCAGCCTCGCGGGTCAGGTGCGTCGCCTCGGACTGGCGCTGGCCAAGGTGGGCTAGCCCCGCACCCGAATCCTTTCCTCACACCCCGTCCTCAATCTTTCTCGCTTCCCATGGTTTCCATCCGCCCCGACGAGATCAGCGCGATCCTCAAGCAGCAGATCGCTGATTACGACAAGTCGGTTTCCGTCAGCAATGTCGGCACCGTGCTGCAGATCGGCGATGGAATCGCTCGCGTCTACGGCCTTGATCAGGTGATGGCCGGTGAGCTGGTGCAGTTCGAAGATGGCACCGAGGGCATCGCTCTGAACCTCGAAGACGACAACGTCGGCGCTGTGCTGATGGGTGAGGGCCGGGGTATCCAGGAAGGCAGCACCGTGAAGGCCACCGGCAAGATCGCCTCGGTGCCCGTGGGCGACGCGATGCTCGGCCGCGTGGTGAACCCCCTGGGTCTGCCCATCGATGGCAAGGGTGAAATCGCCACCAGCGAGACCCGTCTGATCGAGTCGATGGCGCCTGGCATCATCCAGCGCAAGTCGGTGCATGAGCCCATGCAGACCGGCATCACCGCCATCGACGCGATGATCCCCATCGGCCGCGGTCAGCGCGAGCTGATCATTGGCGACCGCCAGACCGGTAAGACCGCCATCGCGATCGACACGATCATCAATCAGAAGGGCGAAGACGTTGTCTGCGTCTACGTGGCTGTTGGCCAGAAGGCTGCTTCGGTGGCCAACGTGGTGGAAGTGCTGCGCGAGAAGGGCGCCCTCGACTACACCATCGTGGTGGCCGCCAACGCCTCTGAGTCGGCTGCGCTGCAGTACCTGGCTCCTTACACCGGCGCCGCCATCGCGGAGTCGTTCATGTACAAGGGCAAGGCCACCCTGGTGATTTACGACGACCTCACCAAGCAGGCCCAGGCTTACCGCCAGATGTCGCTGCTGCTGCGTCGTCCCCCCGGTCGTGAGGCTTACCCCGGCGACGTGTTCTATTGCCACAGCCGTTTGCTCGAGCGTGCCGCCAAGCTGAGCGATGCCATGGGCAAAGGCTCGATGACCGCTCTGCCGATCATCGAAACCCAGGCTGGCGATGTGTCGGCCTACATCCCCACCAACGTGATCTCGATCACCGATGGTCAGGTGTTCCTGAGCTCCGACCTGTTCAACTCTGGTCTGCGCCCTGCCATCAACGTGGGTATCTCGGTGAGCCGTGTGGGTGGTGCTGCCCAGACCAAGGCCATCAAGAAGATCGCCGGCACCCTGAAGCTGGAGCTGGCTCAGTTCGACGAACTGGCCGCCTTCTCCCAGTTCGCCTCCGATCTCGACGCCGCCACCCAGCAGCAGCTGGCTCGCGGTAAGCGTCTGCGCGAGATCCTCAAGCAGCCCCAGTTCAGCCCCCTGATCCTGGCCGAGCAGGTGGCCGTGGTGTACGCCGGTGTGAAGGGCATGATCGACGAGGTGCCCGTGGAGTCGGTCGTGCAGTTCTGCCGCGAACTGCGCGAATACCTCAAGAGCAACAAAGCCGAGTTCATCAACAAGGTGCAGACCGAGAAGCAGCTCAGCGATGAAGCTGAAGCCATGCTCAAGGACGCCATCAACGAAGTGAAGTCGTCGATGCTGGCTGCGGCCTGATCCTGACGGTTACCCCGGAGAACCTCTTCCATGGCCAACCTCAAGGAGATCCGCGACAGGATCAGTTCGGTGAAGAACACCCGCAAGATCACCGAGGCCATGCGCCTGGTGGCCGCCGCCAAGGTGCGTCGCGCCCAGGAGCAAGTGCTGCGCAGCCGGCCGTTTGCCGACCGGCTGGCACGGATTCTGGAGAACCTCCAGACCCGCATGCAGTTCGAATCGGTGGATGCTCCCCTCCTGGAGAGCCGCGATGTGAGCACGATCACCCTGCTCGCCGTCACCGGTGATCGTGGTTTGTGCGGTGGGTACAACGCCAACATCATCAAGCGCACCGAACAGCGTCACGCTGAGCTCACCGCTCAGGGTTACAAGGTGGATCTGGTGCTGATTGGTCGCAAGGTGGCAACCTACTTCCAGAACCGCGCCAGCAAGTACACCATTCGCGCCACCTTCATGGGGCTCGAGCAGGTGCCCAACGCCGCTGAAGCCGGCAAGATCGCTGAAGAAGTGCTGGCTGAGTTTCTCTCCGGCAGCACCGATCGCGTGGAGATCATCTTCACCAAGTTCATCAACTTGGTGAGCTCGAAGCCGGTGTCTCAAACCTTGCTGCCCCTCGATCCCCAGGGCATCGCCAGCCCGGATGATGAGATTTTCCGTCTGACCACCCGCGATGGTCAGCTGGGTGTGGAGACAGGCAAGGTTGCCAACGAGCAGCCGGCTCTGCCCTCTGATCTGGTGTTTGAGCAGACCCCTGAGCAACTGCTCAATGCTCTGCTGCCGCTTTATCTGCAAAACCAGCTGCTGCGCTCCCTCCAGGAAGCTGCTGCCTCTGAGCTGGCTAGCCGGATGACGGCGATGAACAACGCCAGCGACAACGCCAAGGCGCTCGCCAAGACCCTCACCCTCGACTACAACAAGGCCCGCCAGGCCGCCATTACCCAGGAGATCCTGGAAGTGGTGGGTGGCGCGGCTGCCATGGCCTGAGCTCTCGCAGCCAGCAAAAAGCCTCGTCGGTCGGTTGCTGCCGCTTTGCGGATGCGACCTTCCCGGCGAGGTTTTTTGCTGGCTGGGCGTGGGGGCTAGGCGGCGGGGAGGATGAATGGATGCGGCTCGTGACTATGGAATTGCAGGGGTTGTTTCCGTTGGCGTTGGCGCGGGTTCAGCTGCGGCTTGATCCTTTGGATTTGGCGTTGTTGATGCAGGAGGTGCTTGCGCTGCGGGGCGAGGCCGAGGGGAATCCGGAGCCTGGTTGTGCGTGGACGGGGGACATCAATGGGATCTGGCAGCTGCACCGGCTTGATGCTTTTGCGGCCATCACCGCTGAGGTGGAGCGGCAGGCCTGGTTGTATTTGGAACAGCTGGGTTTTCGTGCCGGCAGCGTGGCGCTGCATGTGCAGCGGGCATGGCCTGTGGTGAGTGAGGTCGGGCAGGTGGTGGGCCGCCATCACCATCCCAACGCTCATCTCAGTGCGGTTCTGTATCTGAATGGCGATGGCAGTGGCCGCAGCGGTTGTTTGCGCCTGTTTCCCCCGCAGCACAGCAATGAACTGGTGCCTGGTCTGGCGGTGGGTCATGGCGCTCCGATTGATGAGCGCTCTTGTGGCGGCCAGCGCTGGAATGCCCCTTGGGTGGATGTGGCGCCCCAGGCCGGGCTGCTGGTTCTTTTTCCGGCAAGGACGGATCACGCCGTCACTCCCAACAACGACAGCGACGATCTGCGGCTTTCCCTGGCGTTCGATCTCGCCCTGACGGCCCCCCTGGCTTCCGCTGACGATCCCGCTCCGCCGGAGTACCTGGCCCCCCATCCCGCTCAGTGGTGTCAGGTGCCTGGGCCCGCGTAGCGGTTCGGCGATCCGGGACAATGGATGGCCACCAGCACCAGCTGCCGCTGCGCCCCATGAGCGACACCTTCAACGTTGTCTGTGAGATCAACGGCACCAGCCATAGCTTCAGCTGCAGCGCTGAGCAAACCGTGCTGGCTGCTGCGGAGGCCGCCGGTGTGGAGTTGCCCAGCTCCTGTTGCTCAGGGGTTTGCACCACCTGCGCCGCGCGCATCCATGAGGGCAGCGTGCATCAGCCTGATGCCATGGGCGTGAAGGCCGAGTTGCAGGACCAGGGCTACGCGCTGCTGTGCGTGGCGTTCCCGCGCAGCGACCTCAAGCTCACCGCTGGCCAGGAAGATGCTCTCTACGAAGCGCAGTTCGGCCAATACCAGAAGTGAGTGGTTTGCAGCTGCTCCCCTTGCTGCTGCAGCTTGAACGCCAGCCCGGCTCCCTGCGAGAGCAGGTGCAAGCTGCGCTTGGCGCCCACGGCACGCCACTGCGCTGGGCGATCACCGCTGTTCAGCACCGCGCCGAGCAGCCTCCGTTGCTTCGGATCGAGGCAGTGGTGCTCAGCGGTGGTGCCGCGGAGGTGGCTGACGCGTGATCAGTGCGGCTCCTGCTCTGCCCACCCTGTTGGTGATCCCCACGGGCGTGGGCTGTGCCGTGGGCGGCTACGCCGGCGACGCCCTGCCTGCCGCGCGGTTGTTGGCGGCGGCCAGCGGTTGCTTGATCACCCATCCCAATGTCATGAACGGGGCGGCGCTCTATTGGAGTGATCCGCGCATCCACTACGTGGAGGGATCCAGCCTCGATTGCTTCGCGGCGGGGGAGCTGCTGCTGCAGCCGGTTCGTCAGCAGCGGGTGGGGTTGTTGCTCGATGCCGGCATTGAGCCGGAGTTGCGGCAGCGCCATCTGCAGGTGGCCGATGGTTGCCGCGCCACCCTTGGCCTGGAGATCGGCCCGGTGGTGATCACGGATCGGCCTCTGGAGGTGAGCCTCAGCCTCGGGGCCAGTGGTGTGAGCTGGGGGCAGCTGGGCCAGCCGCAAGCGCTGCTGCGGGCTGGTCGCCGGCTCAAGGCCGCGGGGGCCACCGCCATCGCTGTGGTGGCGCGTTTCCCCGATGACCCCGGCAGTGAAGCCCTGGCGGCTTACCGCCAGGGCAGTGGTGTGGATGCGCTGGCCGGCGCTGAGGCGGTGATCAGCCACCTGCTCAGCCGCGCGTTGGGGTTGCCCTGTGCCCATGCCCCGGCCCTCAGCCCGCTGCCGCTCGATCCCGATCTCGACCCCCGGGCTGCCGGCGAGGAGCTGGGTTTCACCTTCCTGCCTTGCGTTTTGGTGGGCCTGAGCCGGGCACCGGATCTACTGCCTGCTGCAAAGCCTCCCGGGGTGGGCGGGGCGAGTGCCCCGGCTCTGGGAATTGATGCCGTGGGCGCTGTGATCGCCCCAGCCGGTGCGCTCGGCGGCGCTGCGGTGCTCGCTTGCGCGGAACGCGGCATTCCCGTGATTGCCGTGGATAACCCCTGCCTACTGGAGGTGACGGCTGAGGCGCTGGGGCTCGATGTGATCGCGGCCTCCAGCTACAGCGAGGCGGCGGGGCTGGTGCTGGCGCTGCGGGAGGGCATTGCTCCTGCGGCCCTGCGCCGGCCGTTGCCTCCCTTGCAGTTGCAGGGCTGATGGCGGGCTTTGGCGCCAAAGGGCCCGACCCACAGCAGCCGTGCCCTTGCGGTGGCGGCAGCGAGGGGGCGAGCTACGCCACCTGTTGCCGCCCGCTGCACCGGCAGGAGCGAGCCGCCGCCACGGCTGAGCAGCTGATGCGCTCGCGCTACAGCGCCTTTGCCCTTGCTGAGATTGATCACCTGCTGCGTACTCAACCCTCTGAGGAGCCCGTGCAGGCCCGGCGCCGTTCGCTTGAGGCCAGTTGCCGGAAGCTGCGCTGGCGGGGGTTGGAGATCGTGGCCACGGAGGCCGGCGGACCTGCCGATCTAGAAGGCACTGTGACCTTCATCGCCCACTACAGCGCCGGTGCGCAGCAGGGGACCTTGCGGGAGTGCTCTCGCTTTGGCCGCGAGGCTTGCCGTCCCGATGGAGCCTGGCTTTATCTCGAAGCGATCGAGCTCAGCGGTTGAGGCCTGTGCAGATCCGATCGAGCACCGAAGCGCAGCGGGTGCTCGATCGGGCCATGCATTCACCGCTGAGGGTTTCGAGCCACAGCTCGCCGGTGCTGGCGATGTCGCTCCAGTCGGCCCACACGCGCACGTAGTCGTTGACGCGGCGGCCGGAGCAGGGCCGCTCGAAGGCCATCAGGGTGCGGTGATCGGGCTGCTCCACCTCCAGGCCGAGCTGCTCCAGCAGGGGGCGCAACAGCTCTCCAGGGGAGCGGGAGCCGTGGAAGGGAACGAGGGCGCGGCAGTAGGCCATGGCATCGAAAAAGCCGTGGTTGCAACGGCTGAACTCAACGTATGGATGGCGCGGCTCGGGGTTCCCCGCCTGCTCAGAATGTTTTCCACTCCGGCGCTTCAGTTCAGGCAGGCCATCGGATGCCGGGTGGGCAATCCCAGGGCCTTCGCCACGCCGGGATGGCACACCGATCCGGCCACCGTGTTCAAGCCGGACACCAGCTCAGGCCGATCGGTGACCGCCTCCACCAGTCCGCGGCCAGCCACGGCCGCGATGTAGGGCAGGGTGACGCTCACCAGCGCTTCGGTGGAGGTGAACGGCACGGCACCGGGCATGTTGCCTACGGCGTA
>NZ_JBIPMN010000014.1:0-22048 GCF_044369115.1 Vulcanococcus sp. | reverse complement strand
GATCCGTCATGTCATCCGACGTTCGCCGCAGCAGCCATCTCTCGCGTCATCTCGCCGCCCTGCGTCAGCAGCGTGACCTCAGGCCCGCTCAGCTTGCTGCTCGCCTTGGCGCCAGCAACCTCGCCAAGGTCGGTAGCCTGATCCGTGGCTTCGAGCTGGGAGAGCCGATCAGTGACCACTGGCTCCAGAGGCTGATCACTGAGCTGCAGCCCGATCCAGCGGATCTGCGCCGCTGCCTCGAGCAGGATCAGGCCGAGGCGCTGAAGCAGCTCGAGCGTGATCGCGATGCCTGGGAGGCCTGGGCGGATGAGCCGATCGAACCCTTCCTCACCATCCGCTACATGCCGGCTGTGTACGGCGTCAGGGAAGTGCCCAAGGCGTTCTGCACCCCCCGTAAGAGTGCAGAAGAGAGCGAGTGGGCCCGGCAACGCGCAGAAGACTGGGCGGCTGCTGAGCTCAAGCGCTTCCGTGCCAAAGGCTTCTTGAACTGGAGCCGCCGCGAGCGCACCTGGTTCGATCAGTACGGCGTTAATCCTCGGCGGGAGCCTGTCACCTTCGAGAGCCGCACCACGGGTGCCTGGATGCAGGTGAGCGGCAGCCAACAGCGGTTTCTGCTGGGCAGCGGCGGCGAACTGATCACCCGCAGCCATGGGCTGGATCAAACCTGAAGCTCAGCTGGAGCGAAGCCACGACAGCGTCTGCCAGAGAGGACGGGTGATCGGCTTGAGCCAATGCTCGGGGTTCTTCCACTTGAACACGAACAGGCGATTGCCGATCGCCCCGATCTCCTTGCGGAAACAGGACATGCGGCGATCGTCCGCGGTAGAACCATCGTGGTAGACGGCGATGGCCGTATCACGCTTGCCTGCTATTCCGAGCACATAAGCACTGTCAGCAGTGGAGCGACAGCCCTGGCGGTACACCTGAATGTCGACGTGGTCGCAGTGCTGAGCAGTACGCCAGGAATACTGAGCGGGCTGAAACGAGCACCAGAGCTGCCTGGGGGCAAGGCTTGCTTTCAGACTGGTGAGGGCCAGAGGCGGCCGGGCAAAGAAATGGTCATCCACCTGCAGGGCGCTGTAGCTGCTCAGGGCTCCCACTCGCTTCAGGTTGGCCGGGGTAGGGCGCTGGATCCAGGCCACGGGTTGCAGCCCGGCACGCCGTGCCCGCCAGGCGATCCAACGCAGCAGTGGATCCGGCAGAGAATCGGCATGCACCATCACCACGCCTGCTCCCTGCCGGCGCATCGCTTCCAGTTCTGGGTCAAGGCGGAACAGGCCTAGATACAGCAGAGCGTTGTATTGATCGAGCCAGTAGCCATCAGCCGCTTTCACACTCGGCGGCGCCATCAGAACAAACGCTGGCATCAACAGCGCCAGAGCGGCCTCCTGCCATCGGCCAGTTCTGCGCACACTCCGGCGTCAAACGCATCTTCAGCCTGCCCCACGGCTGACCCGGCAGTCTGGGATGAGAACGTGCTGAAGGCTAGTGACCGACAGCGATCTGGTTGAGGGGCGCGGCAGTCTGATTGACCGAGCCGGGCAGCCGGAGCCTCGAATGGAGCTGTAGAAACCCTGCGGGTTGCTTCCATCAGCGGCGCGGAGGCGGTAGACAGCAAGAACCGGAGGCCGCCGATGCCCGGTTACTGCGACCACCAGTCGATGCAGGTTTCACGCACTGCGGCGTAGGGCATGCCCATCCCTGCTTTTGACCGCTTTGGCCTGCTGCCCGATGGCATTCACGAATGCACCATCAAGGAGGTTGAGGTGGACCTGGCCTGGACGGACGGACGAACGCCGCCGGTTAACAGCTCAGCTGCGGGAGTTCATCAGCGTGGAGCTGACGCCAAGGTTCACCCTGATGCCACCTCTGGTTCTTGATGGCAGCTATGTGAGCAGAAAAGCCAATCCAAGCAACATCAATCTGGTGATGGAGCTCAGCGATCTACCCGATACAGATCAGTGGGAGGGTCAGATGCTGTTCCAGCGCAGAGCTGAACCGCTTGGTTGCTATCGGGTCGACGTGATGCCATCCCTCAAAGGTCTCCAGCAGGACTTCGTTGATCTGCTGCAAACGCTGCGGCCGCAGACGGCTTTTGAGAAGGGATTGCACCACGAGCACCGCAAGGGTGTGTTGAGGCTGATCTGATGGGCAGCTGGATTGATGCCATCGAGGCCAAGGCCCGGATCATTCACCAGGAGCTCCAATCAGCGCGGGAGCTGGCGAGGCGTGTGGGTCAGGAGCCCGAGGAGATCAGTGGTGCCTATCTGGAGATGCTCGCCAAGCTCTACCGCGAAGACTTCTCCTATGCCCTCCTCGCCGACAACGCCGATCTGATTGCCCGCTATCGGGGCCCGGGGGTCGCCCACCGGGAGCCCCCATCTCGTTGGTGACCACCGTCTTCGGGAGGTTGAGAGCGGAGATCCAGAAAGTCGCCAAGGCGATCGCTGGCATGGAGGAGAAGAAGGTGCGGTGGCCTGCTGATCTCGATCCACAGCTGGCTGGATTGACCTACGGCAGCTTGGTTGTGGGTATGCGGGTGCCGCAACCGGGAGATGTGGGAGCCGATGGCCAGGCGGTTCTGCCTGGGGTGAGTGATGACCTGTATCGGGCCGTACAAACCGCCGTGCAGAGCCTGCCTGCGATTCCACGTTTGATTCAGAACGACCAAGTCAGCGACGCCATCGACGATCTGTTCCCCGATCCAGCCGTGCGAGACACGGTGATGGTGGCGGCCAGGCGGTTAGCGCCATCGGCGCGGAACAAAGCGATCGATGAGCTGTTTCTGAGCGGCCCCCATCCCGATGAAGACCTGGGACCAGCCAAACCCCTCACCAAGCAGAGCCGACAGATTCTTGGCCGCAGCTTGAACACCCCCAACAGCCGGCGGCTCAAAGGGCATGGAGACTTCGAGGGTGTCGTGCGTGAGGTGGACCTCGATGCCCGCCGCTTCGAGATCCGCGGTCGCGGTGCCAGCAGCGGCATGCGCTGCATCTACGAGCCGATCTACGACGGCAAGATCATTGCCATGCTGAACGCCGCCGTGCGCGTTAACGGGAGCTACGAGGCGGCAGCTGATGAACAACCCAGGTTGGTACGGGTGGAGCAGATCACCGTCACCCGAGCGCCGGATCAGCAGCTCGAGCTCGGGGTCGAATGATCTGAGTGCGTGAAACGCGGGGATGCCCGTGAATCAGGCCTTCAACCATGGATAGGCCTGCAACACGCGTTGCAAGGACGAGAGCATCGCCAGCACGTCATGCAACTCAACCGGCATGACGTCGCCGCCGCGGGGTGGATGGCCCATCCAGTTGCCGAAACAGCGAACCTGATGCAGGCACTGGATCACCCAGGGATGCACACCGCGTTGCTGTAGGCGTCGGATGCCCTTGTAGAGGGTGAGTTTCTCTGAAGATGCCTCATCGCTCAGGCTCTGCAGCACCAGTTGTTCCACCACCCGCCTGCTGTGGTTTCCAAGGGCCACCAACGACGCTTCCTCACTGCGCAGCAGCATCAGAAGTTCGCGGATGTCCTGCGCCGCTTGCGACGAGGGCCGCGTGAATGGGCTGCTGCGGCTGCTGAGCAGATCCTGTAGGCCGCTGACGGCGGGTGAGTCACCAGGAAGTCGCAAACGCATCGCCTGGGGGGCTGGGCGCTCCAACGCGGCATCAATCGCCTCGCCGAGCACCTGCAGATGCGCATCCGTCTTGTCAAAGAGGATCAAGCGCTCCAGTTCAGGCACATGGCGGAACGCCTGGTGATAAGCGTTCAGTAGATCGGGATAGTGGGCGACGACATCAAGCCCTTGATTGCCACTACCCAGCAGGGGGCTGGCCACCGTGGCACAGGCGATCTGCCGCATCGGCAGCAGGGCTAACAGTGAAAACAGACGGTTGAACGGTGGCCAGGGCAGCAGGTCATCCTCGTCAGACCATTCCATCAACCCCTCGATCACAGCGATCCGGCGAAAGCGGCTGAGCTGGTTGGGCTGATCGGGCCAATCCAGCTCTGCGCTGACCCAGCACTTGAGCGGACTGCTGCGCAGATCGAGGGCAATCGGAAGGGCCTTGAGCTGAAGGCCATAGGCCTCGTGCAGACGGCCGAGCAGGGTGCCCGGCACCGGGGCATAACACCGCTCAAAGGCCGACACCACCAGGAGATCGGCCGACAGGCCAAGGCTCGGGAAGTCGCCGGCCTGCAGCTCAACGGTGCTTTGCCCGTGAGCAGTCTCGATGTCGAAGAAGGTGAGCAGCACGGCGTGGGCGGCAGGGCCAGAGATGCCGTGGCGACTCTGGCAGCGGGCAGCGGCCGCCGCTGTTATGCGGCGTGGTTCGCACGAGCCCGGTCTTGCATCCACTGCGGCGGGCAAAGACTTCAGCTCAAGACCTTGCGCAATGCGACCCACCATGGCGATCGGCACCATGCATCCCTCGTTAACCGTGCTGGCGGCACGACCGGCTGCCTGCGTCAACGGCTGCCAGCTTGATGTGCTGGTGGAGCTCAACACACCTGCACCGCTGGCATCGGCCCAGCGGCAACCGGTTGCGATCGCGATCGTGATCGACCGATCGGGATCGATGGCTGGGCACAAACTCCAGGCTGCTTGTGCGGCGGCGCAACAGCTGCTGCGGCAGCTGTCGGCCCGTGACCGTGTGGCGGTGATCAGCTTTGACAACGCGGTGGAGACCGTGGTGCCGTTGGGGCCGCCCAGTGAGGAGGCCATCGCCCGCATCGAGGCACTGCGCCCAGGTGGTTCCACCGCGCTGGTGGATGGCTGGCGTGCCGGCCTGGAGGCCCTGCGCGATGGGCAAGGGCTTGAGCAGCACCACAAACGGCTCCTGCTGCTCACCGACGGGCAAGCCAACGTCGGGCCCCGACGTGGCTCCGATGTTGGGCCATTGGTGAGTGCGGCCTGGGAGTGCGGCATCAGCACCAGTTGCATCGGCCTTGGCGAGGACTATGACGAGCGCCTGCTGGGTGCGATGGCCGAGGCGGGCCAGGGCAACCTGGTGCACATCACGGCCCCGCAACAGCTGGAAGCCGTGTTCACTGCCGAACTCGAGGGCCTGCAGCTGGTGATCGGTCGGCAACTGCAGCTGCGCCTGCAGCCCGGGCCTGGTGTGCAGCTGACGCAGATTCACAACCCACTCGACGTCAACACTGAAGGCTGGATTGATCAGGGTGATCTGCAGGCGGGCAGCGCCCCTTCGCTGGCCCTTGGGCTGCAGATGGCACCACGTCCATGGGATGGGCTGGCCGTGGTGGAGCTGTTGAAGGTGCAGGCGCGTTGGCGTGATCCCGATGGACAGGTCGCCATGGTTGAGGCCCTGCTGCGGCTGCCGGTTGTGGAGCAGTCGGCCTGGGATGCGTTGCCGCTGGAGGAAGCGGTCGTGAGCGCGGTGCTGTTGCAGCAGGCCGCGCGCCGCCGCCATGAAGCGATGCAGAGCATGGATGGCGGCGATGAACACGCCAGCCGCAGCGCTGTGCAACGGGCCCTCGACAGCCTGCAGGCGTTCAAGGGGAACAGTGCCGTGCAACGGGAGGAGCAGCTGCTTGGTGAGCTTCTGGATCTGCTGTCCACCAACAAGTTGTCGCTGGCGCGCAAGGTGATGGGCAGCCAGGCCTTCATGCGTGCCCGCGGACGCAAGCTGCGCGATCAGGAGGGGCGTGATGTCCTCTGAGCTCCAAGCGCGCTTGCTGGCCGACCTGCATCAGTTCGCCGTGCCGCGTCATGCCTGTTGGGATCCGCTCGGGCTGATGGCGGTGCGCCAAGCCATCCGAGAGCGTCTGGAGCCGTTGGGGCCGCTGGAAGAACACCGCTTTGGCTCCTCAGGAGAGGAAGGCGTGAACCTGATCCTGCGGCTGCCTGGGCGAGACGCCCAGCTCGCGCCTTTGCTGGTGGGCGCCCACTACGACGGCCCGCTGCACTCCCCTGGTGCCGACGACAACGCCAGTGGCGTGGCGGCGCTGCTGGAGCTGGCGAGGCGTTGGGCGGCAGATCCGCCTCTTCGGCCGATCTGGCTGGTGGCGTTCGACCAGGAAGAGTGGGGAATGGTGGGCAGCGCGGCCCTGGCGCAAGAGCTCCGCCAAGCCCGGCAGCCCCTGAAGCTGATGGTGAGCCTAGAGATGCTGGCGTTCACCAGCGAGCAGCAGAGCTACCCCGTTCCCGGGATGGAGGCGGTCTACGGCCGCCGTGGCGATTTCATCGCCCTAGTCGCCAATGCCAGCGCCGGCCTGATGCTGCCGAGTTTGGCCCGCGCGATGGGGCGGCACGTGCCCACCAAAGTGCTGCCGGTGCCCAACGGCGGCAAGGCCCTGCCTGATGTGCGCCTCAGCGACCACAGCCCGTTCTGGGATGCGGGCTACAACGCCCTCATGGTGACCGACACGTCATTTATGCGGAATCCGCATTACCACCAAATCAGCGACACGGTGGAGACGCTGGATCTGCCCTTCTTTGCGACAGTCGTGGAGGGGCTCGGCGCAGCCCTGAGGAGCGTGTGAGGGCAGCACCTCCTGTTGCGGTGTGCCTACGGCCGGGCAGCCGACTATGCGCCAGATGAATAAATCCCAGTCAGGGAAAGCTATTTCAAGGGCTCAAGGCGTGCTGACGAGCACCGTGTTGCACAGCAGACTGATCTGAGCCTCAGCCGTCTCCCGCCCTGATGCCCGAAGCCGTTCTTGCCCCAGGAGCCCGCATCGAGTGCCGCAGCGCCGAGTGGCTCGTGCGCAGCCTCGGCCGCAGCTCCGATGGCCAGCAGGTGGTGGATGTGGTGGGCGTCTCGCCGTTCCTGCGCGAAAAGGAAGCCCGCTTCCTGGTGGAGGTTGAGAAGGCGGCCGGCAGCTTCAAGGTGCTCAAGCCGGAAGACACGGCCCTGGTGAGCGACCCGTCGCCCCGCTACCGCGACAGCCTGCTGTTCCTCGAGGCCCATCTTCGTCGCTCTGTCCCCACTGACAATGCCCTGGTCGTGGGCCAGCGGGCCGCGATGGATGCCCTGCCCTACCAGCTGGAGCCGGCCGCCAAGGCCCTGGCGACGCCGCGGCAGCGGCTGCTGATCGCCGATGCGGTGGGCCTGGGCAAGACGCTGGAGTGCGGCATCCTCTGCAGTGAGCTGATCCGGCGCGGCCGGGGCAAGCGGCTGCTGGTGGTGACCACCAAGAGCATGTTGGTGCAGTTCCAGAAGGAGTTCTGGACGCGCTTCTCGATCCCGCTGGTGCGGCTCGATTCGGTGGGGATCCAGCGGATACGCGAGCAGATCCCGACGAACCAGAATCCGTTTCATTACTACGACAAGGCGATCGTTTCGGTCGACACGCTCAAGAACGACCGCGATTACCGCTTCTATCTCGACAACGCCAGCTGGGACATCATCGTGATCGATGAATGCCAGAACGTGGCCGAGCGGGCTCGCGGCGCCCAGAAGAGCCAGCGGGCGCGGCTGGCGGAGCGGCTGGCGACACGATCGGAAACCCTGATCCTGCTGTCAGCGACCCCCCATGACGGCAAGCCGGAGAGCTTCGCGAGCCTGATGAACATGCTCGATCCAACGGCCATCGCCGATCCGAGCAAGTACACCAAGGACGACATCAAGGATCTGTATGTGCGGCGCTTCCGCAAGGACGTGATCGCTGACCTGCGCAGCAGCGTCAAGGAGCGCGACACCGCCGATGTGGAGTGTGCGGCAAGCGAGCGGGAGGAGCGGGTGTTTGCCCTGCTCAAAGACCTCAAGCTCCCTGACAGCGATGCCAAGGCCAAGGCCGGCCAGCTGTTCAAGACCACCCTGGCCAAGAGCCTGCTCTCCAGCCCGATGGCAGCGCTGGAGACGGTGCGCAACCGGCTCAAGCGCCTGGCGGCTGCCGCCAGCCCGGCCCCTGCCGACCAGGCGGCCCTGGAGGAACTGGAGCCCCTGCTGGCGGCCATTGGCCCGGCTGACTTCTCCAAATACCAGCACCTACTGCAACTGATCCGAAGCGACTGGTCGTGGAGCGGCAAGGATCCCAGGGATCGGATCGTGCTCTTCACCGGCAGGCGCGAAACCCAGCGGTTCCTGGTGGAGCACCTGGCCGCCGACCTGGGCCTGCCCACCGGCGCGGTGGTGGGCCTCGATGGCGCCATGCCCGATGTGGAGCAAACCAGGGTGGTGGAGCAGTTCGCCCAGGAGAAAGAGGCCGTGCGGATCCTGGTGGCCACCGAGGTGGCTTCCGAGGGCCTCAACCTGCACTACCTCAGCCACAGGCTGGTGCACGTGGATATCCCCTGGTCACTGATGACGCTGCAACAGCGCAATGGCCGCATCGACCGCTACGGGCAGCCTCAGCAACCCCAGATCCGCTACCTGCTCAGCTGCTCCCGCAGCGAGGGCATGGGTGATGCCGAGAAGGTGCTGCGCCTGCTCAAGCGCAAAGACGAGCAGGCCCAGCAGAACATCGGCGATCCGGCGGTGTTTCTGGGCGTCTACGACCCTGTTGGCGAGGAGGAGGAGATCAGCCGGGCGTACGAGAGCGGCTCCCTGGATGCGCTTGAGCAGCGCATGGATGAGAAGGCGGAGCGCTTCCTGACAAAGAGCAGCGCTGACAGCATTTTCGACGAGTTCTATGGAACGGATGGGCAGGACTCCGAGGCTGGTTCCACGGACATCCAGGTGCAGCAGCGCCAACCCTTCAGCCTGTTCCCCAGCCTGTGGAGCTACGTGGAGTCGGCGCTGGAGGCGGTGGCCGAGCAGATGGAGCGCCGCGGCGAGAAGCTGGATCTGCGCGCCGACGCCGATCAACAGCGTCTGGAGATCACCCCGCCCAGCGATCTGCAGCGCCGCTACGACCGCTATCCACGGGAGCTGCAGCCGCCCCGGGGCCAGCGCCTGGTGCTCTCCACGGAGGTGGCCGCCCTGCAGCGAGCCCTTGAGCAGAGCCGCCGCCAGGATTCCAGCCGCCCGGAACTGGAATATCTCTGGGATCTGCACCCGCTGGTGGATTGGCTCGCCGACCGAGGCCAGATCAGCTTCCAGCGACACTGCGCCCCCGTGCTCCAGTTGAGCGATGGTCTGGAACCCGGTGAGGTGGCGATGGTGTTCCAGGGCACGATCCCCAACCAAAAGGGAGTGCCAGTGGTGCAGGAGTGGGTGGCGGTGCGCTTCTCAGGCACCGGCCTGAACGTGGTGGACGTGGAGCCGTTCGAGGCGGTGGCCGAGCGGTTGCAGCTGGGCCGCAAGACCTATGCCAACCCGAATGACGCCATCCCCGAGCATCTGCGCAAGCAGTTGCCGTATGCCGTTGGCAAGGCCAACGACTATCTGATGCGCTGCGCCGAACGCTGGACCGCCCGGATGCAACCGGAGCTTGAGGCCCAGCGCGAACGCTTGAAGCGATTGCGAGGCCGCCAGGTGGAGCAGCTGGAGCTGAGCTACGCCAATGATCAGCGCCCGCAACAGATCAAGGAGAAGCGGCGCCTGGCCCAGCAGAAGGCAATCGACGTGCGCTTCGACGACCACGAACGCTTTGTAAACGACGTGATGACCATCGAACCCTTGCCCTTCCTGAAGGTGGTGGCCGTGCTGCATCGGGAGGCTTGATCCATGGCACTACCAGGCATCAGCAACGCCAACGAGTTCTATTCCGCTCACTACCTCGAGAGCGTTCTGACGAACGACATCAAGAAGGTGCGCGAACGCTGGACTGAAGAGGCCACGGCCCAGCTCCAGGCCGATCCCACCTCAGATGTCGCCACACCGGAGGTGCTGTTCAAGGCACTCCGCAAACCCTGGCAGAAACTGCGTGAGGCCGAGCTGGGCATCACAGCTGATCCTGGCGAACGCCTTCGGCTCCAGCGTGAGCTGTTCTTCCAGCCTCTGATGCAGGCCCTGGGCTACGCCTACGCCCCCAAAGCCGAACCGGTGTTGATCGGTGGTGAGGCTTACCAGATTCCTCTGCTGGGTGAGGTGAACAACGCCAAGGGCGAGCCTTGGCTGTGGGTGGTGGAGTGCTTCAACCCAAGCGATGAGCCCGCAGACCCGCTGGAGCTCACGATCGCCACGAACTGGGCCTGCCAGATCATCGACCCCTCCCTCGGCCTGGTCCTGGAGGGTGAAACCTGGGAGGAGCTGATCTCCGAGCGGATCTTCGCGCAAGACATCCCGCCGCGCTGGGTGTTGGCGGTGAGCCGCGACCAACTGCTCCTGATCGACCGGCAGAAATGGGCGGCTTCACGACTGCTGCGCTTTGAGCTCGACACGCTCCTGGGCGAGAACAACCCCGATGCGGTGTTGGCGGCAGCCACGCTGCTCCACCGTGAGCATACCTGCCCCACGGGCGGCGGAACACCGCTGCTCGATGAGCTGGATGAAAACAGCCACAAACACGCCTATGAGGTGAGCGGCGACCTGAAATATGCCCTGCGTAAGTCGATCGAGCTGCTCGGCAACGAAGCGATCTACTGGCGCAAAGAGCAACGCGAGGGCGTGTTCAAGGGCAAGACCGATGCCGATCAGCTGACCAGTGAATGCCTCCGGTACATGTACCGGCTGCTGTTCCTCTTCTACATCGAAAGCCGGCCGGATCTGGGCTATGCGCCGATGGGCAGTGATGTCTACCGCCTGGGCTACAGCCTTGAGAGCCTGCGCGACATGGACACCGCCGAGCTCGGCAGCGAGGAAGACAAGGAGAGCACCTACATCAGTGATTCGCTGGATCGCCTCTTCCAGATGATCTGGGAGGGCTACCCCAAACGCGACGACGAAACGGCTCAGTTACCGCTCGCTGACGCCGACGATCCCTTCCACGACAGCTTCCGGCTGACGCCCCTGAAGGCACACCTGTTCGATCCCGAGCGGATGCCCATGCTCACGCGGGTGCGTTTCCGCAACGTGGTGCTGCGCGAGGTGATCGAGCTGATGTCGCTCACCAAGGAGGGCAAGGGCAAGCGACGCGGCCGGGTGAGCTATTCACAGCTGGGCATCAACCAGCTCGGCGCCGTGTACGAGGCCCTCCTCAGCTTCCGCGGCTTCTTCGCCGAAGACGACCTCTACGAGGTGCAGCCCGCACCGAAGAAGGGCAAAGCCGTCGCCAACGATGACGAGGATGATTTCGGCGATGACGACGGTGGAGACGACGACAACACTAAAGCCAGTGGCCAGGCCCACGACGAGCTGGAGGTGGGCCACTTCGTAACTGCCGAGCAACTCAAGGCCTACAAGGCCGAGGAGATCGTCCCGGACCCGGGCACCGGCAAACCGAAGTGCTACCCCAAGGGCAGCTTCATCTACCGCCTGGCTGGGCGCGACCGCGAGAAAAGCGCCAGCTACTACACGCCCGAATCGCTCACCCAGTGCCTGGTGAAGTACGCCCTCAAGGAGCTGCTGCCCGGCAAATCGGCAGCCGACATCCTGCAGCTGAAGGTGTGCGAGCCGGCCATGGGTTCGGCGGCATTCTTGAACGAGGTGGTGAACCAGCTGGCGCAGAAGTATCTGGAGCTGCGCCAGCAGGAAACCGGTAGGAGCATTCCCCACGAGCAGTTCGCCACCGAACTGCAGAAGGTGAAGATGCGCCTGGCGGATCAAAACGTGTTCGGGGTTGACCTCAACCCGGTGGCGGTGGAGCTGGCCGAAGTGAGCCTCTGGCTCAACAGCATTTTCACACCGGAGAAGGGCCGAGCCTTTGTGCCCTGGTTCAGCCAGCAACTGGTTTGCGGCAACTCGCTGATCGGCGCACGCCGACAGATCTACCGGGTAAGCCAGCTGCCCACCAGCTCCGCACGCAGCGCCAAGCCCCGCAAGCTCTGGCACGAGCACGCTCCTGAGGAGTTGGCCTGGGATGCGGAGCTGCCGAAGGATGCGATCTTTCACTTCCTGCTGCCCGATCCGGGCATGGCGGCCTACTCCGACAAGGTGATCAAGGAGCTGGAACCCGAGGCGATCGAGCGCTGCAAGCGCTGGAACAAGGCCTTTGTTGGCGAAGCTTTTACGGAAGCCCAAATCGCCCACCTCCTGAGGCTGAGCCAGCTGGTGGAATCGCTTTGGAAGGATTGGGCTGAGCAGCAAACGCAGCTGCGCCAGCGCACCACCGATCCGCTGCCGGTGTGGGAAGACCCCACGGGGATCAGAGAGGGCGAGTGGACGCCGCTGAAGCTGAAAGACCGCATCCAGGAGCAGGAGGTGCTGGGCCGCGATGTGGCCAACACCAACGCGCGCCTGCGGCTCAAGTGGGCGATGGACTACTGGTGTGCGCTTTGGTTCTGGCCGATCCGCCAGGCGGGCTCACTTCCAAGCCGTGATACCTGGTTGCTGGAGCTAAGCATGATCCTGGGCGACCTTGAGCAGGGGGTGACGCCCGAGCCTGGCCAGGGGAATCTGTTTGCCGACACGCAGCCCAAACAACTAGCGGTGGATTTCTCCGACCGCCACGGCTTTGTGGATGTGGAAAAGCTCAAGGCGGAGTTCGAGCGGCTGCGGCAGGTGGAAGCGGTGGCGAGGCGGATCAGGCCTCTGCATTGGGATCTGGAATTTGCTGAATTGCTCAAAGGCGGCGGCTTTGATCTAATTATTGGCAATCCGCCTTGGCTAAAGGTCACATGGGAAGAGAGGGGCGTTCTCGGAGATGCACTGCCCAAAATACTAATCAGATCCTTTTCTGCATCAGAAATCGCCACCTATCGTCTTCCTCTCCTAAGGTGCAACACTGAACTCACGCAGGCTTACTGCGAAGAATACGAAAGCCAAGCAGGTGCTCAGAGCTACCTCGGATCAGCCCAGTCGTATCCGACGCTTCAAGGCGCTTTAAGCAACCTGTACAAATGCTTTCTACCTCAATCCTGGAGACTAATTAAAGCAGAGGGTGTGCTGGGATTTCTGCATCCTGAAGGCGTATTTGATGATCCGAAAGGCAAGGCACTTAGAAGAGAACTGTATAGGAGACTAAAATATCACTTCCAATTTCAAAACGCACTTTTGCTTTTCCCAATAGGGGACAGAGCCAAGTTTAGTATTAACATATATTCTGGCAATAGGGAGCCCTCTTTTGAGAGCATTTCCGGACTAGTGAGCCCGAGAACGATCGAGGGCTCAACGGATGGATCGCATGATGTTGAACTTGAAGGAGTAAAGAATGAATATGGCAAGTGGAACCTAAAGCCATCCTCGAGAAGGGTTGTTTTTGTAGACCGTAAGGCACTTGAGATATTTGCTAATGTTTATGATGACAGTGATGACTGGGAAGCCGCACGACTGCCGTCTCTATTTTCAAGTGAGCTCCTGCCTTCGCTTCGCAAGCTATCCACTGCTGGAAGAAAGCTTGCAGCGATCAAGGGAAAGTTTTATTCTTCGTTAATGTGGAGCGAAACAAATTCGCTAAAAATAGATAAGACTATTGCTAAACAAACCCATTTTCCGGAAAATCCCGAGTCGTTCATGGTTTCGGGCCCCCACTTTGGCCCTGCCAACCCCATTTACCAGACGCCACAAAGAGTATGCAGCAGCCATCAAGCATATGACTGCATCAGTTTAGAAAACATACCCAAAGACTTTCTTCCGAGGGCCAACTTTGTATTTAAGCAGTCAGGCCCCGACCGCCTGAGCAAAATTGCATACTTGCCATGGAATAAGCAATTAAGGCACGTAGAGGTCTCCAGGGTATTTGCTCGCAAAAGAATTGACTTTAGTCACGAGAGGACACTCAAGGCTGCGGTCTACCCTGCGGGATTTCATCACATAAATAGTTGCATTTCTTTTTCGTTTGAAGATACCGCTGAACTCCTTGCATTCGCCGCTGGGGTTTCTTCGCTTCCATTTGACTTTTTTGTAAAGTCAACCGGGAAGGCTGATTTTCTCGAGGATCTCGCCGCAAAATTGCCACTCCCTGTGCTTTCTGACGATCTGGCGGCGAGAGTGCTCACGCTCAACTGCCTCACGAGCCACTATTCAGAACTATGGTCTGAATGCTGGCAAGATACATTCCGCCAGGTTCAGTGGAGCAAGCCCTTTGATCAAAGGCTTACTCATAGCTTCTTTAATAAGCTCTCTCGGACTTGGTCCGAGAGCTCGGCACTGCGTAGGGATTACGAACGCAGGCAAGCCATGCTCGAGATTGATGTATTGATCGCTAAATCAATCGGCATCACTCTTAATGAGCTAATCGCAATGTACAGAATGCAATTTCCGGTGATGCAGCAATACGAACGCGACACCTGGTACGACCAACACGGGCGCATTGTTTTTACCGCTAGCAAGGGGCTAACCGGCGTTGGATTCCCGCGGAAAGGTTCAGGACGTGGTGCTAACAAGACCACCGGTTGGGAGGACATCCAGGACATGACCTCTGGCACGGTCAGCCGCACGATCACGGATGACACACTGCCTGGTGGGCCGATCGAGCGCACGATCACTTACGAGGCGCCGTTTGATCGGTGTGATCGGGTGGAGGACTACAAAACCGCCTGGGCATTCTTCGAGAAGGAGGGCACCGGTGCATGACCATCTACGAAGACACCAACTCCAAGCCCCTCCTCGACCTACTGGATCGCATCCACACCGGCGACATGGTGTTGCCCGACTTCCAGCGCGATTTCGTCTGGGAGCCCAGTGCCACTCAGGCGTTGATCGTCTCGATCCCCAACAACTACCCCGCCGGCAGCATCCTTCGCGTACGTGATCGTCAGCGGGCCTTTTCCAGTCGTGAATTCGAAGGTGCACCACCGCCAACCATCGAGCACACCTTCCTGGTGCTTGACGGCCAGCAGCGACTGACCTCGCTCTACCAAGCCTTTTACGGGGTCGGCGACCACCGCTACTAACTCGATATCCGCATGCTCATCGACGGCGCCGACTTTGAAGATGCCATCGACTACCTGCGCCACAGCAAAAGCGCCGTTACACGGCGGGCGGCCTTCGAGCTGCAGGCAGATCAGCTCCTACTTCCGCTCTCGGTGCTCCATAAGGGCAGCACAGGCTTCTCCAAGTGGGCCTCCCAGGTGGCCCGCACACGCCAAGGGGCAGAGCGTGATCAGCTGGAAGATCAGCTCGATGAGCTTCAAGCCCAGTGGATCAACCGCATTGATCAATACGTCTTCCCCGTTGTTACCCTCTCGGCCGATACCGAACCCGCTGCGCTCTGCACCATCTTTGAAACGCTGAACCGCACCGGCGTGAAGCTCAGCGTGTTTGAGCTGCTCACCGCCCGCTTCTGGAGTCACGACCTCAAACTCCGCGAACTCTGGGAGCAGGCCCGCAGCGATCACCCCCTGATCGCGCTCTTTGATGTCGACCCCTACTACGTGCTGATGGCCATCGCCCTGGCCAGCGGCAAAACGCCCAGCTGCAAACGCGGCGATGTGCTCAACCTCACCGCCGAGCAGGTCACCACCTGGTGGCAGCCCGTGATTGATGGCCTTGCCCTCTCGCTCACGATCCTCCACGACGACTGCTGGGTGCTGCAGCCCAAGTGGCTCCCGTTCAACACCATGCTCTCGCCGATGGCCGCTGCCCTCGCCCGCGCCGGTGCCAGCAAAGGTGTGGCCGTAGGCGCGCAACGCGAACAGATCAAACGCTGGTTCTGGTGCTCAGCCTTCAGCCAGGCTTACGAAAAGTCGCCCAACACCCAAAGCGGTCGGGATGTCGGTGAACTCATCCCCTGGCTCAGCGATCCAGGGGCGCCAGCACCCGAGAACGTGCGCCAGTTCCGCTTCAACCCCGAGCAGCTGCGGGATGTCACCCCCCGCCAGCGCTCCCTCTACCGGGCCACGATCTGCCTGATCCTTGCCAGCGGTGATCGCCCACTCGACTTCCACAGCCGCGCCGTGCTCAACGATCAGCTGCTCACGACCAGCGGCATCGATGACCACCACATCTTCCCCGCCAAGTTCCTGGAAGACCGCGGGTTCGACACCCGCCAGCGCGACTGCGTGCTCAACCGCTGCCTGATCGACAGCGCCACCAACCAACGCATCAGCTGCAGCGCCCCCTCCGCCTACATGGCCGAACTGCGCGACGAACCCGGCTTCCCCATGCAGGCCGTGCTCAGCAGTCACCTGATTCCCCATGGGCAGGATTCGGGGCTGTGGAGTGATGACTACGAGCTGTTCCTGAAGCAGCGGCTGGAGCTGGTGGCGGCGGCGATTGTGCAGGTGACCGGCGCAATGCATGAAAAACCTGCCCTTGTTCGCTGATGGAGCGACCTGTCGCCCAAATCTCATGCAAGGCGCCCCGGCGAGCACCGAAGCCTGCATGGAAAAACAGCTACAGTTCTTCCATGACGCGAGTTGTAGCCCGTTTTTCATTCAAGGAGGCCCTGGCGCAGCTTCCTCGCGGTGCCCCCCTGGGGATGGAGACCCTGGCCGCCCACGGCATCACGGCCAAGCGGGCCTCCGCCCTGGTGCGCTCGGGCTGGCTGCTGCGCCTGGGCCGCGGTGCCTACGCGCTTCCCGGTGACACCCTCCAGCGGGATGACTGCCTGGCCTTTCTGGCGAAGCAGGTGCCTGGCCTGCATGTCGCAGCCAAAACGGCCCTGGCCTGGCGAGGTGTCCGTCACAACCTGGCGTACAGGGAAACCGTGGTGCTCTGGGGTGATCAGCCGGCGCGCCTTCCCGCTTGGCTGGATGGCGTCGTGCGTGTGCGCTACCGCGTAGCCCACATCTTTGCTCCGGAGCTGCCGGCGGGTCTGGGGATGGCACCCCTGGCCGGCGGCCATCCCGAACTGCCCGTGTCGACTCCTGAGCGGGCTCTGCTGGAGCTGCTCAGCGAAACCGGCAGCTTCGAAAGCCTGGAGGAAGTGCGCCAGTTGGTGGAGAGCACGCGCAACCTGCGGCTACCGCTGCTGGATGAGCTCCTCGGCCACCTCAGCCGCATCAAAGTGGTGCGCCTCGCTGCCCTTCTGGCGACTGAGCTCGAGTTGCCCTGGGCGGCGTTGGCCCAGCAGCACAGCCGCCGCCTCGGTGGCGGCCGCCGCTGGGTGGCCGTGGGCCGCACGGGTGAACGGCTGGACCTGGCCGCGACTCCATGAACGACGCCTACACCGCCACGGTTCGCCAACTTCTCGACATCGCGCCGGTGGTGTTCGAGTCACCCCACTTCGCCATCAAAGGCGGTACTGCTCTCAACCTTTTTCTGCACGACCTGCCCCGCTTGTCGGTCGACATCGATGTGGTGTTCACCGACCACACGCTTGATCGAGCAACCGCGTTGCCAGCCATCTCCAGTGAATTGCGGGTGATCAGCCAGAAGCTGGAGGCCATGGGCTATGAGGTGCTGCTCCACAGAAACAGCGCCAACAACGAAAGCAAGCTGAAGGTGCTGGGCCCCCTGGCCGAAGTGAAGGTGGAGGTGAATGAGGTGTTTCGCGGCACCCTGCTCCCCCTGCAGCAACGCCCGCTCTCACCAGCTACTGAGGAGGAGTTTGCCCAGGCGGTCACCCTGCCCCTGCTCGCCACCGCTGAGCTCTATGGCAGCAAGCTCGTTGCGGCCATGGACCGCCAGCATCCCCGCGATCTCTTTGATGTTCATGTTCTGTATAACGACACGGGCCTGACCCCGGAGATCGTGGATTGCTTCGTGGCCTATCTGGCCGGCCACAACAGGCCGGTGCATGAGGTGCTGAAGCCCCGTCTGCATCCGCTGGAAGCCACGTTCGCCAATCAGTTCGATGGCATGACCCGCGAAGAGATCAGCCTGGACACACTGGAGCAGACCCGAGAACGTCTGGTGCAGGACCTGCCCCGCGCCCTCACCGATCAGCACCGCACTTTCCTGCTTTCGCTGGTGCAGAACCAACCCCGCTGGGAGTTCATGCCGTTTGCCCATCTGCAGGAGCTGCCGGCCATCCGCTGGAAACTTCAGAACCTGGCGAAGCTGAAGGGTGCCAAGCGCGCAGAACAGCTGCAGGGGCTTGAGGCCTGTTTTCAGCAGGAAGGAGGACCGCTCTGATGCCTCCGCGCCGCGTTCCACCCCACCACGCCAGTCATCAGGGCACCGGGCGGGATTGGTTCCCGCAGAGCCTGTGCCCTATCGACGCCTACACCGCCACGCGGGATGTGGAGTTCTGAGCCGCTGTGTTGCCTGTGCGACGAATCAACACATCAGCTGGCAGGTCAAACTTCTCCACCAGCTTTCGGATCATCGCCAACGTGAGCGAGCGTTGGTTGTTCATCACCTCTGAAATACGCCCGCTGCTCCCGATGACGCCTTCTAAGTCTTTGCGCGACAGGCCGCGTTGCTCCAGTACGAATTCAATCGCGGCAATAGGCTCAGGTGGGCTGATGGGATGATGCTTGGCCTCATAGTCATCAACCAAAACTGTCAGCACTTCAAGCCGATCCCGTTCAGGACTGCCTGATGATGCATCCAGGCAGCGATCAATCTCTTGAAGGGCAAGCTCGTAATCGGCTTCGTTGCGAATGGGCTTGATGGATTGCATGCAGTGTCTCAGATGATTGAAGCGTCGATCTTGTCGTACTCGGCGTGGCTGCCAATGAATCGAATAAAGATCGCTTTGAAGTCGTAGTCCACCTTGACGACGAGGCGATATTTGTTGCCGCTGATGTTGAAGACAACCCTGTTGTTAGCAAGAAAACTGGCACTTGCAAACTTGTCTTTGATCTCCTGTGGATTGCTCCAGCTGGCCGCCTTGGCCAGGGCATGCCAGGCCTTGAGGGGTTGCTCAGCATCGCCATGGCCTGACTCCCAGAACTGCACCAAGGCTTTCTTGGCGATGACGCGCACTTGATATGGCAGCTCCTCCCATTATGGGAGGAAAGGGGCCTGCTGTCGAGTGGCCAGTGGTTATGCATGGAATGCATGGATCAGAACCATTGGCAGTACTGCGATCTCGCCTAGCCTGGAGCAGCAGAATTGCGGTATCCGTTGCTCCCCTCCGTTGTTGCGAGCGAGCTGGAGCAGGTGGCCGCTGATGCCATCCGAACCGCCTTTCACCCCACCACGCCAGGCTTCTCGGGGCTGATCGATCGCTTTCTGGCCAATCGCGAGCAGCTGCTCAAGGGCCCCTATGTGTCGGTGGCCCTGCCCTTTCACCAGGGCACCGGGCGCAACTGGTTCCCGCAGATCCCACTGCCCTTCCCGCCCTATCGGCACCAGGAGAAAGCCTTTGATCGGCTGTTGCCTGGCACACCCCGAAACACCCTGGTGGCCACTGGCACGGGGTCAGGCAAAACGGAGTGCTTCCTACTGCCGCTCCTGGAGCACTGCCGCCAGCAGCAGGCCCAGGGCACCCGCGGCATCAAGGCGATCCTGATCTATCCGATGAATGCCCTGGCCACAGACCAGGCCAGGCGCATTGCCGATCTGATCCACACCATTCCTGCACTTTCGGGCCTGCGAGCTGGCCTTTACATCGGCTCCAGCGATGAGGAGCAAACGGTGGCGATGACCGCCACCAGCGTGATCACCAACAAAGAAGCGCTGCAGAAGGCTCCGCCCGACATCCTGCTCACCAACTACAAGCAGCTCGACTACCTGCTGATCCAGCCCCAGGTGCAGGGGCTGTGGGAGCACAACGGCCGTCTGCCTGATGGCACCAGTGTGTTGCGTTATCTGGTGGTGGATGAGTTCCACACCTTTGATGGCGCCCAGGGCACCGACCTGGCCTGTCTGATCCGCCGCCTGCGCGATCGCCTCCAGTGCCCTGGTGATGAACTGGTGTGCGTGGGCACCTCCGCCACCCTCGGCGGCCCGGAATCGCGTGAGGCGATGCGCAGCTATGCGGGGCAGATCTTTGCCAGCAGCTTTGGGCCCGCCTCGCTCATTGAAGAAGAGCGTCTCAGCCCCGAGGAGTTCTTCCGGGATCACACCGCCTTTGGCGAGGAGGGGCTCCGCCTCTTGCCCTTGCCTGGGCTTGAAGCCCTGGATCAACTCGATCCTGAACACGCCACCAGTGCAGAGGCCTATCTCGCGGCCCAGGCGGCGCTCTGGCTCGGCGAATCGCTGCCAACAGCTCCTGAAGGCAACGTTCAAGACGACAGCTGGCGTCTGACATTGGGCAACCAGCTCGGCACCCTGCCGGCTGTGCACAACCTGGTGCGCCAGGCCGCAGGCACCTGCTCGATCGAGGAGTTGCTGGAACGCTTCTCCCGCCAGCTGGGCCTGGGCGACCAATACCCACGCCGTTACCGCGTGCTGCTGCTCGAGAGCTTGCTCGCGCTCATCGCCCACGCCCGCCGCAGCACCACCAAGCTCGATGGCAGCCCCGTGGTGGTGCCCTGGATCAACCTGCGCGTGCAGCTCTGGTTGCGCGAGCTCAAACGCATGGTGGCTTCCGTGGAGGCCACGCCCCAGCTGCGCCATTCCGATGATCTGGCCGGCAGCGACAACAGCCTCCACCTCCCCGTGGTGCATTGCCGCGATTGCGGCGCCACCGCCTGGACCTCCACAGCCCTCAACTCCACCAGCAACACGCTGGACCGCGCCAACAACCTCCGCAACTTCTACAAGGCGTTCTTCTCCGGTGCTCCGGAGCTCCGCTACCTCTTCCCCCAAGGCGGCCCTTCCAATGAGGGAGCCTGCAGCCACCAGCTGTGTGCCAGCTGCCTGTCGTTTCATCCCGCCAAGGAGCTAGCCGACGCCACGCCAACCGGGGCTTTGCCCGTCTGCCCCACCTGCCAGAGCCGTGAGCTGGTGCCGGTCGACATCCCCGACTGCAGCATCGTCGACGACAACAACCACCCGCGGGTCAGCCGCGACTGTCCTTACTGCAACGCCCAGCAGGGGTTGCTGTTGATCGGTTCTTCTGCCGCCAACCTCACCAGCACCTGGAGCGCCTCCCTGTTTGCCTCCGCCTTCAACGGCGACAAGAAGCTGCTGGCCTTCTCCGATTCGGTTCAGGACGCTGCCCACCGCGCCGGCTACATCGCGGCCCGCGCCTATCGCACCTCCTTCCGCACCGCCCTCACCACGACGGTGCAAGAAGCGGGCGCGCCACTGCCGCTCGATCAGCTGCAGGAGCGCCTGATCAGCGAGTGGCAGCAGCGCTTGCCTAACCCGGTCGACTTTGCCGCCACCTTTATCCCCCACGACCTGGAGTGGCTGCGCGAATGGGATGCCCTGCAACAGCAGCTCACGCCAAGCCTGGAGGCCACCAGCACCCTGATGCGCTTCGTGTGCGATCGGCTGCGTTGGGAGGTGGCCGCCGAATTCGGCTACCGCTCACGCCTGGGCTCGTCGGTGGAGCAGGCCGGCGCGCTGGCGGCCGCGGTGGATCCCGCCGCGGTGAACAAGCTGCTGCCAGGCCTGCTCAGCCGATTGCAGAACGAGGTGGAGCCCCTGCGCGGCCTGCGCCTCGGCCAGCTGCAGCAGCTGGTGGTGGGCCTGCTGCAGCACCTGCGCCAACGCGGTGCTCTTGCCCTGAGCGAGCTGGTGGGTCGCGACGGAAAGAGCAGCCGTTATTTGGAGAGCGGCGGTGAAGACACCTATCCCTTCAATCAGATCCCCCACACGCCGAAGTTCGGACGCACTGCCAGTCGACCGATCTTTCTGACCAGCTACCGCGGCAAAGGGCGCTTCGAGCAGTTGGTGCGCGACTCCGGCCGGCCTACCTGGGCCCAGCACTGGCTAGAGCGCACACTCACCCCCACCGTCCAGCTGGATGCGGAACAGCAAAAGGAAGCGCTGAACGCCGTTGTCGACGCCTTGTGCCAGGCCGGTCTGCTGCTGCAGTTCAACGGCGGCCGTGGTGAGCGCATCTGGGCGATCCCGCCCGCAGCGGTAAGGGTGTGCCATGAGGCCCACCCCGTGCGCTGCGAGCACTGCGGCGACATGCACAGCGTGCCCACCGAACAGCTCAGCCTTTGGGATGGCCTGCCCTGTCAGGTGCGCCATTGCCCCGGCAGCTACCGCTCTGATCCTCGCGGAGGGCTACCGCTCTACAGGCGGCTCTACCAACGCGGCGAGGTGCATCGAATCGTCGCCCGCGAACACACCGGCCTTTTGGAGCGCGGCGATCGCGAGCGCCTCGAAACCCAGTTCATCCGTGGCGAATATCGCAGCGACCCCAACCTGCTCTCCGCCACCTCCACCCTGGAGATGGGCATCAACATCGGCGATCTCTCTTCAGTGTTGCT
>NZ_JBIPMN010000002.1:0-38864 GCF_044369115.1 Vulcanococcus sp. | reverse complement strand
AACTACCTACAGCGCATCGGCCGGGCCGGCCGCCGCGACGGCAACGCCATGGTGGGCACCCTCGTAACGGGCACCGCCCACGATCTCTATTTCTTCTCCGACCCGCGCGAGATGCTGCAGGGCCAGGTGAATCCCCCTGGCTGCTATCTCGATGCGGCCGCCATCCTGCGCCGCCAGCTTCTTGCCTACAGCCTCGATCGCTGGGTCGCGGGCGGCCTCGATCCACTGGCCTTGCCGCGCAAGCTCAAACCCGTTCTCGATGGCGTGGAGAAGGCAGCCGGCGGCACCATCCCCCAGGAATTCCCGTACACCTGGCTGGGCTGGGTGCAGACCCATCAGGCCGATCTCCTGGAACGCTTCTGCGCCTTGTTCGGCGAAGAGCTGCAGACGGCCAGTGCCGCTGATCTGCGAACCTTCATACTCACCCCCGCCAATGGCGGTGGCGATGGCGCCTTCGATGCGCCCTTCGCGCAGGAACTACTCGCCCGCCTGCGCGATCTGGTGGCCGAGCGCAAGCGGCTGGGAGCAGAAGCCCGCAAGCTGAGCACGCGCTTCAACAAGCTCTGCGAGCGTCCTGAAGACGGCCTCACCCCCGAGGAACGGGAGGCCAAAGACTCAATTCGCCGCGAGCAGTTCGCCTACAACCAGCTCCGCAAAGACCTCGACGGCCGGCCCCTGCTGGCGATGCTCACTGATGAGGGCTTCCTGCCGAACTACGCCTTCCCGGAAGCGGGCGTCACACTCAAGTCGGTGCTCTGGCGCAAGCTGCCAGGCCGCTCTGGGGATGGCCGCCGCAGCGAAGAACTGCCGCCCATGAGTTACGAGCGCCCAGCCAACGTGGCCATCCGCGAGCTGGTGCCCGATGGCCAGTTCTATGCCCAGGGCCGCCGCGTCAAAGTCGATCAGGTCGATCCCAACCTCAACCAACCGGAGCGCTGGCGCTTCTGCCCCTCCTGCTCCTACGCCAGCCGCGAAACCGACGACGATTTCGGCCGTAAGGAATGCCCCCGCTGTGGCAGCAGCGGCTACGCCGACCATGGCCAGATCAAAGAGATGGCCCGCCTGCGCCAGGTGCAGGCCACCACGGAAGACGCCCGCAGCCGATTCGGGGATGACAGCGACGAACGCAACCCGTTGTTCTTCCACCGCGAGCTGTTGATCGTGCCCGACCACAGCCGCCGCGAGATCTCCATGGCCATCGCCGATGAGGAGTTCCCTTTCGGTGCCGAGTACCTGGCCAGCACCACCTTCCGTGAAATCAACTTCGGCGAGCAGGCCGTGGTGGGCGCCAGCCACGCCATCGCCGGTAAGGCCCTCAAGGTGAAGGGTTTTGAGCTCTGCCGCAGCTGCGGCAAGGTGCAGCGAGGTAAGCCCAGCGCTCACAACCACACCTGGGGCTGCCGCTACCGCGATAAGCCCGATGCCGCCGAGCTGCGCCAGCTTCTGTTCATGTACCGGGAGTTCAACTCAGAAGCCCTGCGCTTCTTGTTGCCCGGTGCCAGCTTCTGGGATGAGGCAGGCCAACCCTCCTTCATCGGCGCCCTGCACCTGGGCCTGCGTCAGCGCTTTGGCGGCAAGGTGGACCACCTGCAATCCGCCCTCGGCGAGGAGCCCCAACCCGGCAGCCAGCAGCGCAAAACCTTCCTCTACCTCTTTGATTCGGTGCCCGGTGGGACCGGCTATGTGCGCCAGCTGATCGAGGCGGGCGGTAAAGATCTACGCGCGGTGTTCGAGCAGTCGCTGGAGCATTTGCAGGCCTGCCCCTGCAGCGACGGCTGTTATCGCTGCATCTTTATGTACCGGCAGCGCTTTGATCGCGAGCGCACCAGCAAACGGCGGGCGATCGAACAACTGCAAACGATCCTGCACCGTTGGGAGGAACTGCAGCCCTCAGAGCGCAGCCTCTCGGAGGTCGTGATCAACACCCGCGCCGAAAGCGAACTGGAGCTGCGCTTCATCGAAAAGCTGCGGGAAGGAAAAGGCAAGCCACCTGGGGTCACCGTCACCCTGCGCGAGGACTTCATCAAGGGCAACAAGGGCTATCTGCTCAGCTTCAACAGCGGCTCCAGCGTGGTCAGCTGGAAGGTCGAGCAGCAGGTGCCGATTGGTGAGGCCGAGGGCGTCGGCGCCTTTTCCCGCGCGGACTTCCTGCTCACCCCTACGGCCGGCGGCAAGCCGATCGCCATTTACACCGATGGCTGGGAATACCACCGCGGCCGATTGGCCACCGATGCGGAGCAGCGCATGGCCCTGCAGCGCAGCGGTCGCTACCTCTTCTGGGCCCTCAGCTGGGATGACGTTGTGGAGGCGCCTCCCACGGCTCAGACACCACTGGAGCCCAACGGACTTGCAGTGGGCATGATGCCAGATTTTGCTTCCAAAAATCGCGAGAACTATCTTGAACGTTGGTGGCCCACGAGCTTTTTAGACGACCTTTCGCAGCGACCAGTTCCAACTCCTCGCGAAGTTCAGCTGGCTAACAGTCTGCAATTGCTGATGGCCTACCTGGCCAATCCTTCGGAAGCACTTTGGCAGGGTCTCGCGCAAATGTTTTGCCTTGCCCAGCGCCCGCCCATGCCTCCAGTGCAGATCGACGATCCATCTCTAATGGCACCACGTGAGGCTCTGAATCTCAATTCACACGTCGAGGAGTGGACTCAGGGCGGCGAATCCCCCCGAGTGGGCCAACACCTCGCTCCTGTGCCAGAACTGCAGATCCTCAATCTCGTCGATCTGGGTCTTCATAAAACTGACAGGCTGCATCCCTGCGCGAGTTTTCGGGCCATTCATTTTGAATCGGATCGTTCCAGTTCTGAGCGACAACAGCAGCTGGCCTGGCGCGAATGGTTACGCCAGGGAAACCTCTTCCAGTTCCTGCCCCATCTGCTGATTTCCACCCCGGGCTGGGGTGGTAGCGAGCAACCCGCCGCCGTGGACCCACCTCAGGTGTGGGTGGAAGCCGAGCCTGCCAAGGCAGCTCCGGAAGGCCCACGCGCCCCAGAAACCGCTGTTGCTGCGTCGCAGCAGGCCTGGCAGGCCCTCAGCCGCTTTGCACCAGCCAACGTGCAACCGCTGCTGCAGGCATTGGAGGCAGCCTGGCAAGGCGCCGATCGGCCCTTGCCTGAGCAGGCCTTTGAGCTGGAAGGGCCGAAGCGTGATGTGATCGCCCAGGCTGAACTCGCCTGGCCAGAGCAGCGGCTGGCGGTGGTGTTCGAGTCTGCTGATGCGGAAGCCTTCACTGCCGCGGGCTGGCGCTGCTGGTCGGTGGAGGATCCTCCTGCCGCCACAGCCGCCGCCCTGATGGAGGCCCTTCCACCGTCCTGATCCACGTCCAATCCACTCCGCCACCGCCTGACCCCTCAGCCATCACCGACCCCGCCCCGCACCTGACATGAGCGAGCCCCGCCTCACCGTTGCCCTCTCCAACGACTTCTTCAAAGCGTTCGGGCGGTTGCCGGAGAAGTCGCGCGGCAAGGTGGCCACCTTCATCTCCAAGTTCCGTGCCAACCCCCGCAGTCCGGGGCTGAACTACGAGCGCATCGAGGGTGGCAAGGACCCCTTCATCCGCTCGATCCGGGTGGATCAGGACATCCGCTGCATCGTCCGCGCCCCTGACGAGGGCGATACCTATGTGCTGCTCTGGATCGACAAGCACGACGACGCCTACCAGTGGGCACGGCGCCGCACTTGCCATGTGAACCGCGTCTCCGGTGCCCTCCAGGTGGTGGATGTGGAAGCCGCCGAGCTCGCCGTAGGAGACGCGATCGCTGCGGCTGTGAGCGAGGCTCTGGCCAATCAGCCCCCCGTAGCCCAGCCGGCGCCGTCACCAGGCCAGGTCGGTTCACTGTTTGCCCATTGCAGCGACGACCAGCTGATGTTGCTCGGCGTCCCAGAAGCCTTGCTGCCCGCCGTACGCGCCGTGAGCAGCGAAGAGGCCCTCAGCCGTCTGATCGAGTGGGTACCGCAGGACTGCGTCGATGGCCTGATCCTGCTGGCGGATGGCAAGCCGATTGAGGTGGTGATCGAGGAGCTGGAGCGGCAGCGCCCCGCCGCGATCGATCCCAGCGATGTGGCGGCGGCACTGGAGACGCCCGAGAGCAAGGCCGAGTTCCTGGTGATCACCGACGACGACGTGCTCGAGGCGATGCTTTCGGCACCGCTGGAGCGCTGGCGCGTGTTTCTCCACCCCAGCCAGCGCCGTCTGGTGGAGCGCCAGTGGAGTGGCGCGGTGCGGGTGCTGGGCGGAGCCGGCACCGGCAAGACCGTGGTGGCCATGCACCGGGCCCGCTGGCTGGCCAAGGAGCAGATCAAAACCAGCGCCCCCGGTCGGGTGCTGTTCACCACCTTCACCCGCAACCTGGCCACCGACATCCGCGCGAACCTCACCAAGATCTGCAGCCCCGAGGAACTGCAGCGGATCGAGGTGATCCACCTCGATGGCTGGGTGATGAAGTTCCTCAAGGGCCAGGGCCTACAGGTGCGGGTGTTCAACGAAGAAGCCCGCGACAGCTGCTGGAGCCTGGCCATGGATGTGGCCGACACGTCGCTGGGTCTGGATGAGCGCTTCTACCGAGAGGAGTGGAAAGACGTGGTACTCGCCCAGGGCTGCCGCAGCCGCGACGAGTATCTGATGGCCCGCCGCGTTGGACGCGGCACCCGCCTCAGCCGGCCGCAACGTGCCCAGATCTGGCCGGTGTTTGATGCGGTGCGTGCCGAGTTTCGCCAGCGCGGCCTGTGGGAACCGGAGGAGGCCAAACAGATCGCCGCCGACCTGATCCAGAAGGCGGCTGGCTCACCGTTGTATGCCGCTGTGGTTGTGGATGAGGCCCAGGACCTTGATGTGGCCTCCTTCTCACTGCTGCGGGCCCTGGTGGGTGAGCCCCGCGCCAACGATCTGTTCATCGTCGGCGATCCCCACCAGCGCATCTATGGCAAGCCGGTGGTGCTCAGCCGCTGCGGCATCGACATCCGCGGCCGCGCCCGCAAGCTGCGCATCAACTACCGCACAACCGAGGAAACCCGCGCCTGGGCCACCGCCGTGCTCCATGGCCTCGACTTCGATGATCTCGATGGGGGCAGTGATCCCGCCAGCGACTACCGCTCCCTTCTCCATGGTGACCATCCCTTGGTGGAGGGCTTCGAGGATCCAGGCGAGGAGCAGCGTTTCCTGGTGAGCACCCTGCGGCAGCTGCGCGACGAGCAGCAGTCCCTCGCCTCCACCTGCGTGGCCGCCCGCACCAACAAGGCCATCGAGAAACTCGAAGCCCTGCTCAAGGGCGAGGGTTTCGCCACCCGGGTGATCAACGCAGAGGAGTCCGACGACCCCAGCGATCCAGCACTGCGGCTCGCCACCATGCACCGCGTGAAAGGTCTGGAGTTCGATCAGGTCTTTCTGCCAGGCCTCGATGCCTCCCAGATGCCCCTGCAGGTGGAGGTCAACAAACGGCCCGATGCCCTCTCACGGGACTTGTTCGAGCAGCAGGAGCGCTCCCTGCTGCATGTGGCGGCCACGCGAGCCAAGAAGCGGGTGGTCGTCAGCTACAGCGGCAAGGCGTCACCCTTCATCGGCCGGAGCTGATGGATTGACCGCATCCGATCACCCCAGATCCAGCACAGTCCAAGCCGTGCTCCAGACCGGCCCGCAAGCCATCCCAAAGGTGGTGATCTCAAAGGCCACCCAGTTCGGTCGGTCCAGCGACTGCAGGAAGCCCACCACGTCGGCACCTTCATCCTTCACGGCCTGGGCATCGAGGTGCTGTTGCCACAGGGGCTTGAGCTCCTCGGCCAGGTGCATGGGCTCTTCGGGAACCTCATGGCACCAGCTGCCCCGCAGGGCTGGGGTATTGGGCTCTCCGTCGTCGGTGAACACCGGCCGCCCTGTGGCTGGGCAGAAGAAGTTCCAGTCGTCGCGTTCCAGCTTGATGATCTGCATGGCACTTGGGTGGGTTGATGTGAGTACCTTCGCGGCAGGTCGGCTCATGATCGAGGTCTCTCCTGCGAACGACGGAGATCTGGCCCGTGCTTAGCCCCGCCCCCGCTGATGACATCAGTCGTTTCAGCCGTGCACAAGGCGTTGGGGCTGAGTGCGCCTACGAGCGCGCCCTGGCTGAACTGCGCAACGGCCGCAAGCGCAGCCACTGGATCTGGTTCGTTCTGCCGCAGCTGCGCGGCCTCGGCCGATCCGCAACGGCCCAGCGCTACGGGCTTCATGGCCTGGGAGAAGCTCGTGCATATCTCGCCGATCCGCTGCTGCGGCAGCGCCTTGAACAGGTGATCGACGCGATCCACCACCAGCTGCAACAACCCGGCCAGACCCTTGAGCGCCTGATGGGCGGCGAGCTCGATGCCACCAAAACCATCAGCAGCCTCACCCTCTTTGAAGCGGCTGGGCTGGCCAGCGCTACCACCCTGCTCAATCACCTGGGCCGCCGCTGCGCCTGGACGCAGACGCAGCTCAATGCCTCTTCAACCAAGCCCCCTGCTTGAGCATGGTGGCCGGATCCACCGTTAACTGCCCAGGCAACCCAAGCGCCGTGCGGCAGATGCTGGGCCCAGCATTCAGAATCTCCCAGGGACCAACAGTCCCTGGTCGTTAGGGCCTCTCCCTCCATGGCTCAGCCCCCCGCCGCGGACGCGGTTCTCAGTCAATTGCGCCGCCACTGCTCCGACTGGCAGCAGCGCTACCACCTCAAGGCGATCGGCCTGTTTGGTTCGGTGGCCCGAGGCGAGCAGCGTCCTGGCAGCGATATCGACATCTGGGTGGAGCTTGAGCCCCTCACACCCTTTGCCCTGGTGCATCTCAAACAGGAGCTCAACGCCTTGCTGCCGGCTCCGGTTGACGTGGTACGCCTGCGCAAACGCATGAATCCAGCGCTGCGGCAGCGAATCGAGCATGAGGGTGTGGCCGCATGACACCTGAACAGCGCGAACTTCTTGGCGACCTCCTCAAAGCTCTCTCGCGCATCGAGCGCAAAAGTCAGCCGTTGCTCGCTGATCCTTCACTCCTCGATTCAGAAGCGGGCCAGGACGCCCTGGATGTGATCTGCATGCAGTTCATGGCTGTCGGTGAGGGGCTCAAGCGCTTCGAGCGCCATTGGCCTGGTGTGCTCGCGAATCAGTTCCCGGAGGTGGATTGGAAGGGCGCCATGGGGTTTCGCGATGTGATCGCCCATCAGTACTTCGATCTGGATGAAGAGCAGGTGCTGCTGATCTGTGACCAATCACTCCCTGAGATCGTGTCGGCATTGCGGCGGCTGGCAGAGGCGTGAGGCATGCCGGCTATCTTTTTGCTTGGGCATGGCGGCTCTGCTTTGTCTGGCCAGAAGCCGGGCCAGAAACGATTGCCGCACAACAAGGCTGACGGCTCGAGTCGGGCACCTTTGCGCTTCTGGAGCTTTCCAGAAGCGCAAACGAGTTAGCGAACCAGCTCAAGCGATCGATGGACGCCAGCATCGGGGCATTCGAGGCCAAGGCCCAGCTCTCCCGTCAGCTGGAGGCCGTGGAGAGGTTCACCATCTCGGAGCGGGGCAAGCGGTTGGCCGATGTGATTCCACACCCTGCGGACGCAACCAAGGCCGTGGCTGCCGCCCTTGCGGCCCTGCAGGCAACCCCACGCCTTCACGGCGTCAGCGATGCCCAGGTTGACGGCTTCGTGCGGGATGGTCTCCTGTAAGCACAGCGTCGGATGCCGTGGTGATCGACGCCTCACTGGATCCTGGCGTTGGCCAGAAGCCATGGCCTCTGCAGTTACGACGCCACCGGTTTAGTGCTGGCCCAGCGGTTTGGTGCTGCGCTCGCCAGCTTTGATGGCCCCAGTTCAACCAGGCGGCCGTAGCCCTTGGTGTGGCGCTGTTTGCGGATCCGTAGCCCTGCTAGGGGGCATCGATCCCCAAGAAGCGAGAGAACCCCGGCTCAAACCCAAACCGCAGCGTGCCCAGCGGGTTATCGCTGTTTTTCACGAGCAGCAGCTGCGCCTCGCCGCGCTTGGTGGTGCATGGGTCCCAAAACTCCTCGCGGTGCAGCATCGCGATCACATGTGGGTAGGTCTGCATCGCCTCCAAGGCCGGCAGGTCGTGCAGCAGGGGCAACCCACCAGGCCGCAGCTCCACGCTGGGCCGGCTCTGGCAGGTGAGCAACACGCAGGCCCTCAGCTCAGCCGCCAATTCTCGTAGCTCTTTGAGCTGCTCTGCTGGGTCACCGCAGAGCAGCTGCAGCGCATCGATCACCACCAGCCCCAGCGGCTCGGATCTCTGCGCAGCCAGCTCCTGGCTGTGGGCACGAATGGAGGCCACCGTATTGATCGCTTGGCCTGAGAAAAACAGCGGTGCCGCTGAAAGCTGGGCCATGGCTTCCCCCAGCCGCGGCCATTCCTCTGCAGTGAGCCGTGAGCTGGCAATGCGGCCCGCTTCCACCGAGCACAGCGACGCGAGAATCCGCTGCAGCAGTGCCGTAGGCGAAGAGTCGAGTGAGCAGATCTGCACCGCCATCTCACCCTGCAGGCTGATGCTGCGAGCCAGGTTGAGCGCAAGCGCCGTTTTGCCCATGCCCGTGGAACCGGCCAGCACCACCAGCGATCCGCGGCGAAGCCCCTGGGTCATGGCGTCGAGGTTGGCGAAGCCGGTGGAGATGTGGCCCCCAGGCACCTGGGCAGGTCGCTGCGAGGCCCGCTCCATCCCCTCAAAAGCGTCCGCCAATAGCGTGCGGGCACTGTGTGGGCCATCGCACTCTGTTCTGGGGTTGGCCAGGGCTGTCCAGATGCACCGGCGTGGTTCGCACGAACGCCTCTGGCAAACACCGCTGCGTGGCTCAGGCTGCTGGGAGTTGATCGGCAACGCAGGCCCCATGACCCGCATCGTGATCCAGTGGCAAGACCAATTCGGCCACTGGCAGCGCTTCCAGGAAAAGCACAACCAAGCCGACGCCTACCGCACCGCCCAGGCCCGCGCCCGCAGCACCGGCAAACGGCACCGCCTCGTCGATGAAGGCGGCCGGCTGCTTGATCTGCTGGAGCCCTGAGCGATGCCTCGTGTTCAGCTGCGTTCTCGCACCGCCGCCGCCCTGGTGGTTTCCGCTGCCCTGGCCACTGCGGGCATCGTCGCCACCGTCTGGTCGATGCGACGAGCACCCGCCGAGGTGCGGACGCTCGAAACCGTGTTGCAGCGCCTCAGCCATGGCAACAACCTTGGTGATCAGCCCCTGCAGTTCATGGTGGCTTCAGGCACATACACCGCCCAGTTGGCAGCGCAGCGTGGGTTCTGCAAGAGCGATCAGTGCGATGTGTTCGCGCAGCTCAACCCCTACCAGCGCTACAGCAATGGCTGGGATGAACTGATCCGTCAGGGCTATGCCCTGGGCGACATTCAGGCTTGGTCTGCCTCCAGCGGCACGGTGGTGATTCCACGGGCGGCCTTTCGGGCCTATGGCAGCCACTCCGGCTTCTTGGCCTGCACCATTGCCCATGAAATCGCCCACATCAGGCGGCATCACCTCTTCCAGCAGAGTTATCACCTCAATCACAACCTTCACGGCCAGAGCGAACAGGCCCAGAAGATCGGTGATCGCAAACGCTCCCGGCAGCTCGAGCTCGAGGCCGACCGTGACGCCGCCACCATGCTGGCCCGCGCTGGTTATCCAGCACGCTTGTGCGAGCAGGATCTGGCCTTCATGGCGCGCTCGATTGGCGATGCCTCCATCACCGAGCCCGACTCCACCCATCCCGGCTACGAAGAGCGGCTCGCTGCCATGCGCGCGCATTACGACGCCATCGAAAAGCAGCCACCCACCGCTGAGGTGAACACCCGCGTCAGCTTCCGCTACAACCGCAGCGACAACCTGCTCACGATGACGCCGCAGCCGCGCTGAAGGGGCTTCGAAAGGGGCATTTGCCGCTTCTCAGCGAGCCCCACCTTGGAATGGGTTCAGCAACCGTACGCCGCAACTCGCAAAGTCATCGCTGTTGCGCGTCACCACCGTGAGATCGTGCAGCAGCGCAATGGCGGCGATCTGCTTGTCGATGGCGTTGTGGGGATTGGGCACCCGCAATCGCCCCCAGATCTGGGCCGCATCGCCATCGAGGGCGAGCACCCGATAGCCGTACATCTGCAGCAGCTCCTCCAGCCATTGCTCCAACAGGGCAGCCTGCGGATGATCCCCGCGATGGCGGATCAACTCCACGCCCCTGCGCAGCTCACCAATCGTGACAGACGCCAAAAACAACGGTGTCTGATCGCGGCAGGCGGCATCCCAGAAGGCCAGAACGCCCCCGTCGGCGCGCACGCCCTTGCGCGCCTCGCTGATCACGTTGGTGTCAATCAAAAACATCAGCGGCCACCCCTGGATCCTGCTGGCGCTGAAAATCGGCATCCACGCCCACATCCGGCATGGCTGCTAACAACTCAGCGAGATTGCGCCTAGGCGGAGACAGCAGCGCAGCGGCCAGGATCTCGCGCAGTTCAGCTTCCTGGCTGCGGCCATGGGCCCCGGCCCTCTTCTTGAGGGCCTGAACGATGGAGTCATCAACGCCTCGCACCAAGAGGTCGGCCATCGCAACGCCCCGTCTCTGATAGCAATGCTATCGGCGTTGAGCTCCAGTGTCCTCAAATCCCAGCCTCTCAGCCAGTCGCAGCACCACCGGCTCAAGACGGCAGGCGAGCCAGCCATGGGGGCTGCGCAGCAGCCGATAGGGAAGGTCACCAGTCACGGCGTCTGGCGGGAGCTCCTGCAAGGCCACCGCATCGAGCAGCTCCAGCTGCAGCAGCGGCTGCCAGTGCTGCTGCTGCCGGCGTCCGAGCGTGACCCACTCCACGCCGTGCTGGCCTTGCCACAGCGCGGCGTCTTGATCGCTGCCGCCAAGGCGCAGCACTCCCCAGGCCAGCCGATGGCTGTTGATCCCACGCCGCAGCAGCTGCAGCCATGGCGTATCGCCATAGCGCTTGCCCATCGATGCAGCGGCCAGGCGCTGCAGCCCAAGCTCCCTGGCCAAGGCCCGGTAGCGACGGCTCACGCTCGCCTGTGACAGGCCAATCTGGGCCGCGCTGGCGGTGGTGCTGCCCGTGAGCTCCAGAACATCCACCAGCTGCAGATCCCGCAGCACCTGGGGGATGCGATACGGCTGTTGAGGCAGGTTCGACAACGGTTGACCCAGTCGTAGATCCCGTCAGTCTTTGGCGATCGCTGCGGTTGGCGGAGGCGGATGGTGCGAACGACCGCTGGTGATTCGCACAACACGTGTTCAATCGGTGGCGCTTGCTTTCAGGATGGGGAGATGACCTCAGCTCCTCTGCGCTGCCACCTGCTGATCGGCCCGCCCGGCAGCGGCAAAACCACCCTGGCGCAGCAGCTGGCACCACTGCTGCAAGTGGGAACCGGCGAGCCCGGCCTGGTGCTCTCCACGGATGCGATTCGAGAAGAGCTGTTCGGCGATGCCGCGGTCCAGGGCCCGTGGGACGAAATCCGCAGCGTGTTGCTTCAACGGTTGAACGCCGCCGTGGAGGCCGGCAGGCCGGTGATCATCGATGCCACCCACGCCCGCCGGCCCTGGCGGCTGCTCTACACCCAGGGACTGCACCTGCCCCGGCCGGTGGAGTGGATCGGCTGGTGGCTCACCACGCCGCTGGAGCAGTGCAAGGCCTGGGCCCTGCGGCGTGAGCGCCCGGTGCCCGAGGTGGTGATCGAGGAGTTCCACGCCAGCCTCAACAACCGCTTCTTTAAGCCCGATCGCGCCGAAGGCTTTGCCGCGATCGTGGCGCTCAATCCCGCCGCGGGTGAAGGCAGCACCGCCGCCGATCTGCAGCATCGCCTGGCCAGTCTCGATGGCCGCATCCGCAATGCGCTCAACCGGCAGCGCGCCATTGACCCGCACCTGCATCGCTATTCAAGGCTTCTGGATCTGGAGCGGCTGCTGTTTCTGCTGCGCCTGCTCACCAGTTTCAACGGCCTGGATGCGAGTGATCCAGGCACAGCGGCTGAGCTGCTGAAGATCGGCAATCCCGAGCCCCAGGGCGACCTGGCCGAGCGTGCCGCCGCCTATCTCGCCAGCTGGAAGGCGGTGCACGGCGGCAATAGCGATGGCTACGGCGATACTGAGGCGATCCGCGGCGACCTTGCCTGGCTCGAGGCCAACGGCTTCTTCCGGCTGGATTGGCAGGGCGACCAGCCGATTGATCTCGGTAGCGCTGGGCCCACTCCAGGCAGTTCGCTGCATGGTGGCTACCCGGCCCTGGCGCACCGCGAGGTGTTTCAGCGGCTGTTCACGCTGTTGCGTCACGTGCTCAAGCAGCCGTTCGATGCACCGGAGCCGTCGTCAGTCGCAGAGCCAGAAGCCCCCGCCCCGGAGAGGGCGAAGAGGGCCCGGCGCAGCAGTGAGGAATTCAGCCCTCTCTACCGGCACCTGATCAGCAGCCTGGAGGATCTGGAGGGCAGTTACCGCAGCGATCAGGAAGCTGCCCTGCGCTACGACGTGGAGCACGTGCTCGTGCCCTATGGCTTCCTGGCGGCGGTCAAGGGACGGCCCCAAAGCCGCCGGCAGGGTTATGCGATCGGCACCGCCTTGCTCTCGGCTGATCAGCTGCTGGAGGTACATGCCCAGCTCAAGGCCTCCCTGGATCGCCTCAGCGACCAATCCCAGAAACCCCTGCTGCTCAGCCTCGAAGATCGGCTCCAGCGCGCGGGCATCCTGCGGGCTGATGGCATGCCCGACCGTCTGCGCCAGCCCAAGCGCACCCTGGCCCATCGCTCCTTCACCGAGGAAAAGCCCGGCACCCTTGCCGAGCCGGAGATGGCCGCCAGGGTGGAGCGGGCAATCCGCGATCGCCGCCGCATCTGGCTGCGGCACCTGCCCGATCCGGTGAGCGAACAGCAGAAACAACGCGGCGATGACGGTCGTTTCCGCGCCTGGCCGCTGCAGCTGCTGTTTCACAACATCAGTTGGTATCTGGCGTTCGAAACGGTGTCGATCGGCCGCAACGACGGCCTTGGTCTGATCCGAGTCCTGCGGGTGGATCGGCTGGTACTGCTGAATGAAGACGGCAACACCCGTCGCAACAGCGAGCAGGAGCACGAGCGGGCGCTGGAGCGGTTGCAGCGTCTGCAGCACGTTTGCGGTGGGTTGTACTTCGGCGACTCGATCGACGATCAACTGGCGGTGATGGCCCCGGCCACTGGCCGCAACGCCAAGCCGCCCTGGGGCGTGCTGCGCTTTTCCTGCACGCCCCAGGTGTTTCAACTCATCCGCGAAGAACCCCATCGCTTCCCGCCAGAGCACACCGCCCACACCTCTCTGCCGCCGAATCCAGTTGGCGACAGCCACCCCCATCCGGTGGAGATCCGCTTGCCCAGCTGGACGATTGAACGCGACTGGGACCTGCGCAACTGGCTATTCCGCTGGGGAGCTGGCATCCGCATTGAGCAACCGCTGGACCTGCGGGAGCTGCAGCTGCAACAGGCCCGCGAGGTGGTGGCCCTCCTTCAGCCCTGAAGCAGGGAGATAGACGCTGTCTACCAGCGGGGCTAGGCTGCTGCTTGTTCGCTGTCTTGGGCATGGCCGCCACCACGCGCCAGAGCTGGAACCTGCGGGTGACGGCGGACGATCAGCAGTTGATTGATCGCGCCGTCAGCGCCTCAGGCCTCACCCGCACGGACTTCGTTCTGCAGGCAGCACGCGCCGCAGCCCAACAGGTTCTGGTGGAGCAGGCCTGGTGCTCCGTTTCGCCAGAACGGTTTGAGGCGTTCCAGCGCGAACTGGATGCGCCCCCGCTGCCCAATGAGCGCCTTCGGCGCACCATGGCAGCCCCCAGGCCCTGGCAGCCCTGATGGATCTGGAAGCGCCGCAGCCCTTATCCGATCAGCACCGCACAGCCGGTTTTGACTGCGGCGACACCAGCCTCAACCATTGGCTCCAGCAACGCGCCCTGGCCAACCAGCGCAGCGGTGCCACCCGCACGTTTGTGGTGTGTGATGGCGATGGTGCGGTGAAGGCCTATGTGGCCCTGGCTTCAGGGGCTGTCTCGCTGCTCGCGAGCCCTGGTCGCTTTCGGCGCAACATGCCGGATCCCATTCCGGTGGTGGTCCTGGCACGTCTTGCCGTTTGCAGCAGTGTGCAAGGCCAAGGGCTCTCCCGCGCCCTGTTGGCCGATGCCTTTGAACGAGTGCTCCAGGCCAGTGAGCAGATCGGAGTGCGCGGCATCCTCGTGCATGCCGCTTCTGCCACAGCCCGCTCCTTTTATCTCCACATGGGCTTTGACCCATCGCCGATGGATCCGAACACCCTGCTCTTGCGGTTGGCAGATGTGGCAGCAGCGCTCAGAAGTTAAACCCTGAATCTGAGCAGCAACACCAGGCCAATGGATTCATCTGCAGAACTGCTGCAAGGCACCAATCACCTGATCAGGCGTCTCCTCTAGAGCCATCGCTTCTGCCTCGATACGCCATTGTAGCGATCGAGGGTTGCTGGACTGGTTGGAGGCTATCGACTTCTGAATGTCAGCTCTGACAGATTGCGGTAATCCATAGAGCCTGGCAGCAGCCAAGCCAAGGCCTGTCTTGCCCTCGCGGGCTTGACGGCAGCTTTGGGCGACATGGGTGGCTTCGTGGGCGATGGTCTGTTGCAAGAGAGTGCGAAATGCCCATGGATCGGCATTCAGCCTGGCGATGCGATCCGTGCAGACCTTGATCGCGTGCTGCCCCCAGGTGTAATAGCCCACCACATCCTGCTGTTTGCAGACCGCAGCATTTTCGACAATCCCATAACCCTTAGCCCTCATCACACCGACCAGATCTTGGTAGCGAGGGTCAAGATCCCGCAGCCAGTGAGGTGCGCTGCTCGATCCACCTGCCCGGCGCTGGGACTCCTGACCATTGCTCTCCATCAGGTAGCCAAAGCCGAAGCCAGCAGCAAACAGCAGGAGCACAAACTTAGAGCTGTTCATTGAAAAACAGCATTCACGCTGAGAATGCGAGCATTGGGATGCTGCGCTTTGGCTACTGCACGGGCCTCGGCGTAGTTGGCTGCATAGCACTCCACAGTGAAGACCTTGCCTGCAACCCAGCAGGTGACGAGACATTTCATGGCGCCCGTTGATTGGGGTGAATGACCTGCTCATCACAAGTCCTCCGCAATCGCACTGAAGCCCCGCTCCTGCGAATCACGACCCATCGCCAGTGATTACTTGCCCGCAGGGGCAAGGGGCTAATGCTATTCAGTAGATGCATACTCATCAGAAGAGGGCAAGGTGCACTGCATCCCTAGCCAACTGCTATTCAGAATGAGCACCTGTCGTGCCTAGAAACTTTTCCTTTGATCGTGAATTAGAGAAGCCCTGGAAAACTGGTCGTCAGCCAGAGCTGCCCTTTGGTAGTAGGGCTCTCCACGCTCCCACGGGCGCCAACAAGGAGCCTACCAGAGCCATCTTAACCCGATGCACATAATGCGGCAACGAAGCATGTCGCAGGGATTGAACCGTTGTAACAGACCCGCTATGGTTGCGGCACCCATAAGCTATCCCTTTGTGACTTATTCACTGCTAGTATCAAGATCAAAGTTTTTGGGATCATCCCTCAAGAGTATTTCACTGGGGGATGTATTTATTTATGTGGCATGGGGTAGTCCTGGTACATTGATTGCTCAGCTTGAGCCCGGAACAAAGGCATGGTCTATAGGCATATCCGATGAAGGAGAGCTGCTCAACCCCGTCGGCGACATTGACGCTCTCAAGCCGATCTTCATGGGCCAGGGGCTGATACAAGTAAGTCAAAATGCTGGCATCAAATGCAAGAAGGGTGTAGCAAACCGGGTCAAAGACGCGATAGCAGCATCTGGTATTGAAGAAAGGTTGTTTTTCTCGAGCGTTGAGGAAGGCGAGTGGGATGATATTTTTACCTGGAGAGCTGATTTTGACCTGATTAATCAGAGCGGAGATAATTTGATCTTCGACAGTAGCGAGCTTTACACGTCTATCTTCGATGAGGACTCCGGCGAACTTCGCAAAGTAGCCATTGAAAATGGAAATTCAAGGCTTGCAAGTGTTGTCTTGCGGCTTGACCCCGACCTCCTTGCCCAATCAATGATCTGTTACGTCGCCGACGGGTCTCCTGTGACCAAAGGAAATGATGGGATAGACACTGGCCTTTATATCGGCCCTAGAAACTATATGATCATTGAGGCCGAGGCTGAGGATGGCGAAGAATACGCACATTTCAGGCTAGATTGCAACGGAGTAGAGGATCTTTCGTGACTGCAAGCATTCTAATTGGCTCGTCCATTACCATCCGAGAGGTGGACGAGCCTGGGCGGTGGATGGAGCGGGGCAAGATTAGGGGTCTCTTGTCAAGTGCGTTTGCCGCGATCAAAGATCACTTGAACAAGACACATTTTAAGGACTACGGGATATTATCCGCTTACGTCTGTGACATGGATAACGCTGGCATGATTTTGCAGCGCCTTCAAAGAAGCAACTGCACTGCAGACGGCCTATACGCAGATGTTGGCAGCATTTCCAGATACATCGAAGGCCTGGCTGATGACGTGCGACATAAAGAGAAAGATCAGTCGTGGCTAGCAAATGCCTCGAGCAGGGTATATGCTTTTGGAATTATTAATGGCTTTGATCCCTGTATTCTCGATTCGTTGCTGTCCAGTTCGGGCGTCAATGATGAAAATCAGCTTTCTGGCTTTGACTACAAAAGCCTCTCTTCACTTTTAAATTGTTGCCCCCTGGCATGCAAGCTTGAAAAGCGTGGATTTGATATTGGGATGGAGGTCTACCTGGCTTTTCGCTCTGGCGAGTGGCTCTATTTTGGCTATGATGAGGTCTACCAGGAAGGTCTTGTAATATGCGAGCATGAGGTGGGTTTTAATTCGTCGACTTCGCAATTACTTGATGCACTTACGCGTGGTCAATTGGATAAGACATCTGGATAAAGCAAGCTCAGCAAGGACCCTCACCCCCATTTCTCCAGCTGCCGGACTCAATCACGCCGCTTGTTGTAGCCAGCGATCGCAGTAGAGATCGCTGGGATGAGTCGATCGGCTTGGCTCCGTCGTTCGCAGGAGCCGCTGATTTGTGCCGGGTCGCTTCGCAGAAGCTGGATTCATCGCGTTGAGCCCTTCGGCATGAGCAGCCTCCTCCTTGATCAGATCCTGGCCACCTCCAGCCCCTTTGATGATGTCTTCGATGGCGAGTGGTTGCCTTGTGGTCCCACGCTTGAGCCTCTGCCGATCTGGACCCACTGCGGGCGCCGCATCGATTTAGAAGCCCGTTGCATCGGTTGGCAACCCTTGGCGTTGCGCCAGGCGATCAGCGATGCCGAGGCTGTCTGGAATGGCACCGATGACGCGGCGTGGGACGCTGGCGCGCCACAGAGCTGACAGCCCTTCCCACCCAACACTCCATCACCACGTCATTCCCGATGAAGACGCAGTCCCAGGGCTGGCTTGCCATCAGCACCGAAGGTTTCGCGGCCATGAATGCGGCGCGGCCACCCGAGCACCTGGTGAAGGAGCTTGTTCAGAACGCCCTGGATTCGCTCACAGAGCAAGAAGCGGGGCAGATTGAGCTCCGCTATGAACCCAGGGCCGACCACGTCCTGGTGAGTTGCACAGACAATGGCTCGGGTATTGAGGAGCTCGCAGATCTACGCGTCGTCTATCTCACGCACAAGATCGATAGCCATCTCAAACGAGGACGCTTCGGGCGCGGTTTTAAGGAAGCGCTCTGCATCGCTGAGCAGGCACGGGTGATCAGTGGCCACCAGCAATTGGAGTTCCTCCGCGATCGCGGAGAACGCATCAGCCGGCAATCCTCTCTGCCCGCCCCCGTCAACGGCACGCAGGTGCACATGCAGATGCCATGGCCCGCGGAGATCAGCACCCAGCTGGATGACTACTTCTCACGCTTCCTGGTGTCAGCAGGGGTGGAGCTGAAGATCAATGGACGTCCCATCCCCCCGCGCCAGATCAGGCACGTCATCAGCGCTAACTTGAGCACCGAGGTCTACGACCCAACCAGCCAGAGCTGGAAGAAACCGTGCCGGCGCACGACCATTCACCTGGTACCCACGGCCGAGCACGAGCAACCCACCATCTATGAGATGGGGATTCCGGTAGCGGCCCTCGATTGGAGCCTGGCCTACCACTGCGATATTCAGCAGCGGGTGCCGATGAACCCCAACCGTGATGCGGTGGCTTCCGGCTATCCCGCCAAGCTGCATGTGGCGTGTCTGCCCACGCTGTTGGAGGAGATGGATGCATCCACCGTAAAGGACGACTGGGTGGGGACCGCTGGGCGGCGTTGCGCGACGGAGGTGCAGCAGCAGATCCTGGCGAGGGCGTTTGGCGACAACATCGCCCGGTCTGTCCCCCGCATGGGAGCCCGGCATTTCGATGAAGACGCCCGTGATCTGGGGATTCAGGTTGTCAATACGGCCCAGGCCAGTGGCGGCTTTCGGGAGATGCTCAAGCTGCATGTGCCCTCAGCCCAGGAGGTGGTTCGGCGCGATGAGCGCCGCAAGGCTGAACAAGCCGGCGACGATGGCTTTTCGGTGCAGTCGGCCGTCCACGCCGCCGATGAACGGCTCCAACTGATTGAGCAGCAAGGCGGCGTCGCGCGCGTTCAGCGGTGCCTTGACTTTGCGATCTGGTTCTGCCAGCAGCTGGTGGACCACGGGCCAGTCCGCCAACAGCGGGTGCGTGGTCAATTAACCCGGAATCACGATGGCAGCCGCAGCCTCTATGCCCACTGGAGCGCGACCAACGTCCTCACCTTGGCGATCGATCAGCCCTGCTTCTGGCTGGAACCTCTCGGTGCAGAGAGCCTCAAGATCCTGATCCACGAAGCCGCGCACGCCATGAACATGCACCATGGCTATGAATTTCGCGTTGAAGTGGAGCGGCTGGCTGGTGTTGCCGCCCATGTGATGTTCCAGCGCTGTGCCGAGATACGCGCTGAGTTCCCTGAGCTGTGCTGAGCGATCCATTGCTCAAAAACAGTACTTGCGCACCACATATGCCACTAGTCCTGGCTTGTTTTCCATGTAGAAAGCCTCTCTGTCGATCTGTGCCAGACGCGAGTCAAAGGCCAAGACCTTCCTTAGATCAGCGGCCTTCGCTGCACTGAGAGGCATAGCAGAGCTCTTAACTCCAAAAGCACGCAAATAGCGGAAGTCGCCCCGACAAGCCTGAGCCACATGCACGGACTCATGCATAAGTGTTTCGTTGATATCGCGATCCGGCGATCCAAAGCCAACGATGCGGCGGCTGCAGACGGTCAACTCACGTCGCGTCGCACTGAAGAAGCCAAAGATCTCGTATTGATGACAAGCAGAGCCGTTTTCAACAATGTGCACCTTCTGCGAAACGAGTGCCATCACCTCTCGTGCTGCTGGCGTTAAGTAAGCGGCCATTTCCATGGTGATCTAAAGGGGCTTAATCGGTCGCTTGTTGGCGGCCTCTAGAGCGAAAAGTTGATTACAAGGTCAAAGGAGCTCCTGTCTTGGGAGCCAAGTGGGAATCCGCGGGAGGGGCTCACGCTCTAAGTACAGCTGTCATCGCTTCCCTTGATCATGCTTCTCATGCGAATGACAGAGGTCGTCGTTCGCACGGCACGCCAACTAGCTGCCGTGTTCAGCCGCGAGGCTGCTTGCATCCATTCCAACGCCTGATGCTGTTCGACAACCCCGAGGCCCGCAGCCTGCTGGCCAACCGCCAGCGCCGCACCCCCTGTGTGCTGTTGCTGGATCGCTCCTATTCGATGGCGGGCGAGAAGATGCGCCGCCTCAATGCCGGCTTTGATGTGTTTCGCCAGGACATCCTGCGCAATCCCGTGGCAGCCCAGAGCGTTGATCTCGCTGTGATCAGCTTTGGCCCGGTGAAGCTGGAGCGCGATTTTGCCCCCCTCAGCGAGAGCGAGACGCTGCAGTTGCAGGCCTCCGGTGCCACCCCGATGCGCCAGGCCCTGGAGCTGGCGATGCTCAAGGTGACGGAGCGTAAGCGCAGCTATCAGCAGCACGGGATTAGCTACTACCGCCCCTGGATCTTCTTGCTCACCGATGGCGAGCCCACCGACGACGGCGGCCATGGCTGCGATGGCTACAAGGCCCTGATTGCACCGCTGGAGTTGGCGGCGCAGGAGCAGAAGTTCACCCTGTTCACCGTTGGGGTGAACGTGTCGCCCCATGGCCGCGCGGTGCTTGATGACCTCAGCCGCCCGTTCAAAGGGCGCTGCCTCGATCTCGACAACCTGAAGTTCGAGGAGATGTTCCTGTGGTTGTCGGCCAGCCTCAGCCGCGTCTCCCAATCCGCCCCTGGTGATCGCGTGCAGCTGGTGGATCCGCGCGTTGGCGACGACGTCTACGACGGGTGGGTGCTGTGATCCGCGTTCCGCGCTTCTGCGGGGCTCAGCACCGCGGCGAACGCCATGCCGCCCTGGCTCAGCCCTGCTGCGATGCCTTGCAGATACCGCGCCAGAGCGTGGGGCTCAGCGGCTTCGTGCTCTGTGATGGCGCCGGTGGCACCACCGCCGTGGCCCGCTCCGCTGCTGCGAGTGCCCGCGCCGGTTGGCAGGCACTCCAGCGCCTGCGCCGTGAGCCGCGTCTCGGCGCCGACCCACACCTGCTGGAGCACTTCCGTGCCCGCCTGCTGCGTCGGCGTGGCCCGGTGCCATTGCTGGATCACACCCTGTTGGCCTGCTGTTGGGATCGCCGCCGCTTGCTCGTGCTGCAGGTGGGTGATTCCACCCTGTTGGTGCGTCAAGGGGGCCAATGGCACAACCCGCTGCCGCCATCCAAGGGGGATTACGCCAACCAAACCACCTTCCTGCGGCGGCACACGCCGATCGAGAGCATCCAGGTCTGGCAGGCACCGGCAACCGAGGTGGAGGCCGTGTTGGCCTTCTCCGATGGCCTCGAAAGCGCCTTCCTCGGCCCAGCCCGCCCCGGCTACGATCGGCTGGAGGCCAATGCAGCTCTGGCGGATCTGGTGATTCAGGAGCATCGCCGGCGCCATGGCGGCCGTGGCTATCCCGCCTGGCTGGCCCGCTCGCTGGCGGATCCAGGGCTGGCGCAACTGTCTGACGACGACCGCACCCTGGTGATCGCCAGCCGCTGACGATGGAGCAGTCGTTCATCACCAGCAGCGGTGAGCGCCTCTCCCTGCGCCTGCAACCCGGTGCCCGCCTGGGTGCCGGCGGCCAGGGCCAGGTGTTTCGCACCAGCCTGGGCGGCACACCCGTAGCCGTGAAATTGCTGCGCAGCGTTGATGTGGCGCGGCTTGAGGCCCTGCGCCAGCTGCCACCCGCCTGCGCGAAATACGCCACGCTGCCGCAAGCCGTTCTTCACCACTGGCGAAATGGTGCGCGGGCCGAGGCGGCCGGGTATGTGATGCCCTGCATCGCGCCAGAGAGCAGCCTCTCGGCGGCGCGGCTGTTCAACTTCGATGAACTGCGGCGCCTGCGCCGTTTCACCTGGCGTGATGCGGTGCTGGCAGCGCTGCTGCTGGCGGAAGCGGTGGCGGCGTTGCACACCGAGGGGGTGGTGATCGGTGATCTCAACCCAGAAAACGTGCTGTTCAGCCAGGCGGCAACGCCGTGCGGCTGGAGGGCCGTGCTGCTGGATAGCGACAGCTTCCAGATCCGCAGTGCCGATGGCCAGCGCTTTCACTGCGGCGTGGCACGGCCGCTCTACACCGCGCCGGAGCTGGTGGGTTGTGATCTCAGCCGCACCTGGCGTGAGCGGAGCAGTGATCATTTCGCCCTGGCGGTGCTGGTGTATCAGCTCCTGCTGCACGATCACCCCTACGACAACGCCATCAACAGCGCCGAGCCGGATCTGCCCATCGGCGACAAGATCCGGCGCGGCCTCTACCCCCATGCCGCCACCGTGCCCGCCGGCCTGCGAGCCAGCCCGGCACGGCCAGCGCCGCAGGAGGTGTCGACTGCCCTGGCGGAGGCGTTTCAGCGCAGCTTCGCGTTAGACCCCCACCTGCGGCCGACGGCGGCTGAGTGGGTGCTTCTGCTGCGGGACCTGCATCGCCAAGTGGTGACGTGCAGCCGCACCCCCCAGCACCATCACCCCAACGGCAAACCCTGTCCGTGGTGTGCGGTGGAACGGCGCATCGGCCAGCCGATCTGCCGCTTCCCCAACGCCGCCAGCCCCGCGCCAGAACCCGCAGTAGCCAGCACCAGTAATCACTGGGAGACGTTGGATCGGACGCTGCGTGATGCCTTCCGCTGCCACCACCAACGCGCCGCCGAGCTGCTGCAGCGCCGCGAGGCCATGGCCCAACAGCTGCGGTTGCGCCACCACGAGCTGGAGACGTTGCTCAACCGCAATGGTGGCTCGGGCCACTGGCTGGATCAGATGCTTCTGCAGCGTCGCCAGGCGTCATTGCGCATCCGGCTGAGCAACTGGTTTGGTGACCCCCATGCCGCCGAAGAGCGCCGCAACGCCGCTACGCAACTGCTGCAAACGGCTGACGCCAACAGCGATCTGGTGCGTCAGCAGATTGGCCAGCTGAAGCAGAAGCACTTGGAGCTGCAACGAGAGCTGTCTGCGCTCGATCTCTCGCCACTGCTTGAGATCTTGGCGAGCGACGATCCGCAATCGGTGGCAGAGCCACGCCTCCGCGAGGCCATCAGCCACAGCCGTGAACGCTGGTTGCGCCAACAGCTCAGCCTTGAACCGCTGCGCACCTGGCAGATCGAAGGCTTCGGGGATGCACGCCTGAAGCTGCTCGAGAGCCATGGCCTCTGCAATGGCGAGCAGCTGCGCACCCATATCGACCGTCTGCCAGCCCTGCCCGGGATTGGGGTCGGGCTGCAGGCTCGGTTGCGAATGCGTCTAGAGCAAGCCGTGCAAAGGCTCGAGGCCCGCGCCAATGCAGCCGGGATGGGGCCTAGCCGTGAGGATCTCGTGCCGCTGCCAGAGCTACTGGCCCTGCAAAACGGTGAACAGCAGCTGCAGGGCCTCAGTCGCGCGCTGGCGTCCTTCACAGACTCGATCGAGGCTCTGCACACCACGATCCTTGAGCGACGCAACGCCATGGAGATCCAACTGAAGGAGTTTGAGGCCCTGTGTTGAGGCCAGCTGGACCGTCGTTCGCAGTAGTGCAGGAGCAAGGCAGGTCTGCATCGGCAACGCTGGTTGCAGTTCGGCCCAGAGCCTGATGAGCCCGAGCAACGAGCAGCCTCTGAACCCCTCCGCTGATGACGCCAAGGCCAGCAACGGTCGCTACCGCTTCCAGGCCGGCAAGCCCGTGGATCCCGATGACGGCTTGCATCCCGAGTTGCGCAGCAGCGCCTTCAACGACACCGCCGCCACGCCCGCCGTCGCCATTCCTGATAGCCCTGAGCAGTTGATTGCCATGCAGGAGAATAAGCCCGAGCGCCATGAGAAGCGCGCCGAACCCACCAGCCCCAAGGTGAGCCAGGTGATGGAGCTGATCGAGAAACTGGAGACCAATGCCTACGAGGATCAGCAGATCGCTTTGGCGCTCGTGCGGCACCTCGAGCAGTTCCACGACAACGTGGTGGAGGAGATGCAGGAGGACAGCGAGGCCAAGCACACCCAGATCGTGAGCTGGGCCATCGATGCCGACCGGTTGATGCGCTGCCGGATGCTGCTGGAGAGCGTCGACCTCGACTGAGCCAGCCATGCCCCCCCCTGATCTCGCCCAATGGCTGACTGAACTCGACCAGTGCCCAGCCAGCGCAGTAGAGCAACCGTTGATGCAGGAGCTGTATCAACAGAATCCCCTGTTCTTCACCGCACTCAGCCTGCGCCAACGCTGGCAGCTGCTGGTGGGTCTGCACATCACCCTGCTGGATTTCACGAGCGCCAGTTTCAGCCCATTGGGGCTCGAGGCCCAGCATCTGCCATTGCCGGTGCGCCATTTGAGGCTTCCCTTGTCACAAGTGTTGGATGCCCTGGTGAGTGCTGGCTTCGAACTCGATCAAGTGGCCTGGTCCGAGGAGCTCGATCTGGAGCTGAGCGAGCAGGAGGAGGCTGCCTGTGATCAGGTGCTCAGATCTCAGGAATCAGCGGTGCTGCAGCAGCAGTTGATCAGCCGGGGCCTGGCCTTCCTGGCCACATGCGACCTCCGCGAAACGGGCCTCACGTTCAACTGAGCACCGTCGTTCGCACGAGCAACACCTATCGCATCTGCGCCCCCCGGCAGGCTGGTCGTCATCAGACCCCAGAGAACCCCCACCCCTCAGTTCCATGGCCGAACGCCTGATTACCCCCACCCAACTCGCCCTGTTCAGCCGCAGCCCCGTGATTGGCGCCTGGTGGGAAGAGCTGAAGGCCCAAGGCTTGTTCAAGGAGCAACGGCCTGAGACGACCCCTCTGGATGATCTGCTGTTCAAGCAGGGCCATCAACACGAGGAGGTGTTGCTGGAGTGGCTGGAGGCTGAGGGCAAAGACGTTTACCGCCATCAGCCGGTTGAGAAGGAAGGCCCGCCGCAAGAGGAGGACTACGCCAAGACCAAAGACGCGATGCGCCAAGGCCGGCAGTACATCCACCAGGCAGCCCTGAAAAACGCAGAGATTCGCGGCTGGGCAGACCTTCTCGAACGCATCGAGAAACCATCAGCTCTCGGGGATTGGAGCTACATCCCGATCGAATGCAAGCTCTCCAGCCACCCCAAGCCCATCTACCTCGTGCAGGCCTGCGCCTACTGCGAACTGCTGGAGCCAATCCTGGGTGAGCGGCCCGAGCACTTCAAGCTTTACCTCGGAGGGCGTCGCTTTGAGTTGGGGGAGCACGGCTACCCAGTGGAGCGCTTCTGGAGCTGGTACGAACAGCTGCGCCAGCGCTACCGCAACTTCCGCGCCGCCTTTGATTCCAGCCAGGAACCAGACGATGAGCCTGGGGATCACGGCCAATGGGAGCCGTTTATTGAGGAACGCCTAAAGAAGAAGAGAGATGTGATCCTCGTTGCAGGTTTAAGCGGGAGTCAGCGCGACAAGCTCAAGAGAGCCGGCATTCACACCATTGAGCAGCTCGCTGCACTGCCAGAGCAGAGCCGCGTACCAGGCGTGAACTCCGACATCCTTCAACGTTTACGCGAGCAGGCCGCCATCCAGTTGGAGACCAGAGCAGATGATGAAAGGCCAGCCTTCCGGATGCGGCTCATCGAAGAGCAAGGGCGCGGCCTTGCCCTGCTTCCCAGCCCAGATGAAGGCGATATCTGGTTTGATATGGAGGGCTATCCCGATCCGATTAGGCGCAAGAAGCTCGAGTATCTCTTTGGTGCCTGCTATCGCGATCCCGCAGGTGACTTGAAGTTCATGCCCTGGTGGGCGCACAACATGGCGGAGGAAAAGCAGGCCTTCGACAGCTTTGTCCAGTGGATAGAACAACGCCGCTTACGGCATCCCAACCTTCACGTCTACCACTACGCCAGCTACGAGAAAACGGCCCTCGGGAATCTGGCGGCCTTGCATCAAATCCACGAACCATTGATGGACCAGTGGCGCGCCAAGGCCTGCTCCTGGGAGCCGAGAGCTATTCGATCAAGAAGGTGGAGCGCCTGTATCAGCCTCCGCGAGAAGGTGATGTTGAGACAGCTGCAGATTCTGTGGTGCAATACGCCGAGTGGCTGCGCTCAGGCGAGCCTTCCATCGCTGGTGATCTGCCGCATGGCAGTCCTCGCCTGCAAGCGATCGAGCTCTACAACCGTGACGACTGCATTTCGACAGCTCGCCTCCATGACTTTCTGATTGAGCAACATCGGAAGCTTCAGCTCGAGTTTCCATCGGCATCCAAGATGGACGATGCGAGTGCGAATGGCGCTCCGCTCGAAGATGCGGTCGAGGAATCGCCGCGCGCGAGGGCCAATCGAGAGGTGATCGAGTCATTGATGCGCTCTTCACAGACCCTGCTGGAAGAGCTGCCCGAACAGCATCGCGTCACCCCCGCTCCCATCCAGCCAGGAGAGGTGGACAGCCGCTTGCTTGCCCTCGGCGAGGCAGATGAAGCCGCTGGTCCTCGAGGCCTGAGCCTGCGCATCCAACGTCTGCTGAGCCAACTGCTGCCCTTTCATGTGCGGGAGCGCAAGGTGGAGTGGTGGGAATTCTTCGCGCGCTTGGAGCTGCCCCCGGAAGAGCGGCTCGATGATCCCGAAGTCATCGTCGCAGCCAAGCTCGAAGGAGTTGAACCCAGACAGCTTCCTAAAAGCCGCCAGCGGCTTCTGACCTACAGCTTTGATCGAGATCAGCCCCTCAAGTTGAACGATGGAGCTGGTTTGTCGCTTTATCTCACTGAAGCGGGAATTTCGCTTGACGCGGACCTTGATGAGGAGGCTGGATTAGTGATCCTGAAGCTGCCTGAGTCCAGGGAACAAAAACGCCTAAAGGCCGGTCTTTCGGTCTCGATTCCCGAGCAGAGCGATTTGGTGTTGTCCCCCCCAGATATCAGCCAACACCTCAGACCCCATCTGGCAGCCCAGGCTGCGAGATGGCTGGAGGGTGCGGATCTTCCTGCAGCCATGGTGCATCTCCTGGAGCGGCGGCGGATGCCGGAGCTGGAGCCGATCAATGCGCGCACCCGACGCGATCCCGCGAGCACCGCCTCTGATCTAGCTGGCTACCTTGCCAATGCTAATGGCGTGGCCCTTTCACTGCAAGGGCCTCCAGGTAGTGGCAAGACAACCGTCACTGCTGAGCTGATCGCGCAACTGACGGCCCAGGGGCTTCGTATCGCGGTGAGCTCAAACAGTCATCCGGCGATTAATCACCTGTTAAAGCAGTGTCAAAAGGCAGTTGATCGCCTTGGTGGCAAAGCCAGGGTTGTGAAGTGCATGGGCACATCTGCCCGTGTTGAGGATGAAGAGGCCTTCCGGGATAGCGCTGTGTGCTGTGCGTTGCAAAAGCAGCTGCGCCCGGAGATGGACGTTGTGGGTGGCACCGTCTTTGTTTTTGCCAAACACGATGACGCGCCGTTCGATCTCTTGGTGATCGATGAAGCCGGCCAGGTGTCCTTGGCCAACCTGCTGGCGATGGCCCGTTGCGCCCGCAACATCCTGGTGGTCGGTGATCAACAGCAGCTCAGTCAACCCATTCGTGCAGCCCACCCCGACGACAGCGGCCTCAGCTGCCTCGAGTACGTGATGTCAGGCCAGGCGGTGGTGCCACCCGATCGCGGTGTGTTCCTGGCCACCAGTTGGCGCATGCCCCCCGTACTGACAGGCGTGGTCTCAGAGCTGTTCTACGAAGGGCAGCTGCAGGCAAGCTCCGCCAACGAAGCCAACCGAATTCTGTGGAGCGGCCAGCATCAGGGTCTGGTCTTCAAGCCAGTGGAACACAAGGGCAACAGCACCGGCAGCGATGAGGAGGTGGTGGCTATCGCCATGTTGGTGGAGCAGCTACTCGGCAAGCCCTATCAGCGCGTCGAGATGCGCAACGGACAGATGACAACCGAAGACGGCGTCATTGCCCCCAACGACATCCTGATTACTGCCCCCTACAACATTCAAGTGAACCGTCTCAAGCGGGTGCTGGGAGAAAGGGCACGCATCGGCACTGTCGATAAGTTTCAGGGCCAGGAGGCACCGGTAGCCATCCATTCTCTGACTGCAAGCGATGGTGAGTCGGCGCCCAGGGGCCTGGACTTCCTGCTCGACCCCCACCGACTCAATGTGGCTATCAGTCGCGCTCAGTGTTTGTCCATCGTGGTTGGATCCCCCCATTTAGCCACCGGTATCAGCAACAGTATTAACAACGTGGAGCAACTCAATCGGCTTTGCCGACTGATGCAATCTCCGCAAGCCTGTGAAGGTAGGGGCTCAGTCGTTTGAGTTCATCGGGCATGTTCCCCGCCTCTGAGTCAATCGCAATACTGATCAGAGGTGCGTGCCCATCAGGGAACGTCATATTCCCTTCTTTCAACTCCTCATCAGGACATTGCTCGTTGTCATGCCTTGGGTCCCAGTCCAAGCCACAACCCAGCTCTAAGTGAATCGGCCGATTCCCCGGCCGTAACCGTCGTCCATAAGCGTAGCTCTCCTGCAGTTGCTCAGCTGAGAGCCAACAGGCTTCAACGTCCACTTCTGGCGAGACCCATGAAGGATAGGCCTGAGGGGTAACGCTATCGTGAGGGTTTGATGCTGCAGTCGCAGCAGCAGCTATGTCCAACTGCTCGGCTTGCGAAGCGTCGAGAGCATGCAACCAGCAGAAGGATTCGCCATCACTCCGCTGCTGATAGAGATCATTAAGACCTTCTATGCTGATCTCGTGATAGCCGTTCACGACTACCGGGCCTTCAACTTCAATGCCGCCAATCCTGCAGAGTTGATAGCGAATCGAGCACAGCGGCTCATCCTCTCCCTCCGGCCGCGCAACTGGAGGACCGGCATGCTGCGTGAGCCAGTCAACGAGATGATGCGAAGAGGCGACGAGTGATAGGTCACCCTGCTCAGAAAGCAGATCCCCTATTGTCGCAGCAACGATATGCTCCTTGTATTCCTCTGAACAATAAAGCAGGTCGGCTTCGGAGTGAAAGAGCAATGGAATCGTTTGCCCTTTAAAATCAACATTCAGGCAGTGCTCAACCAACTCGACGACTTCCTGATTGTCACCAGGCTCCCAGTCTTCTGATCTGTTGACAGCTGAATCATCCACCAGCCAGCAACTGTCCAGCGCCGCCTGCGCGGAGACAGCATCACATTTTGCGTGAACAAGCTGAACCAATGCCCGGGCAAGTGGGCAGAGAAATCGCAGGCTGGGATCCCCTTCGGCCAGGGATGACAGCACTGTGTGGTCGTCGATTGCAGCCGGGTCGCACAACAGCGCAGTGTTCAGCTCGATGAGCTGCTGGGGTGTCGGTACGGACATGGCCGGCCCTGGACTGTCTCAATCTTGATCGCATGCACAGGGTCCCGGCCGGTTGCCCGTCGTTCGCATGACAAACGCTTTCCATCCCAAGGATGGGTGGGACAGTGATCTCCAGCAGGCCAGCGAGCCCCGATGCGACTGATTCACACCGCCGATTGGCAGATCGGCAAGCCCTACGGCACGGTTGCCGACGAGCAGAAGCGCTTCCGCCTGCAGCAGGAGCGCATCAACGCTGTTGGCCGCATCCGTGACGTGGTGCGGCTGCAGAACGCCGAGCTGGTGCTGGTGGCAGGGGATCTCTTCGATTCACCCACGCCTGACACCACCGCGGTGTTGGAGGTGCTGGAGCTGATCGGCGAGATGGAGGTGCCGGTGCTGGTGATTCCCGGCAACCACGACCACGGCGCCCCCGGCAGCGTGTGGCACCGCGACGACTTTCAACGCCACCAGCGCACCAAGGCACCCAACCTGCAGTTGCTGTTGGAGCGCCAGCCGTTAGTGCTCGAATCAGCGGTGGTGCTGCCCTGTCCGCTGCTGCGCAACCAGGACAACACCGATCCCACCCAGTGGTTGCGTGGACTCGACTGGAGCTCCCTACCCACCGATCGGCCGCGCATCGTGCTCGCCCACGGCGGTGTGCATGGCTTTAGCGGGCGCAACTATGAGGGCGATGAGGAGGCTCAGGCCGGCGCCAACAACCAGATCGACCTGGCGGCGCTCCCAGTCGCCCAGATCGACTACATCGCCCTGGGCGACTGGCACAACCTCAAGCAGGTGTCCGAGCTGGCCTGGTACCCGGGCACACCCGAACCCGATCGCTTTGATCAGGGAGAGGACAACCAGCGCGGCCAGGTGTTGCTGGTGGATCTGCAGCGGGGCGCTCCAGCCGCCGTGACACCGCAGACCACCGGCCGGATTCAATGGCACAACCTCACGATGCGCTTCAGCGGCGATGGCGATCTCGATCGCTTTGATCGCCAACTTCAGGACTGCATCGCCGGCCGGGTGGCCCGGGATCTGCTGCGCCTCGAGGTGAGCGGCAGCCTCAGCCTCGCGGGCCATCGCCGCTACCAGCAGCGGCTCAACGACTTGCAGAACCAGTTGCTGCGCCTACGCATCAAAGGGGAGTGCCAACAGTCCCCCGAAGCCGCCGAACTCGAACAGCTCACCGCCCGCAGCGAAGACCCCTTGATCGCCCAGGTGGCCCAGCAGCTGCAGCAGCGCCTAGGCCGTGAGAGCGATCCCGACTCCGATGAAGCGAGCCGGATCCGCACCGCCCTCTGTGAACTCTTTCGCTTCACCACCACCCGCTGAATCGCCATGCGTCTCCTCAACTGCCAACTCCAGAACGTGCGTCTCCATGGCGACCTGGAGCTCAACTTCTCGCCCCGGCTCACCCTGATCGGTGGCCCCAATGAATCCGGCAAAAGCACCCTGGTGGAAGCGCTGCACCGGGCGCTGTTCCTCAAGGCAGCCGCCACGGGTGCGCCCGTGGAAGCCCTGCAGTCGCGCTTGCACATGGGTCAGCCCACGGTGCAGATCGGCTTTGAAGCCAAGGGCGATACCTGGTCCCTACGCAAACGCTTCAGCGGCAGCACCGGCCAAGTGAGCCTGCAGGCCGAGAGCACGGGCAGGCCGCTCACAGGGCCAGCCGCAGAAGACAAGCTGGCTCAACTGCTGGGCGTTGGAGAGATTGTCGGCAGTAAACAGGCAGGCACGGTGCTCCCCAGCCGCTGGGCCCACCTCTGGGTGCGGCAAGGGCTCTCGGGAGGCGATCCGCTCGCCAACGGCAAAAGCAACTACGACTTTGATCAGCTGCGCCTGCAGCTGGAGCGCAGTGGCGGCGCTGCCGTCCAACAGTCAGCCCTTGACCAGCTCGTGGAGCAGCGCATCGAGGCGGCGCTGGCTGAGAACTTCACCAGCAGAGGCACCAAGAGGAACTCGCCCTTGTTTGCCCGCGAAGAAGCCCTCACAACTGCCCAGGCGCGGCTGGATCTGGCGCTGTCTCGCCTCAGCGATTACGAAGAGGCGAGTGAGCAGCTGAGTGATCTCTGTGATGAGTTACAGCGCCTCCAATCCCAGGAACTGCCAGCCCTGTTGGAGCGCCAGAAAGGTCTGTTGGAGGGGGCGGAAGCGGCCGGTCGCCTCGATGCCGCGATCGAACTGGCGCACAAGGCCGTAGAGCCGATCCGGCTGCGCCATGAGGCCGCACGCGAAACGCTGCAGCAGCTGGATGATCTGCAAACGCAGATCGACGAGAAGCAAGCCTCGCTGACGACGCTGGAAGCCAACGCCGCAGGGGCCCAGGCGCGGGAAGCGGCGTTGGAGGCGGCTCAACAGCAACACAGCAAGAGCCTTGAGACCCTGAACCAGCAGCGCAAACGCCTGGAGCAGCGGCAGCACCTGTTGCTGCGCTTGGTGGATCGCACCAGCACCGCCGAGTCACTGCAGCGGATCACCAGTGAGCTGACCAAGCTGCAGCAGGACACCGCTCAGCGCCAGTCCCTGGATCAGCAGCTGGCTGGCTTGCCCAGCATCAGCAAGCAAGCGCTGCAAGAGCTGCGCGGCCTGGAACAACAGCTGCGCGACGCCCAGACCCGACAAGAGGCCATGGCCGCCGGGGTGAAGCTCCTCAAGGCCGACCAGCCCGTTCGCCTCGATGGCCAACCCTTGCAGGTGGGCGATGCGCAACGGCTCAGCTCGGTGTTCCAGCTGCAGGTGGGTGATGGCGTGGTTCTGGAGATCGCCCCTGGTGGTGGCCAGGCGCTCGAGGATCTGGAGCACACCGTGCAGAACGCCAAGGAGCAGCTGGCAACGCGGCTCAGCGCCCTCCAGGTCGCCAGCGTGGCGGCGGCTGAGGAACTCGTGGAGCAGCGCACCGGGCTGGAACAGCAGCTGGCAGCGTTGGGTTCCGCACCAGCCGATCTCGGTGAGCTGACGCGACAGAACGACACCCTGCGCCAGCGCCTCGCCGACCTCGATGCCGAGCTGCAGGAGCTGGAGGCGGTGCGCCTGGCGATGGAGCAGGAGCAGCCCCTACCCCAGGCCCTCAGTGGCCTGCAGGCCCTGCAGCAGCAGATCAACGCCACCAGCAAACACACCAGCGCCGCCGTGGGCGCAGCAGACACTGAGCTGGACGCCGCCCGTTCAGCCCTCCAGGAGTTTCAGAACCAGCGGATCAGCGAAGCGAGCGAGATCAAGGTGGTGCACGCTGAACTCAGCGACCGCCGGCAGCGGCTGGAGCAGCTGATCAGCCAGCAGGGCAACCGCGAGGCCGTGGCCGTCAAGCTGGCTTCTGAGGGGCAGGCACGCCAGCAGGCGGAGGCGCACCTGAGCCAGTTGCAGGCCGATCGCGCAGCCCTTGGCAGCCAGGACGCTGCAGCGGAGCAACAGCGACTGCAGGACGCGATCGATGCCCTGCAGCACAGGCAGGAGCAATTGCTGGATCAGCGCGGTGCAGCCAAACAACGCTGCGACACGATCAGCAGCGACGACCCCTTCGCAGCAGTGGAGCAAGCGCGCCTGCAGTTGGAAACCGCCGAGGCCGATCACCGTCAGCTCGTGCGGCTCACCAAAGCCCACGAACTGCTGCGGGAGCTGTTCCAGGAAGCCCAGGCAGATCTGTCCAGTCGCTACAGCGAACCCCTGGCCCGCGCCATCGGCGACTACCTCAAGCCGCTGGTGCCCGATGGCCAAGCCGCTCGCCTCGACTATGACCCGAGCAAAGGCTTCCAAGGCCTGCAACTCCGGCGCGGCCAGGAGTTCTACGATTTTGAAGCCCTTAGTGGCGGCATGCGGGAGCAGCTGGCGGCAGCCCTGCGGCTATCGATGGCAGATGTGCTCAAGGAGGCCCACGACGGCTGCTTGCCTCTGGTGTTCGATGACGCCTTCACTAACTCGGACTCCGATCGGGTCGACCTGGTGAAACGCATGCTCGGCACCGCCGTGGAGCGGGGCCTGCAGGTGATCCTGCTCACCTGTGACCCCAACGCCTATGGCTCCTTTGCGGATCAAGTGGTGGAGCTGGCCGGCAGCTAAGCCAGCAGCCAGGCTGGCCTGCTTCTTTAGCCTGGGAGGGATCGTTGCGCTGGGGCCATGGCGCCCAAGGACAACCTGTTCAGCCGGCTGCAGCACCTCGACCAGGCTGCCAGTGCTGAGCGCCAGGCGGCACGGCGCAGACGCCAGCAGCAGAGCACTGGCGAGATCCTGCAGACCTTCCTGGCCTACAAGCTCGACCACGCCACCGAGAAGATGGGGCTGGGTCTGGCCATTGGCGATTCACTTACCCTGCTGCACGAGCCCACCAACGAGTGGGATCCCAATGCCGTCAAGGTGTTCTGGAAGGAGCAGTGGATCGGCTACATCCCGAAGGACATGGCGGCGTTGATCGCTGCTGAAGTACCAGAAGCAGCAACGGGACTGGAGGCGGTGGTGACTGGACTCACCACCACCTCTCGCCGCGATGCTTTTCGGCTGCAGATTTCCATCCCCATTCCCAAGGCCAGCCGCCGCCTGCGGGAGCTCGGAGTCACGAGCACCTTTGCCTGGGATTTTGATCGCACCACCGGAGCCGACAAGCTGCGGCTCGTGATCAGTTGCACCGAAACCGCCTTTCGCGAACTGCAGGAGCTGCTGGCCGCCAGCTACGACGTCAGCAAGTGCGGCTACAGCTATTACCCCGCCCAGGACGGCCGCCACTACCCCTGGTATCTCAGCCTCACCGACAGCAGCGGCAAGGCCCCAGAAGACCCGGAGCAGGTCGAGAAGCTGATCCGCTCGCTCTTTGGAGTGCCCAGTGAATCCACACGCGGTCGCGAACGGCAAGAACGCCTCAAGGAGCTCGAGGACAAGCAAGAGGAGATCAACAAGCGGCTCGAAACCAGTCGTGCCGAAGAGCGCCGCCTCAGGCGCGAGTTTGATTTCAACAAGGCCGCCTGGGAACAGCGCGCCGAGAAGGCCCAGGCACAAGGCGATCAAGCCATCGAACTGGCGCAATCGGTCGAGGGTGAGCTGGGTCAGAAGCTCGATCTCAAAGAGCAGGAGCTGCAACTGGCTCTCGCTGAAAACAAGGCCCTCGAGGATCAGCTCGAACAGAGCACCAACGAGCTTGAGACGCTCAGACTGGAACTTGACTATTTCGAGCAAATTGCCCCTGCAGGAGCAGCTGGTGAGTTGAGCCAATCCACTTGGGGTGGCTCAGGCGTTGTGATTGCTGAACAGGAGCTGCGCAACCGTCTGTTGAGTGGGCTGCGCTCCGTTGCCGGAACCGCACGCCTCAAACCGCGGCAATGCCTTGAACTGGTGAGTGAAGAGCTCTGCCCCGGCCACCTTCTTGTGCTCGAGAGTGCCTGGAGCTCAGCCGATCAAGCCAAGGGGTTTGAACATGGTGACCAGCTATTCGAGCTGCTCTGGAACCTCGCCACCGCCTACCGCGCTCAGAAGCTGACTGGCGCACCCGACCGGATCGCCGGTCAAATCTTCGGTGGCAGCAGCTATGCCCCAAGGGAGTCGCAAACGATCGAAAGCAACACCCAGGCACGCCGTGCACGCACATTCACGTACCAAGGCAAAACCGTTGAGATGTGGCAACACCTCAAAATTGGCGCCAAGGATTCCGAAAACCGAACCATCCGCATCCACTTCTGCTGGGACGAACACCTGGCACAGGTGGTGATCGGCCATTGCGGCAAACATCTGTTTAATCCGAATCACTGATGACGCGCGGTCAGAGTGGACAACGAACGGTTGAACCCCTTTGGCCTTGACTCACGTCTGAGTCGGTGTGGGGCTTGCTCCGGGCCTCTCCAGTCTGAGGCCTTCCTGCGTCAGGCCTCCGCTGGGATCGGTCCCGTCGCTGCGCCGCTCTCGGCGCCGATTCAATGTCCATGCTCTCTGCTGCGGCTTCTCCCTTCTGCCGGCCAGAAGAGGATCCGTTCCTGCTGCTCGAATCCAGCCTCAAGGCGATCGAGCGGATCCTGCAGCTGCGGCGGGGGCTGCCGCTGCGCCGCACCTGGATCGAGCAGCCCTATGGCGAGGAGGAGATCACGATCCTGGAGGAGGAGGTGATCCCGGTGATCCAGCAGTGCCTGGCTCGCATCGATGAGCTCGATGAGCGGCTACTGGCCCAGCAGGAGCTGCTGCAGCGCTGCCAGCTGCAGATGGCCTGTTGCCCAGGCCCCGCCGGGAGCCCTCATCCCGGCATCCAGGTTGTTACTGCCAATCCACGGAAGGCATCAGCAACTCAGCTGCGTTGTTGAAACGCGCCGCTGCGGCACCTTCAGTCTGATTCCGGCTGTCAAGGCCATACAAGCGGTCCGATGTGTTCGTTGGCTGCGCTGACGCTCCGCATCGTGATGTGGTCCGGCCTTGACAGCCTCCATCAGCTCTACGGTGTCCTTCGCTGCGCTCACCGTGGCCCGCGATTTCTCCGTCTGGTCCTTCTCTGGTCTTGAGGAAGTTCTGTTCGATCTACAGATCTTCTATCCCGGCAATCAGCATCTGATCCGGTTGCTGCAGGCCGAGATCGACCGCCGAGAAGATGCCCAGCCCCGGCGGCCCGCGCTTTCGTGGGTGGAAGAGCTGCGGCTGCCCTTCTGAAGCCTCAGCTCAGCACGTACACATCACCGCTGGTCTGATCCAGATACAGGTCACCCGGAATCGCTCCAGGCACAGTGGTGGGTGCGCCACTACCGGTGAACCAGCCGGTGCCGCGGCTGCCCTGGGCTCCCGCTGGTCCCTCCACACCCTGCAGGCCCTGGGGGCCGGCTTCCCCTTGGATGCCTTGCGGTCCCTGCGGGCCGGCGATGCCCTGGGGTCCCTGGATCGAGCCTCCATCCACCCAGATGCTGCTGATGGCATCCCAGACGCGGAAGGAGTCATCCGCCTGCACGATGTAGGCATCGCCCTGGGCGGCATCGGCGGGCAGCTCGGCTTCTGTTGCGACCTGGCCGCGGAAGTTGATGCCCAGGCCTGGTGCACCCTGGATACCCTGCTGGCCCTGAACTCCTTCCGGCCCTGCAGGTCCCTGCGCACCAGCGGGGCCCTCCGCTCCCTGGGGGCCCTGCGCCCCATCTGCGCCAGGCAGACCCTGTACGCCTTGGGGGCCCTGGGCGCCGGGATCACCCAGAGGCCCCTTCAGCGAACCAGACAGCATCCAGGCCATGGAGAGGCGGGCCTGCAGCCCGGCGCATGTTCAGCAGCTATTGCCGAGGGCACAGCCCATCGCGCGCCATAACGGCCCCCTTCCGATGGTGGCGTTACAGAAGGATGAAGGCGTTGCCATTGCCACTGGTATTGAAGGCTGGTGATGCTGGTGTTGATGACGAACCGTTCTCGTAGTCAATAAAGCCTCCACGGCTAGCGTTCAGGCAGAGGCCTGTGGTATTTGAGAACGAGGCTGACTTGGCATTCACCCGTCCTCCTCTGCAGGTAATCCCCTGATTGCAGTCGATAAAGCGCGAGGCGTAAACCAAGGCCTGGGCGTTATCCACGACCAGAGCAGTGTTGGAGCATCGCTCAAATCGCAGTTGATCAACCGTCAGAAGTGCACCCTCCATCACGCTGGCGCCAATCGGGGTGTCCGTGATGTCATTGGAGAACCCTGAGAAGCTGCCTCCGGTCATTCGCAATCCAGCATCTGAGCAGTGACTAAAGCGCGATGCGGTCAAATTCAGGCTGCCGCCATAGAGCTGCACACCTGTTTTGACGGTGTCAACCATCAGCCCACCGCTGATACGACCCGCATGCAGCGCCAGCGCATCACCGCTGAGGCTTTGCAGGCTTGTGCTGTAGCACTCCAGGCTTGCAGCATCGAGCACACTGATGCCCCGGTCGCCATATTGAAGGCGTAAATCGGCAGCGAAAAGCACCGCTGAACCCTTGAGGTTGAGGGCGCGTTCGGTGTTCGTGATCAAGCAACCGATCAAAGAAGAATTGCCGGCACTGGCAAACACACCCTGATAGCAATTGCTGATCGAGAGGCCACCGCTCGAGAAGGAGCCAGCGCCTTGAATCGCGGCGCTCCAGTTGTGCAGAGCAAAATCACCGCTGGGGGCAAGACTGATGGCGGTATTGCTGGCCAGCTCAACGCCAACCTGTGAACGGCTGCCGATCAGCAGAAGCTTCTCCAGCGTGATGCCGCTGCCCAATCGCAGCTGCAGCCCTGTCGTCTGTGGGAAGCAGAGGCGGGTGTTGTAGTAGCCCTTGAGCACCGCCTCATTGGCGGCAGCTGATTCCGGTGTGTAGGCCTGGGCATTTAGTCCGCTGAGCTGCGTGGCATCGGGCTTGCTACCGCTCACCGTGCCGCCGCTGAGGGTGATCCGGGCGCCAGAGGGGTGATCAAGTCGCAACGGCTCCACCAAGGTGTAGTCACCATCAGCAATGTGGACGGTCGCCGTGCGATCTGGCGGAATCAAAAATCCCCAGAGCTCCTCCATTGCCCTCTGGGGTGTAGCCCAGGGGTTGGTCTGGCTGCCGTCGCCCTCGCTGTCGCTGCCATCTGGGGCGACATAGAGATCCAGATCGCTGCCTGGGATGCGAGAGAACGGCCCAGTTGGCCCCTGTGGTCCTTGGGGACCGGTGATGTTCTGGGTCTTGATCCAAGGCATGGCAATTAGCGCTCTCAGTTGGTGATCAGCTCTGTGGGCTGGCAGCTGCCAGCAGGTTCACCTGATCGCGCAGCAGCGCCAGCTCAGCGCTCAACCCAACTACCGCTGCACTCAAGTCGTCAAAAAGAGCCTTGGCGGCGTAGTGGCTGTCGCCGTAGTCCTTTCGAATCAGATGCTGCTCTGCCGTTGGCATTCCTGCTGAGATCGTTCCATCACCGTTGAAGAGGATCGAACCCGACGTCGGGGGCCTCAGGATCAGATTGCCGTTGAAGTGATAAAGGTAAAAGTCTGTGCCGTTAAAGGTCGATGGCGAGCCCGTACCACTGAATCGCAGCGGCCCGGTCATGCTGTCACCTGCTTTTTTGAGGCAGCTGCTCAAATCAGCGCTGGGGATATTGGCGATCGATGTGTCGACGTAGGTCTTGTTGGTGAGATGCGAGCCCGATGTAGGGGCAGCGCTTGCAAGAACCTGGCCGGTGTTTTCAAAGGCGATGTTGGGTCCGCCCGGTGCCACATGGAACAGGGTCTTGGCGTTGTTCTGGTAGACATACCAATCGGTGCCATTGAAGGTGGACGGGTTGGTCGCCACCGAAAATCGCAGCGGGCCGGCCATGTTGTCTCCCGCTGTCTGCACGTAGGTGCCTGAAGCGTTGGCCGACAGCAGTCCATCGGCTGTGATCGAGAGGCCGCTGCCAATCTTGATCCCACCGAGGCGGCTGGAGGTTGCGATCGGCAGGGCATAGGCCGCAGGCGCCGGTGTGAAGAGCAGCCCATCGCTACCCAGCCGAGAGCTGTTGCCGCCGTCCGCCGATACCGCCGTGGGGCCTTTGAGGTTGCCGCCTTTGATCCACGGCATGGCTCAGGCCTCCAGCACGTAAAAGTCACCGCTGCGGCTATCGAGGTATTAGTCACCCGGCCGTGCCTCCGGCAGATCCGCCGGCGGGCCGTCGCCGCTCCACCAGCGGCTGCCGCTACCACTGCCACTGCCGGTTGGGATGGTCCAGAGGCCATCGGCCCGTAGGTACGCGTCGCTGGAGCCATCGCTGGGCGGCACACCACCTGCGCTGCTGCCGCCGCCCCAGCTGCGCAGGCTCCACTGCTGTGAGCGGCTGCCGTCGTAGCTCTGGCCCACCAGACCTGCCCCTGGGATCAGGGGCTGCAGGGCGCCAGGTTCAGGTGTGTTGCCACCAGGCGGCAGCGCTGGATCGGGCTGCCAGATTGCGCAGCCCGCCAGGCTCACCAATAGCGATGCGCTGATGCCGCTACCGCTCAGCTCTGCGGTAATCGTGTAATCGCCGCGGCTGCTGTAGCCATGGCGCAGGTGGGCATTGCCGCTGCTGGCGAGCCAGGGGCTGGTCTCCACGGCGCCATCACCCCAGTTCACCGTCACCGCATTGGGTGGGGTCTGGCGGGGGTTGAGCACCAGCTCCACCCAGA
>NZ_JBIPMN010000251.1:0-2648 GCF_044369115.1 Vulcanococcus sp. | reverse complement strand
TCACACCCTCTGAATCAGCGCCCGCCACTGGCAGCGGCAACCAACTGAGCTCCAGCTCATCAGCGGGCACCGGTGCCCGTGAAAAAACCAGCTCCTCCCAGCGCCGCACCTCATTGGGCGGCACCCAGATCGGATGACCCGGGCAGCCGGGGGGCTGCAGCAGGCGGATCAGCTGGGCGGCGATGCCACTGCTGCTGATTGCTGGGGTGCGTGTCGCAGCGGCAGAGGCGTTCTGCGTCAGAAAAGAGCTCATGGGTGGACAGCGAGCCGGTGTGCTTTGCCTCCGGCCCAACCGCTATTGCCGATCAGCCCGCAGTTGGGCGCATTGCTCCAGCAGGGCTGGAAGCTCCACCTGCACCACATCCCAGACGATCTCCAGATCGATGCCGAGATAGCCGTGGATGAGCTGGTTTCTCATGGCCACGATCTGCCGCCAGGCGATCGCTGGATGGGCTTCACGAACCTCCGGTGGGATGCGTGTGGCCGCCTCGCCGATCAGCTCGATGTTGCGCAGCACAGCGTCCTGCACCAGCCGATTGGTTTCAAAAGCGTCCTGGCTGATGTCAGCGCAGTAGCTGATGGCCCTTGAGGCGAACAGCTCCATATCGCTCAGATAGAGCTGCCAATCCCTCGGGGGGCGGCGCTCAGATGGTGATGGCATCTGCTTCCACAGAAGACCGCAGCTCGGCTCGCAAAGCCTTCTCGCTCACGAGATCCACAGATCTACCCAACAAGTCCTCCAGATAAAACTGCAGCCCGTAGAAGCGCCTGGCGTTGGCGGGTGCTGCGAATTCCACCAGCACATCCACATCGCTCTGGGGCCCAGCTGCACCCCGAGCCCAGGAGCCAAACAACCGCAGCCGGCGAACGCCGAACTGTTCCTGCAACGCAGAGCTGTGCTCACGGATGCGGTTGATGAGCTGTTCCGTGCTGGGCGCCATGGCGAGGTTCCGCAGGAGACAACCCTAAGGATCACTTTAGGGAGCCTCGCCTGCACGGCCCACCAGCATTGGCATGGCCGCAGCCCTCAGATCAACGGGTCGTCGAGCAGCTCATCCGGCAGGGGCTCGCAACTCCGTGGCTCCATCTCAGCTGGCTCTGATGTGCCCGCTTCTGCTGCGGTTTGCAGTTCCAGGGCTCCGGCCTGCTCCACGAGTTCGGCCTTGGTCTGGCTGCCATCGAGCTCCACGCCGTAGGCGCTGTGGCAGTGCTCCACGATCTGGGCCTTGGTCATCGCCTGGAAGTCCGTGGCCTGCGCTGCAAGCTCTGCTGCGGGCATCGGTTCAGGTGCAGGCGCCAGCTCTGGGACCAGCAGTTGCTCAGAGTTGGGATCGCAGTCCACAACCGGCAGCCGCGGTTCCACTGATTGTTGGGGGGCTGTGGGTTGCAGTCGCCAGCCCAGGCTTTGCCAGCCGCCCAGGTGCACCGGCCAGATGAAGCGATGGCGGCCATCTCGCGTGATCCGCACCATCCCCTCCGGGATGGCGGGATCCGTCAAGTCATGGCGAACAAGGGTGGTCATTGCCTCAGGCGGGGATGGTGGCGGTCAGGCCCACGTGCATCCCCTCCAGGGTGGCAGGGGAGACGAGCGCTTTGGCAAAGCAGACCGCCGGCAGATCCACATCCGCCAGGTCGGCTGGATTGAGCTGAATGTCCCGGCCGCTGAGGAACGCCTCCACCCGGCCCCCTTCTGCCGGCAGGGCCACCCGCACTGCGCTGATCCAGCTGCCGGTGGTGCCATCGCGCAGCACCGGTGCCAACTGCAGCTCCACTTCCACTGGCCCCTCAGCACCGGGATGGGAGGCCACCAGCGAGAAGCGCGAGGCTGCATCGAGCTTGGTGTTCAGCAGCACCTCCTCTCCGGCAAGGAAGGTGTGCTCGTGGTTGCGGATGGCGCTGCGGTTCGTCCAGCCCACCAGGGTGGTCTCCGCATCCAGCAACGGGTTGCCGTTTCCGTAGGTCATGGGAGATCTCCTCAGGCCCCAGCGGGGGTGATGTTGAACAGACGGCCAGCCGCGCGGGGGTGCAGCACGGCAAAGCCCACGTACCAATCCACGCGGGTGCGAAACACCGGTGCATCGGGCACCTCGCCCAGATCCCGCACCGAAATCCCGTAGCGGCCCTGAAACGGTCCCTGCAGTCCGGTCACGCCCTGATCACCAAAGGTGCAGCAGTAGATCGAGCTGGTGCCGCCTGCTTCGTCGTAGCCCATCACCTCGACGCCCTGGGCATCGCGGTCGACGGTGAGGATGTCGCTGTCCTGGTAGCGGTGCACCGTCATCCCGTAGGAGTTGGTGCTGGTCTGGTACACCCCGCCGCCCATGGTGGAGCGGGCAAGGGCATTGAGCTGGCGGCGCATCGCCTTGCTCATCACCAGCACCTTGCTGCCGCCGTAGGCATTCACCGAATCGATCAGCTCATCGAGCCGATCGAAGTTCAGTGGTGCGCCGGGGATGGCGCCGGCTGCGTTGTTGATCGCCATCGGGTTGCCGGGCGGCAGCCGCTTGCTCAAGCCGTCAAAGGCGCGGGGATTGCTGGCGGTGTCGCCGTTGATCACGGTCGCCTCCAGCGTCAACCGCATCGAGCGCACTTTCATCTCGATCTGGCTGGCGCGGGCCTCTGGGCCCATCAGGTCCACGATCGAGCGG
>NZ_JBIPMN010000101.1:0-9598 GCF_044369115.1 Vulcanococcus sp. | reverse complement strand
CACGAAGTGCTGGCGGTAGTCGAACGGCAGGATGCCGCGGGCGTGCTCCTCGGCGAAGCCGGCTGCGAGCATGTCGCGGTACCGCTCTGCGGCCAGCCGGCAGAGCTCGAGATCCTTGCTGCGCTCCTCAGCGGTGTAGGCGTATTTCTTGCCCTGGCGATCGCTGTAGTTGCCTTCTGGGCGCAGATAGAACACCTCCTCCAGCTCGAGCTCGCCATTGGCGGCCCGGCAGATGCGATCGCCCGTGTAGCGCATCGACTGCACATCGAAGCTCACGCCCACGCGGTGGGTGCGGGCCTGCTGCATCACAGAGTGAGGGAACCAGCCCACGTTGAGCACGATCTGGGCGTGCTCCAGCGGGCCGTAGTGGCCGCGCTCTCCGGCCAGCAGCCGCTTCACGCAGATCTCGCCGGCCTTGGTTTCATCGGGCCATTCGGCGCGATCGGCGGCCACGAATCCCTCGCTGTAGTCCTGGTGCATCGCCGCGTAGATGCACTGCTGCGGGTTCGGGGTAGCGGCGATCAGCTCAACCCGGAAGCGGTTCATGGGGAAGGTGCCGGCGCCCTGCAGGGTAGGCGGGGTTGCAGGGATCAGCCGTGACTGCGTGGACCAGCCATCGGCGTTGCCGCCAGGGTGGGCTGCAGGCTGCTTTGGCTGGCCAGGCCAGCTAGCTGCGGCAGTGGGGTTTCGGCAATCAGGGCCGTGGTGAGGGCTTCGAGCTCGGATTTGCTGCGGGCGCCGAGGGCTCGGCCGATGGCCGTGCCGGAGGCGTTGAACAGCTCCAGTTGGGGTATGCCGTTCACCTCATAGCGATCGATCTCCGGTTGCCAACGTGGGTTGTCGACATTGAGCAACACCACGTCGAGTTGGCCGTGGTGTTGCTCTTCGATCGTTTCCATGGCCGGTGCCATGGCCTGACAGGCCTCACACCAGTCGGCATAGAACTCCACCAGGGTGGGGCGGCCGTCTCCGAGGGCCACGGAGAGATCGAGGGATTGGCGCGCCAGTTTCTCCAGGGGTGCGGCCGGTTGCAGTCCGCCGCGCAGGGCAAAGAGGGCCAGCGCGAGCACGGCGCCAAGGGCGGCCAGCAGCATGCGGGCGCGGCGTCCCAGCAGGGGCTGGGCCGGGGAGTCGGGCGTGGGTGCGCTCACGGGGAGGCGGGGGGTGGGGGTCTGATGGCGAACCCACAATCTGCCAGTTTTCTGGCCCTGGTTAGCCTGTGCGCCGGCGGGCCAGACAGCGTGAAGCGCCGCATCACCCTCCATTTCCCTCGCGAGGCAGTGCACCAGCCGATTGCCTATCGGTTGGCGGTGGAATTCGACATCGCCGCGAAGATCCTGCGGGCCCAGATCGCGCCGAATCAGAGCGGCACCATGGTTGTAGAGCTCTCCGGCGATATCGATGATCTGGCGGCCGCTGAGCACTGGCTGGAAAGCCAGGGGCTCGCTATCAATCGTGCCTCGGGCCAGATTCGGGTGGATGCGGAGCGCTGCGTGGATTGCGGCATCTGCACCAGTGTTTGCCCCAGCGGCGCGTTGAGCAGCAGTGCTCCCTCTTGGCAGTTGCAGTTCGACGCGCAACGCTGCTTGGTGTGCGAACAATGCATTCCCACGTGTCCGTTCGAGGCCATCGCCCTGGTGCTGGAGCCATCCCTGTGAAAGCTGTGTTTGGTCTGGTGCTGCTGCCGCTGCGGGCACCAATGTTGCTGGTGCTGCTGCTGGTGAGCGGCTACATGGGGCTGCATTGGGCGGAGGTGGCTCCCCTGCTGCTCACCCGGGCTGAAACCCCCCTGCAACTGGAGCTGGCCGGGCCCCTGTTCTGGCCCCTGCAATGCCTGCAGGCTCTGGTGGTGGTGGTGTTCTGCGCCATGCCCGATCTGCTGCTGCGGGAGTTGTCACAGCTGATGGCCGCCAGCAAGGCCCTCACCCTGGTGGTGACGCTGCTGATCGTGATCACGGGGGGCCTTTATCTGCTGCACCTGGCGGTGTTGGCCGAGGTGCTGGTACTAGCGTCGTCGGTGCTGCTGGCCCGTCTGGATCTGAGCCGAGTGCGCCTTGCGCCTGCTCCGCTGATGGGAGCCATCGGCCTCAGCGTGTGGGTGCTGGTGGGGATCAGCTTGGGCGCTCTGGCGCACCACCGACTCGCCCCGCTGCTCGCCTAGTTCCGCGGGCAGATCTGATCCGGATCGCCCTGGAGCAGCTGGTAGCTCCATCGGTTCCCCAGCACTTTTTTCACATAGAGACGAGTTTCGGGATAGGGAATGGCCTCGCTCCACAGTTCCGGCTCCTGCTGGGGATCCGGCAGGGCTGGATTCAGCCAGCTCGCCACGGCACCGGGCCCGGCGTTGTAGCTAGCCACCGTGAGGAAGGGTTGGTTGGGCCAGAGCTGCTCCAGGCGCTGCAGGTAGCGAGCACCCAATCGCGCGTTGAGGGCTGGCTTCTGTAATTCCTCGCTGCTCACCTTGCGGCCAGCCAGTTCGGCGGCGGTCTCGGGCATCAATTGCAGCAGTCCCACCGCACCCACCGGCGAGCTCACGCCTGGGCTGAAGCGTGATTCCTGCCGCGCTACGGCCCAGAGAAGCTCCTGATCCACACCCTCCGCGCGGGAGGCCTGGCTCAGCTCCGCCTGGAAGCGCCGTGGGTGCTGCTGCTGGGCCCGTTGCCACTGCTGGCGGCAGCTGGTTTGGCGTAGGCGCAGGTTGGCGAACTCCAGTTGGCCCAGGCCGGTCCAGTCGTCACCGATGCCGGTACGCAAGCGCCCCTCCAGCAGCAGTTGTTCGGGGCCCTGAGGCGGGCGGCCACCACGCAGATGCCGCCAGCTCTCCCAGGCTTCCAGGGCCTGGCCTGTGCGCCACAGCTCATCGAGCCGCTGATTGCCGCTGCCCAGGGGCTGCCAGGTGAGTTCGGGGTGGTTGCTGCTGGTTGCTGGCGGCGCGGCGGCGGGCAACGGCTGCTCGAGCCGCACCATCGCCCGCCAGCTGTAGTAGCCCACGGGCTGGGTACGCAGAAGGCTGTGCCACAGCTCCTTGGCCCGCGAGCTCAAGCCTTGTTTCTGGGCGATGCTGCCCTGCCAGAACAGCTGCCGTGCTGCCAATACGGCCGGCAGGTTGGTGCTGGAGATGGCCCCCAGGATCTGATCAGCCTCCGTCCATCGCCGCTGGAGAAGGGCCTTGCGCGCCAATTGCCACTGCAGCTCCCAGCTGCTCGGTTCTTCCGGCCAGCGCTGCAACACCGGTTGCCAGGGGATGCGCTGCTCCAGCGCCAGTCGCGCCTGCACGGCTGGCCCGTTGCGCAGGCTGGCAGGCAGTTGCTCCAGCAGGGCGAGCACCGGGGCGCCGGGCTCTTCGGCCAACAGCGCGGTGGCTTCTGTGCCCACGGGGCTGTTGGGGTGCTGCAGGGCGAGCTTCAGCAGCAGCTGCTGGCCTCGCTCCTGATCGGCGCTGCTGCCCCGCAGCAGGCTGCGCCCCAGGCTGAGGGCCAGCTCCGGCGACGGTGGCTGCCCAGCCAGGCAGCGCTCAGCAGGCTTGCCATGCCCCAGCTGCAGCAGCCCGCTCGCCAGCTGCTGGCGTTGCCCAGGGGTGAGGGGTTGCTTGGGCTTCTGGCAGGTGCTCAGCAGCAGTGCTTCAGCGCCGGGCCAGCGGGCTCCCCAGCCGGCTAGATGCAGGCTGTCGCCGGCTTCCAACGCAGCGGCAAGGGCGGCGGGATGGGCGGGAAAACGGCGCAGCAGCAGCTCGTGCTGGCCCAGGGCGTAGAGCGCATCGGCGCTGGCGGGTTCCTGCGGGAAGCGGCGCAGCAAGGTTTGCCACAGGTCCTCAGCCCGCGACTTCTGGCCCAAGGCTGCAGCGCTCTGGGCGGATTGTTTCAACGCCACAGCGGCCAGGGGTCCATGGCCCCAGCCCTGGCCCTGGAGCAGCCGTTGGCGCTCTTTGGCCGCGCGCTCGGGCTGGGCACTGAGAAGCAGCGCCGCGTCGCGCCGGCGGGATGGATCGAGGCTCCGCCAGCGGGCGGCCTGCAATGCGGTGGTGCTGCTGGCCGGGTTGAGCGGAGGCGCCAGCTGCACAAGAGCCTGGCGCGCCGCGGCCAACGCCATCCCGCTGCCGAGGCAGGTGGCACCGATGAGCAGGACGGCGGAGGGGCGCAGCTGGGGCAACGCGGTGCAACAGGTGTTGGCATTCTTGGGGAGATCTCCACCCCAGGCCATGGGCCGGCTGCGTCTGCCTTCGCTTCCGCCGAGCTTCACCGTGTTGCCGGGCTGGCGGCAACGGCGGCGGGTGTTGCAGGTTTGGGCCCTGGCGGGTGTGCTGATGCTGCTGCGTCCGCTCTGGCCGCTGCAGCTGCTGCCCGGCTGGCTGGTGGGTAGCGTGCTGCTCTGGGCGGTGGTGGAACTGCTGCTCTGGGCCTGGTGGCCCCGGCGTTGGCGCTGAGGCCTCGGCCTAGCCTGCAGGCCGCCTCAGGTGCGTTGGTGTGATGGCCGAGTCGGCTGCGTTCTCCCTGGCTGCGTTCCCGCTGGGAACCCCCTTGCCCCTGGGCACAGCCGCCTTCGGCACCGATGGCATCCGCGGCCGGGTGGGCCACCAGATCACCCCGGCGCTGGCGTTGCAGCTGGGCTATTGGTGCGGTCAGGTGCTCCCGCAGGGTGGGCCGATCCTGCTGGGCAGCGATTCGCGCAGCAGCGGGCCGATGCTGGTGGCGGCTCTTGCCGCCGGACTCACCGCGGCGGGGCGCGAGGTGCTTGATCTGGGGCTGTGCCCCACCCCCGCCGTTCCGGGGGCGATCCGCCAGCTGGGCGGCAGCGGCGGCTTGATGGTGAGTGCCAGCCACAACCCCCCGCACGACAACGGCATCAAGGTGTTTGGCGCCTGCGGCGCCAAACTCGGCAAGGAGCAGCAGGCGGCGATCGAAGCCGGACTGCATGGCACCGCTGATGGCTCCTGCGGCAGTGGCTTTTGCGGGAACGGCCGGCTGCAGCAGCGCCCTGACCTGCTGGAGGCGTATCAGCAGCGCCTGCTGGAGAGCGTTGCCGGGGCGCGGTTGGATGGCTGCCGCATCGTGCTCGACCTCTGCTGGGGTTCAGCCAGCAGCTGCGGTGAAGCGCTGTTCAGAGCTCTCGGGGCTGATCTCACCGTGCTGCATGGTGAGCCCGATGGCAGCCGTGCTCGAGCGCGGCGCAGCGATGGGGTTTGCCTTTGATGGCGATGCCGATCGGATGCTGGCGGTGGATGGCCGCGGCCGCGTGGTGGATGGCGATCAGATCCTGTATCTGTGGGGCCAGTCTCTGATGGCCGAGGGTGCCCTGCCCGAGAACCGGATTGTGGCCACGGTGATGAGCAATCTCGGCTTCGAGCGGGCCTGGCAGGCCTCAGGTGGGCAGCTGGAGCGCACCGCCGTTGGCGATCAATACGTGCATGCTGCGATGGAAGAGCTCGGGGCGGCGTTGGGGGGAGAGCAGTCGGGCCATATCCTCTCGGCTCGCCATGGCATGAGCGGCGATGGTCTGCTCACCGCTGTGCAGGTAGCCACCTTGATTCAGGCGCGGGGAGGCTCCCTGGCCGATTGGATGGACAGCAGCTTCCACCCCTATCCCCAGAGGCTGGTGAACGTGACCGTGCCCGATCAGGGGCGCCGCACCGGCTGGCAGAGCTGCGCTCCGCTCAGTGAGGCGGTGCAGCAGGCCGAGGAGGCCATGCACGGGTTTGGTCGTGTGCTCGTGCGTGCCAGCGGCACCGAGCCCCTGCTGCGCGTGATGGTCGAAGCGGCCGAGCAGGGGGATGTGGACCACTGGAGTGAGCATCTGGCCGCGTTGGCGGACCAGTACCTCAACGCGGCTTGATCGCCGCCTGAGCGGCAAGGCTGAGCGCTCCGCTGCAGGCATCGCCGGCAGGTTCTTGCAACGTGGCAGCCGGGAGACGCTGCTGCAACGCTGCTCGGAAACCCTGCTGGAGCTCCTGCAGGTGGCGCAGAGCACCGCCAACGCCGCAAACCGCGGGCTGCGCCAGGTGCAGTTGCTCCGCCACGCCGTGCACCATCAGCGCTAGGGCCTCGGCAGACCGCGCGATCACAGCCTGGGCGTGGCTGTCGCCGGCCTGGGCCAGCTCATCCACCACGGGCGCGAGGCGGGCAAAGCCAGCAGCGCCGAAGCCCGGTGCCACCACGGCCGCCTTCACCGCGTGGGCTGACTCAGCTCCCAGCGCCTGCCAGAGCGCTGGCCGCAGCCTGCTCTCGGCGAGGCGCCCATCGGCCATCTGCACGCTCACGGCCAGGCCATCGCGGCCGATGTCCATGGCGGAGCCGGCCCCATCCAGCAGCCAGCCCCAGCCTCCGCAGCGGTGCATCTGCCCCTGGCCATTGCTGCCCACGGCGATGCAGCCGGTGCCGCTGATCACCAGCACGCCGGCGCCACCGCCGAAGGCACCGGCCAGGGCCGTGCGTTCATCGCCTACTACCACGGTGTGCTCGCCGGCGAGCTGAAGGGATTGGGCAGCCAGGGCAGTGGCCTCGCTCTGCACAGGGCTGCGTGCTTCGATGCCGCTGGCGCCGATGCCGGCAGCCTTCAGGCTCGTCGTTGGGTTCAGCTGTGCCGCAGCCAGGGCGGTCATCAGGCTGCTGCGCAGTGCCTGTTGAAAGCGCTCGGCGCCACCGGCTGCTGCCAGGTGGGTCACACCACTGCCCTGGCCCTCAGCGAGGGCCTGCCACGAGCCATCGCTCCCGAGGGCCGCCAGCCGGCAGGTGGTGTGGGTCTGGCCGGCATCGAAGCCGGCGATCAGGCGCGGCTGGGCCACAGAGATGGCCTCAGGCATCAGCGCTGCCCTGGCCGCTCCGGCTCACGCTGAGGGTGGCCAGACAGAACCAGCCGGTGAGCTGCACTTCGGGGCGGAAAAAGATCGTGTCGGTGATGCCTTGCATGCACAACCCTGCGATCGCCGCCAGGGCGGCCAGGGCCGGCAGCGCCCAGCTCGATTCGCCTTTGAGCTGCGCCCAGCCGGCGCGGACGCTGGCTGCCAGCAGGCCAAGGCCTGCCAGCAGGTTGGGGATGCCGCCCTCCACCAGCAGCTCAAGCGGAACCGAATAGGCGCTCAGCGCGTTGAACTTGGGCTGCTGATACAGCGGATAGATCAGGTTGAAGGCGCTGTTGCCGGGGCCGATGCCCAGCCAGGGCCGGTCTTGAAACATCTCGATCGCCGCCAGCCACACGTTGATGCGGAAGTTGTTGGAGCTGTCTTGCCGGCCGGCCACCAGACTCATCACCCGGATGCGCAGCGGCTCGATCTGGGTGACGGCCACCACCAGCACCGCCACGGCGGCGCTGATCAGCAGCAGCGGAAACAGCCGGCGCCAGAGGGTGGGCCAGTGGCGGGTCTGCCGCAGCACCAGCAGCAGCACAACCGCGCCCAGGGCTGCGAGCATCCCCAGCCAGCCGCCGCGGCTGTAGCTCAGAAACAGCGCTGCGCTGCCGGTGAGCAGTGAGGCCGCGGCAAACAGCCGCTGCGGCCACGAGCGCCAGCGCAGCAGCGCCACCAGCGCGATCGGCAGGATCGGGATCAGATATCCCGCCAGCAGGTTGGGGTTTTCGAGCGGGCCATACACGCGGATCGTGCCGTCGGCCACGGAGTTGGGGTCGGCCCAGCGGGCCAGCTCGGTGGTGTCGCCATAGAGCTGCCGAATCGCCATCACAGCGCTTACCAGTTCACCGGCCAGCAGGGCCGCCACGATCCGGTTCCACCACTGCGGCGCTCGCGCGAGCACGTCGCGCATCAAGGCGTAGACCCCGAGATAGCTGATCAGTTTCAGCAGCCCTTTGAAGGCCGCCATCGGCACCGGTGAAAAACCGGTGGCCAACACAGCAATGCCGAGCATCAGCAGCAACCAGCCGCTGATGCCGCCGATGCGCCCTGCTGGGGTGCAGAGGGCCCAAAGCAGCCACAGCAGCCCCGCGGCGAGGATCAACAGGCTCAATCCGCCGCGGGTCACGAGCGGTAGCCCGGCCATCAGCGCGCAGAGAACAAGTCCCGCCAGCAGGCTGAAGCGCGAACTGATGGGGCCTGAGGCGGCACCGGCCAGCAGGCCTCGCCAGCGCAATAGCCATGGGGTGGTTGGCGCCGGGGCCAGGCTCATGCCGTGGGAGCTGCGGGTTCGAGCGGATTATCGGTGGGTTCGGGGGTGGCTTCCAGCCATTGCTCCAGCAGCGCCAGCCTCGGGAGCGGTGCTTCGTTGCGTTCGTAGAGCACGCGATACACCGGGAGTTCTTGCCCCAGCACATAGGTTTCCCGCTCAGTGGGCACCGGCAGGGGGCTACCAGATCGCCAGGGGCGCGCATCGGCTGCCGGCCGGATGAAGCACCCACTCGCTTCGGCGAGGCCCACCATCGGCTCGATCACGGTAAGCACATCGCTCTGCATGAACAGGCGTTTGCCCGGCGCTAGGGCCGCAGCGATCGCCAGCAGCAATTCCGGCTGCAGCACCCGCCGTTTGTGGTGCTTTTTCTTGAACCAGGGGTCGGGGAACTGGATCGACACCAGATCGAGCTGGCCAGCCGGCAGCGCCGCCATCCAGGCCTGCAGGCTCACATTGGCGTTGCAGAACAGGTAGCGAAGGTTCCCCAGGGCGAGGGCTTGGCGGTCGGCTTCAGCGGCCTGCACCAGCGCCCGGCGGATTTCCACGCCCAGGTGATTCACGCTGGGTTGCTGTTGAGCCAGGGCCAGCAGGAAGCGGCCGCGGGCGCAGCCGATGTCGAGGTGGATCGGCTGTTGCGGATCGGCAAAGAGCTCGGCCGGCGCGGGCAGTTCCAGCGGGAGCTGGAAGAAGCGGCTGAGGGGGTTGACGTGCTGGCGCACCATGCGGCTCAGGAGGCAGGGCTGCCTGTGGGGGGATGGTTGGGCACAAGGAAGCCCCAGCTCGCGGTGTAGCCGTGCAGGTGGGTGGCGCCAGCCACCGGTCCGATCTCGCCATTGCAGAAGGCTCCGGCCACCGGCACCTGCTCAAACTGCTCGCGGCAGGCGCTCACGTCGCCATCGGGTTGGCCGTAGAGCCCTTCACCGCGGCCAAGGCAGGCAAACAGCAGAGCGGCGAGTGGTTCCGGCTGTTGGCGGCGTTGGCGGCTGAGCAGCTGCCGCTGCTCCTGGCGAGAAGCGTTGGCATCCCGCAGCTGAAACTGCACCCGTTGGCCCACGCGCAGCCGCTCGCCCACGGCCACGGAGCCGGTGCGGGGATCGACTCCGATCAAATTGCGCACCAGAAAGGCGGCGTCATCGGGGGTGTCGCTGCTACTCAGCTGAAAGCTGCTCTTGGCCACCCCAAGGAACAGGGAATGGCGCACGAGCTCCCGCTCCTCTGGATTGAGCTGCTCCAGGATCGCCTGCAGGCAGGCCACAGGGGTGCCCTGGTGATCGCCATCGCTGAGCCGCTGCACCACATTGCGCTCGGCCTTCTCCACCTCAAACACCGGGCCGATCGGGCGGCAGCCCTGGGCTACCACGGGATCGATGCGCCAGGCACCGCTGATCAGGCAGCCCACGGCTCCCTCCACCACCTGGTCGTCGAGCAGCAGGGAGCCGTGGCTGGCGTTGTGCTGCCCGGCAATGCCGCCCACCTTGGCCGCCTCG
>NZ_JBIPMN010000262.1:0-2521 GCF_044369115.1 Vulcanococcus sp. | reverse complement strand
CAGGATCTGCTGCAGGCGTTGCTGGAGGCAGAAGACCCCGTGAGCGGCCGCCGCTTCAGCGGCGAGGAGCTGGTGGATCAGGTGTGTTTTTTGTTTTTGGCGGGCCACGAAACCTCCGCCAGCGCCCTGGGCATGGCCTGTTATTTGTTGGCCCATTTCCCTGAGGCGCAGCAACGCTTGCGCCAGGAGGTGCAGCTGGCTTTGGGGGGCGAGCAGCGTCCGCTGGGTTTCGACGACTTAAAGCTGATGTCCTACGGCACGGCGGTGTTCAACGAAACGCTGCGCCTCTATCCGCCGGTGGCGTTTTTCATCCGTGAGGCTTCGCAGGAGGCGGAGCTCAACGGCAGTCGCTGTCCGATGGGGGCGCTGCTCACCCTCTCGCCTTGGGTGATTCAGCGCCATGAGCAGCACTGGCAGGATCCCCAGGAGTTCCGCCCGGAGCGGTTTCTCGCCGGCCAAGCCACGGAGGCCGATCGGCGCTGGGCCCGCGATGCCTGGCTGCCGTTTGGATTGGGCCCACGCAAATGTCCGGGCGCGGCCTTCGCCCTGCAGGAGGCGCTGCTGGTGCTGGGGGAATTGGTGCGCGCCCATGAGCTGCTGCCCGATCCAAACCACAGCCCGGATTTGGTGGGCCGCTTAACCCTTCGCTCCAGCAATGGCATCTGGCTGCAGTTGCGCCAACGGCTTTAAGTGAAGCGGTTGATGATCGATCGCGGATTTTGCCGGCAGTCCAGCACCGCAATAACGGTCAATGTGTTGTCGGTCCTGGTGTAGTAGATCGCAAATGGAAAGCGTTTGGATAAGGAGCGGTGCACGTTGGAGAATGGTTGGATGTGCGTGCCGCCAGTGATCGCAAGTTGATCAATGTCCTCCGTTAGGCAATTTAGAAAATGGCGTCCAAGTCCCTCATTTTGAAGCTCGTAAAACTGATGCCCAGCCTGCAAATCTTGCGATGCTGAACTGCTGAGTCGAATTGTCTTCAAGGGCTTTTATGGGGCTTAGGCGTTGCTGTTCAGGCTCAGCCTGATTTCTTCCCAGTCAAGGATTGTGTCTTCGCCGCGTTGCAGCTTTTCCAAGCGTCTGCTGACAACAGCTTCATGCCAATCGGGAATCAGAGCGGCTGAATCACTGATCTGCTGCAGGGATGCCCATAGTTTCTCCATGAGCTCGATTTTTTCGCTGATCTGCAATGTCTGAAGGTTCAGTTGCTTCATGCTGGCTCTCTACCTCATGGGCTCACTTTAGGGGCTTTCTGCTTGGTTGCTCCTCGTCCCGAAGCTCGCCCACAAGCTCCACGGCCGTGGGTGCTTCGGGGCTGCGCTTTGGATGCAGGAGTCTGAACCGTTCTGGCCAAGGCAGTGTTGTTGGTTGGCGAAGGGCATCGACCACATCAGCAGGATCGATTCCACGCTCCGACAGGCGAGAGCGGGCATCTGGAGCACCTGTTGGGCGAGATGGTGTGCTCATTCCCCTGCTGGGTTGGCGACCTGTCTCATGATTGCGCCCCTGTCCAACCTTCTAGGGCTAGTTTGAGGTCGTGGCTACCCCTGCTGCCAAGCCTGCTTTCCAGCCGCCGGCGATCCCCTGGTTGACGCCGCAGCCATTGGGCGAGGTGCTGCCCCTGGGCCCTGGCTTGGAGCATCTGCCTGCGCTGCACAACGGCCTGCGGCGCCTCTGCGACGACGCCACTGTGCAGGCGGTGCTGGCCTTCGGGTCGCGGGGCCGCGGTAGCGGCCGTGCTGATTCGGATTTGGATTTGGCGGTGATCACCCGTGAGGCGAGCCTGGATCCGGCCTTGAAAACCCAGCGCTGGCTGCACTACCGCGAACTGCTGGGCGTTCTGCCCGTCGATGTGGATCTTGTGGTTCAGGGCGCGGCCGATGCGGAGCGGCTGGCCGGTTCCCGCTGGCATGTGATGGGCGATGTCGCCCGTGAAGGGAGGGTGCTGTATGTCGCCAGCTGACGACGCTGACCTGTTGCTGCGCATCGTGCGGCGGCATTTGCAGGCGATGCGGCTGAATCTCTCAGCCGATTACCCGGATGAGGAATGGGGGTTTCAGGCCCAGCAGGCTTTGGAGAAACTGCTGAAGGCGGCGCTGGCACTGCAGGACCAACAGCCAGAGCGAACCCATGATTTGGGCCGGCTGTCGGCGCAGCTGGGTGAAAACCTTCCGGCAGCGCTGTTGGCGCTTCAGGTGTTTGCGGTGGAGGCCCGCTACGAGGAGGGGCCGTTTGCCCTGCCGTTGGCGCGTGCGGAGCTGCTCAGGCTGCTGGAGGAACGCCTGGGTGCCTTGGAGGCCAGGTCTTGAGTTGGGCGGCCATGGCAGCCGCCTCGCGGACGGCTGTCCAGGGGTTGGTCAGGGTTGGTCAGACCCTGGAGACAGCCCGCTCGCTCAGCGTTCGCCAGACCAACGGCGATGCACTTCCTGCATAATTTGCGCTCCTGAATCTAGTTGAGGGGAGGCTGTTTGTTATACTTTTGACCCCCCCCGTTTCCATGGAGAGAGGGTGCGGAGATTGG
>NZ_JBIPMN010000172.1:0-5464 GCF_044369115.1 Vulcanococcus sp. | reverse complement strand
CGATGATGGTGGACAACCCCGCCACATTGCCGGATCCCCAGAAGCGTGAATCGATCGAAGAGCCCTATGTGAAGCTCGAGATCTACACCCCCAACACCTACAACGGCACGTTGATGGAGCTCTGTCAGGAGCGTCGTGGTGAATTCATCGACATGAAATACATCACCACCGATCGGGTGACCCTGCACTACGAGATGCCGCTGGCTGAAGTGGTGACTGACTTCTTCGATCAGATGAAGAGCCGCACGAAGGGTTACGCCTCGATGGAGTATTCACTGATCGGCTATCGAAAAAACGATCTGGTGCGCCTGGATGTGTTGATCAATGCCGAGAAGGCTGATCCGCTAACCACGATCGTGCACCGCGACAAGGCTTATAACGTGGGTAAAGGCCTGGTGGAGAAACTCAAGGAGCTGATCCCCCGCCAGCAGTTCAAGATCCCGATTCAGGCGGCCATCGGTAGCCGCGTAATCGCCTCTGAAAGCATCAGTGCCATGCGAAAAGACGTGCTGGCGAAATGCTATGGCGGCGACATCTCCCGCAAGAAAAAGCTGCTGCAGAAGCAGGCCAAGGGCAAGAAGCGGATGAAGGCGATGGGCAAGGTGGATGTGCCCCAGGAGGCTTTCATGGCCGTGCTCAAGCTCAACCAGTGACCCGCGCTTCAAAGGCTGCCGCTTCTCTGCTTGGCGTTGGCCTGTGCATGGGTCTCCACGCCGTATCTGCCGCTGAGCAGCCACCAGCGGCCTCCGCTCCAGCTCCTGCTGGTCCCGTGATCCAGCCGCCAGCGTCGCTGGAGCCTTCCGGCGCCACCCAGACCTTGCGGCTCGCTAGTGGTGCCGAGCTCTGGACCATTCCTTACGCCGCCCTGCAGCAGTTCGTGGCCGATGGCACGTTCAGCGATCGGCGCCTGTTGCAGCTGGCGGCCAATTCCGGCTGGCCCGACGATCAGCTCCGGGCTGCCTTAGCCAAGCCGTACGCCGTGGGGCTCGTGCCCCTTGCCAATTTCCTCTATTCGCCGGCCGGCGTGGCCTTCCTGCAGCAGCAAACCCAGGCCTTCCGTCCGCTGTTAGCCCGGGGTCGCGACCTGCGGGTGGAAGGTTTGCGGGCCGCGATCCTTCGCAACGCCAAGGTTGGCACGATCTCGTCGATGGGCATCCTGCGGGAATTGCCCACCACGTTTGTGGTGGAGCTCGGTGGCCGGCCCACGCAGCGTTGCTCATCGCTTCCCTGCGAGAACCCGCAGCAATGCACCTCCACCCTGAGCTGGTGGGCTTTTCTACCGGCTTGTTTGCAAGCTGCGGCAACCAACGCGCCAGTGTCTACGGGAGCCCCCTGATTCGATCGCGGGCCAGCACAGCGCGCTCTTCAGCGCAGTAGTCGCGCAGGCCGAGCTGGTGTGCGGTGCGGCTGAAGCCGGTGCGGGCTTCCCGGCGCAGGTTTTCGGTGCAGCGGCGGTAGAGCGCCTGGCGGTTGATCACCCCCTGCTTCCACCACAAGAAGCCGGAGCTGGCAATCGCCTGGCACACCAGTGTTCCCGCTGGTGACACCAGCCATTGCGCCGCGCTGGTGCCCGCCGCCAGTGTGCTGCTGCCGCAACTGCGGGGCTGTTGCAACGGTGCAAAGCTGCGGCTGGTGATCACCACCGTGGTGGGGTGGCTGGGATCGCAGAACAGATCGCTGCCATCGAGTGGGTTGCGGATGGGGCCGTTGTTGCTGCCATTGCGCTGTGCCAGAGCGCAGCTGCGGGCAATGCGATCGGATTCGGTGATCAGTTGCTCAGCCGCTAGATCAGCCGCCGCTTGCTCATCAGCACCGGCCCTGAGCCGCTGCAGGGCGTCCACCCCGCGCCACTGGCCGTAGGCCAGTGGTGGTGCTGCCAGCACGCCGATCAGCGTCCAGGGCAGCCAGTTGCCTTCCAGCTTGCGAAAGGTGATCAAGGAGGCAATCAAGCCAATCGGCCCTGCTGTGAGCAGGCCTGCGGCGGCCGCCCCGAGCTGCTGGCGCCAGGCGGAGACTTCGTGGATCTCCAGCAGTTCGATGTCGCGGTCGAGCCCTTCGGCCATCGCAGCCATGCTGCCGATGGCTCCGTTGTAGCCGTGGGGGGAATGCTCAGCCCATGGTTTGCCGGAATGCTCCATGGTTCTGCGTGTTCACCCGGCCCGGGACGCCGGATTTGTGTTGCCCCTGTCGATCACCGGGGCCCTGGTGCTGCTGCTCAGCAGCCTGTCGCTGCAGACGCTGGTGCTGCACACTCGTCAGGTGCAGGCGGCTGAGCGCATGCGCCTTCAGGCGGAAGATCGCTTGGCCTCAGGGGCGCAGCGATTAGCGGCTGACTTCCATGGGCGCCTTGCCTGCCTCAAAGCGGTGCCTCTGGCGGATTGGCGCTTGCAAGCGCTGCGCGAACCCTGCCCATCCGGGTTGGATTCAGATGCCCTCCAACGGCTATGGATCGATGGCCAGCCGCTCCAGCTGGTGGATTGGACGCCGCAGGCCGGTGGTGGTGCTTTGCAGCTCCAGCTTCCAGACGGCGGCCTGAAGCGACGCTACTGGCTCGGCACCACGGGCGTGAAGGAGCTGGGTTGATGCAGTTGGTGGAAGTGATGGTGGCCGCGGCAGTGTTCACCGCTGCCTCCGGCGGCTCACTGCAGCTGTTTGCCCAGTCGGCCAGCAGCGTTCAGCAAGGTGAGCTCCGTCAACAGCGGATCGAGAGGATCGAGCTCGACCGCTTGCAGTTGCAGGCTTATTGGCGACGAGCCGTGGAGGCAGTCGACTCGTGTGCTGTGAGCTCTGAGCAGCTCAGGGAGATGGCGGCTTCTGTACCGGCTCCACCGCAGCTGCAGCGCGAGGTGGTGCTGGGTGAGGAGCCCGATGAGCTGCGGCTTCGCTGGCGGTTTGCCGGGGAGTCAGCTGTCGTGCGCGAGCGTTTGGTCACCACGGCTGGCCTGGGAACCGCCTGCCCGGTGGATGAGCCGCTCACCGACAGCCAGGTGGAGGACTTGCCGTGATGGTCCGGGTTAATCGTCAGCAACCCGACGGGTTCTCGTTGGCTGAGCTCCTGGTGGGGATCGCCATTGTTGGTCTGTTGGCTGTGTTGGGCTGGCGCGGGGGCAGCGAAACCCTGGCCCGTCAGCGGCTTGAAGCCGCTACTCGCCGGCTGGATCAGGGCATCCAGCGCGGCCGGGCCGAGGCTCAGAAGCTGGGGAGACCCTGTGGTGTGAGCCTCCAGCCTGAGGGATGGGCTCCGCCGAGTGGAAGCAGCCTTGCGCCGTGCCTGCAAACGCTCGAGACCATCAAGGAGCCCATTGCGGCGGGGGAAGTGCAGCTGGTGCATAACTTCCCGGCTGTCCTGCGCTTCAGCAGCAATGGACTGGTGCTCGATGGAGGTACCGCAGTGCTAACGAGCTCCGGCACAACGCTGCAACGCTGTCTGGTGATGGCCTTGCCGCTTGGGATCACCCGGCTGGGCCGTTACCAGAGCGGTCGCTGTGATCTCGACCCTGCGCTTTAGGAGCATGGGCGGCTTTTCCTTGGTGGAACTGCTGCTCTCGCTCAGCCTGGGCCTGGCGCTCAGTGGTGTGATGCTGCAGGGGCTGATGGCGGATCGGCACAACGGAGCACGTTTCTCAAGGTTGTTGAGGGAGCGTGCCGCTCAGCGACGCACCCTGGAGCTGGTGCAACACGATCTGGCCCAGGCCCATGCTGTGAGCACAACGCCGGAGCTGGAGCGGCACGGCTGCAGCCTGGCGGGGCGAATCCCCGTATTGCACCTGCGTACGGGTGCAGGGCCGATCACCTATTCGGTGGGTGCGGCTCCAAGCGCGATCTGGCGAGGCCGAGTGCTGATGCGTTGCGGACCTGCGTTTGGTTTGGATGGCTTGATCAGTGGGGGAGCTCAGTCACTCAATCGGGTGGTCATTGATGGCTTGGCTGTGAAACCTCAGATTTGGAGCGGATGTCTCACCCATTTGGCTTCTACTGGCAGTACGACTGTTGTGGATGTGGCAAAGTCATCAGAGCAGCCTTTTTCGGCTTGTCTGGATAGTCGGTCTGGTTTGTTGGTGCTAAGGATTGAGCAGCAGTTCGGAACTGCTCAGGGTGAGCGCGTACAGCGCATTGTGCTTGAGCAGGTGATTGGTCTTGGTGATTGAGTGGTTCAGGGACACCAGCTCAGGGCCTGTGGAGTGAGCGAGGCGTTCAGAGAGACCTGAACTGGTGATATGGCTGTCGTGCTGTAGCTCACATCTAGCTGGTTTTGATCCGAGCTGTTCACAGTGATCGTTCGTTGAATGTTCACGGAGGCAGTGTGTGCCGGGGCGGTTGTATTGGCGGGGAGGTTTTTGCTCCAGCTGAGGGTGACTGGCCCGCTGGGGAACGCTTTTGAACCATCGGCCAATGTGCGCTCCTGTTGCATTAGTGCAGCGGTTGTCTGAGAGATGCGGCTCGAGTTCGTTCCAAATCCACAGGCCTGCTTGTACCGAGCAAGTTCAGCAAATGTGCTGTACACGCTTCGGCCTGTTTTGTAAGCCACCGGTTTATCGGCATCAGCCGTGCTTCCCGTGCAGGCTGTAGGGATGCCACCTTCGCTGCCATCTTCACAAGCCCAGCGCCAGCTTTCCCGCCTCAGCTCCTCAAGATCTTCGGCAATGCGCGCGTTCACCGCATCCCGCAGGCTGGATTTCTGGATCGTTGAGCCCGAGTTGATGTAAAGCTGTGTTGAGCTCGCTACCACAAACGCCAGCAGCGCTGAGGAGACCAGCACTTCTGGCATGCTGAAACCGCCTGTGCCAGCTCGTTTTCTTGGCGAAACCGGTGCCATTTGAGGCCCCTTGATGCCTCCATTATCTCGCCCAAAATGGCACGGAGTCCATCTGGCAAGGATCGGATATCCAGACTGGTTGGATTGGCTCATGGCAGATCCACCCTCCCGTCTTTGAAGATGATCACGTCAACGCCATTCATGCTCAGCGTGCCCCCTTTGGCACTCACATTGCAGCTGGTGCGAGTGCAGCCGGTTGTGCTACTGAACTGGTCTTTATTGCCGCGCAGATAAACAACATCCAGTCCACTGCTGCCGCTGATTGCTGTATTGGAAAGGCTCGTGGCTGTTGTGAGATCCGGCCAAGGAAGGAAGCTATTGTTTCCAGCACCTCCGATGAGATTGTCGGTTCCTCCACGGCCAATCAATGTGTCGTCATTGCTTCCGCCTGTGATCGTGTCGGGTCCGGGAGTGCCGAGCAACACATTGCGTCCACTGCCACCATTGATCACAACGCCCGGATAGCTCTGGTTGGCCTGTTGGGGCTGCGGTAAGGCATCGATAACGTCGTTGGCTTCTGAGCCTGTGATGGTGTCGCCATTGCGCAGGCTGCAGACTGTGATGTTGTCGCTGAGTGTTATCGCCTGATAAGGAACGGCAAATGGTTTGGGCTGGCTGTCAGTCAGACTGATGATGTAGTAACCTCCG